>NZ_JAXOVV010000019.1:0-85823 GCF_036663415.1 Salinicola sp. 4072 | reverse complement strand
ACCAGCGTGATCCGCAGCGGTTCGTAGAGCGACAGCAGCTTGATCAGCGAGTGCACGGTGCGGCCGTATTTCAGATCGCCGGTCAGCAGCAGGTGAGCGCCGGCCAGCGGCTTGCCCAGCCGCGCGAACTCCTTGGTGATGGTGTAGACGTCCAGCAGCGCCTGGCTCGGGTGCTCGCCGGGGCCGTCGCCGCCGTTGATCACCGGCACCTGGGTCGCTTCGGCGAATTCCGCCACCGAGCCCTGCTCGGGGTGGCGCATGACGATGGCATCGACGTAACCGCCCATCACTCGGCTGGTGTCGTAGAGCGATTCCCCCTTGGCCATCGACGAGAAGGTGAAGCCGGTGGTGTCGCAGACGCTGCCGCCGAGCCGGCAGAAGGCGGCGTTGAAGCTGATGCGGGTTCGGGTGCTGGCCTCGAAGAACAGATTGCCGAGCACGGCGCCTTCGAGCACGCGGGTCACCTTGCGCCGCTGGGCGATCGGCTCCATGCGCTCGGCAATGCGGATCAGGTGGTCGACGGCGTCACGGGAGAGCGAGTCGACGGAAAGCAGGTGCGCGGGCATCGGGAAACCTCGTTGGCGGCAGGTGGCGAAATCGGGCTGGCCGAGCGTAGCGGCCTTGGTCGGGCGCTCGGTCGGGCGCTTGGTCGGGCGATAGTGTAGCGCCGTGCGTCACCGGCTTCACGCCCGGCGGCGATATCGTCCTGGCTGTCGAGTATTCCCGTGCGTCGGACTGGTCAACCGTCCACGGGCGGCCGTCTCCTGCAGCGTCGCCGATACCGTTAACCTGGCTTAAGATCCGGTAGCGGGATTTGAATGAATCCGCCCAGGCTTCCTATGCTCATGGAGCGTCGCGGCAATCCATTGGAGGATTCGCCGCGGCGAGAAGAGACGGCGCCATTCAGCCGCCATCGTTCATTCGATTCCATTCAGGAGGGAGCCAGAATGTCAGAATCGCATTTTCCCCCGCAGCATCAAGCGCAGCAGCCGGGCGACGAGCATGACATGCAGCCCGAGCCGGAGTTCATTCGCGACGACTATCGCGGCACCGACAAGCTCAAGGGCAAGGTGGCACTGATTACCGGTGGCGACAGCGGTATCGGCCGCGCCGTGGCGGTGCACTACGCCCGTGAAGGGGCCGATTGCGCCGTGGTCTACCTCGATGAGGATCGCGATGCGGAAGACACCAAGGCGCTGGTCGAAGCCGAAGGTCAGCGTTGCCTGCTGCTCAAGGGCGACGTGGCCGAATCCGCGTTCTGTCGTGAAGCGGTCGAGCGCACGTGTCAAGAGCTGGGCGGCCTCAATATCCTCGTCAACAACGCTGCCGAGCAGCACGACTGGGACGACGTCACCGAGATCACCGACGAACAGCTGCAGCGCACCTTCGCCACCAATATCTTCAGCCACTTCTATTTCGTGCGCGAAGCCCTGCCGCACATGAGCGCCGGTGACACGATCATCGCGACGTCATCGGTCAACGCCTTCAAGGGTAACGCGACGCTGATCGACTATTCTTCCACCAAAGGGGCGATCCAGGGGCTGGTACGTTCGCTGGCGCAGTCGCTGGTGGATCGCGAGATCCGCGTCAATGCGGTGGCGCCGGGTCCGGTCTGGACGCCGTTGATTCCGGCCAGCTTCGATGACGAGAAGGTCGAAAGCTTTGGCGGGCAGGTGCCGATGCAGCGCGCCGGCCAACCCAGCGAGATGGGCCCGGCCTACGTCTACCTGGCCAGCCAGGAATCTTCCTACATGACTGGCCAGACGATTCATCTGAATGGCGGGGTGATCCTGAATACCTGAGGAAACACTGCATAAGTGTCTGTGCAGGCGAATCGGCTTCGTTGCGCGGTGCTGGAGCGCCAGCCCGGTCGAATCCTCACATATATCCCAATATGCTCCGGTTGCTGCGCTCCGTGCGCCTTGCGACGGAATGCCGCCCACTTCATCCTGCTCGACGACTTATTCAGCGTTTCCAGAGGCAAAGTGCCTGCGCTCGACGACTTTTCGGACCAAGCACCTATGCCGGCGGTTCGGTCGGCGTCTTGCCGCCGATCTTGGCGGTGATCTCGCGGGCGGTCTCGGCGACCAGGGCGGCAAGCTCGGGCAGGCGGGAGTCGTCGATCCGGGCCACCGGGCCGGAGACGGAGATCGCGGCCAGCGGCAGGCCGCTTTCGTCGTGGAGCGTGGCGGCAACGCAGTTGAGACCGATGGCATGCTCCTCGCGATCGACGGCGTAGCCTTGGCGGCGAATCTCGGCCAGCTGCTCGCGCAGCCTGCCGACATCGGTCAGCGTGTTGGGCGTTTCCCCTTCCAGCGTGCGTCCGGCCACGATCTGCTCGAACTCCTGCGGCGGCATCCACGCCAACAGCGCCTTGCCGACACCGGAAGCGTGAAGCGGCGCCCGCGAGCCGAGTCGCGTGATCATCCGCATCATCTGCTTGGATTCGCTCTGGGCGAGATAGACCACCATGCCGTCGTCGCGGATGCCGAGATTGGCCGTTTCCCCGGTGGTGGCGGTTAGACGGCGCAGAAACGGGCGCGCGGTGGCGACGAAATCCCGCGCTTCTAGAAAGCTGTTGCCGATGCGGAAGGTCTTGACGTCGATCTTCCACAGGCCGCTTTCGACGTCCTGGGTGATGAAGCCCTGCTGGAACAGCGCCTGCAACAGGCGGTGCGTGGTCGAGGGCGCCAGATCGACGTCTTCGGCGATATCGGAAAGTGCCAGCCCGTCCGGGGCCGCGGCCAGCCCTTCCAGAATGGTCAGACCCCGTACCAGCGACTGACTGTGTCCGCCGCTGCTCTTGGCGCTGCCGGCCGGCCGGCCGACGGCGCGGCGTTTGTGCTCCGCCGCGCCGTGTCGCTGCTGATCGGTTGCTGTCGCCCGATTCTGCTTCTGGTCAGTCGCCCGATTCCGCTTCTGGTCAGTCGCCCGATTCCGCTCCTGGTCAGTCGCCCGATTCCGCTCCTGGTCAGTCGCCCGATTCCGCTCTTTGTCCGTCACCCGTCGCCGCTCTCGTGTTCGTCCGTGGTCAGGCGCTCAGGATAACCGCTCGCTCCCCCAGTGTCTGCGCGCTAGCGGCTACGACTTTCGGTCGTTCGCTGCTCCAGACGCAGCAGCGCGATCCGGTGGATCTGCTCGATGGCGGTGCGACGCTCCTCTTCCGGGGTGTGATTCAGGCGCGTCTCGAACGCCGCGAGGATGGCGTGGCGGTCGAGCCCGCGAACGGCGATCACGAAGGGGAATTCGAAGCGCTCGCGGTAGGCTTGGTTGAGCTCCTCGAAGCGGGCGAACTCTGCCGGCGTGCACTGGTCCAGGCCGGCGCCGGCCTGCTCCGAGCGGGAGTCGTCGGTCAGCTCGCCGGCCACCGCCGCCTTGCCGGCCAGATCGGGATGGGCGCGGATCAGCGCGAGCTGGGCCTCCGGCGATGCCGCGTCTACCTGCTGGCGCAGCCGCCCGGCCAGCCCGGCGGGGGTGTCCTGCGCCTCGCCGAGGCCGGTGTCCCAGCTCTGCGCCGCGATCCACGGCGAGTGTTCGTAGATCTCGCCATAACTGGCGATGAAGGCGTCGCGATCGAGCTGGCTGGGGCGCGGGGAGAGAAGCATTGTGGTCATGAGGACTCCGGTTGACCTTTGTATACAAACGCACTTGAATGAGGCTAACGCTTTCCGCGCCCGGCAATCCACTGTTTTCGCGCCCGCCGCGCATGCCACCCTATCGAGGTCTTCATGAGCGAAACTCCCCACGGCTATCTGACCACTCACGTGCTGGACACGGCGCTTGGCCGCCCCGCCAGCGACCTGCGCATCGAGCTCTATCGGCTGGAGGGCGGCACGCGCCTGCGTCTGGCCGATGTGAAGACCAACGCCGACGGCCGTTGCGACGCGCCGCTGCTCGAAGGCAACGACTTCACCGCAGGCGTCTACGAACTGCTGTTTCACGCCGGTGACTATTTACGGGCCGGCCACACATCCGGCTTACGCGCCAGCCAGGCTGCCGAGAGGCATTTTCTCGATCGGATTCCACTGCAGTTCACGGTCGATGCACCGAACGAGCATTATCACGTGCCGCTGTTGCTGTCGCCGTATAGTTACTCGACCTACCGGGGCAGCTGATGACAACGACACTGATCCGCAACGCCGAGCTGATCGCGACGTTCGACGATGCCGAGCGCGAGCTGCGCAACGCCAGTATCCGGCTGGAGGACGATCGCATCGCTGCCATCGGCCCGGCGGAAGCGCTGACAGAAGAGCGAGCCGGACCGGCCGACGTCGTCATCGATGCTCGCGGCCATGTGATCCTGCCGGGGCTGGTGAATACCCACCATCACTTCTACCAGACCCTGACGCGCAACCTGCCCGCCGGGCAGAACGCCGAGCTGTTCGACTGGCTGGTGACGCACTATCCGATCTGGGCGAGGCTCGATCCGGAGTCGATCCACGCCAGTAGCCAGATCGCGGCCGCCGAGCTGCTGCTCTCCGGCTGCACCACGGCGGCGGATCACACTTACCTCTGGCCCAACGGCGCGAGCATCGACGACCAGATCGCGGCGGTCTCCGAGCTGGGGCTGCGCTTTCACGCCTCGCGCGGTTCGATGTCGGTGGGCGAGTCCCAGGGCGGGCTGCCGCCGGACAGCGTGGTGGAGTCGGAACAGGCGATCCTCGACGATACCCAGCGTGCCATCGAGCGCTATCACGATGCGTCCGAGCGAGCGATGACCCGCATCGTGGTCGCGCCCTGTTCCCCGTTCTCAGTTTCCCGCGAGCTGATGGTCGAGAGCGCCGCGCTGGCCCGCCATTACGGCGTGCATCTGCATACGCACCTGGCCGAGACCCGCGACGAGGAAGCTTTCTGCCGCGAACGCTTCGGCTGCACGCCGGTGGAATACGCCGAGCAGGTCGGCTGGGTCGGCAGCGACGTCTGGTTTGCGCACATGGTGCATCCGCATGCCGACGAGATCACACGGCTCGGTGGCCACTGCTGTGGCGCCGCGCACTGCCCCAGTTCCAACATGCGGCTCGGATCGGGGATCGCCCCGGTGATGGCGATGCATCGGGCCGGCATGCGCGTCGGCCTGGGGGTCGATGGCAGCGCCTCCAACGACGGCTCGCACCTGCTGGCGGAGGCGCGCCAGGCGATGCTGCTGGGACGGCTGCAGGGCGACATGAGCGAGATCACCGCCCGCCGGATGCTGTGGTTCGCCACCCGTGGCGGGGCATCGGTACTGGGGCGGGACGATATCGGCCAGCTCGCGGTGGGCAAGGCCGCCGATCTCATCGGCTTCCGGCTCGATTCGCTGGCGCTGGCCGGCGGCGCGCTCCACGATCCGCTGGCGTCGCTGGTGTTCTGCCAGCCGCCGAACGTCGACCTGTCGATCGTCAACGGCGTGCGGCGCGTCGAAGGGGGCCGGCTGCTCGGTCACGATCTCGACGCCATGGTGGCGAGGCACAACGCCTGCGCCCGGCGGCTGGTCGAGGGTTGAGGAAGGCGGAGGCTGTCATCTCCAAGGGCGGCGTATACAATCGAGCCATGGATCGATGGACGTGGAAAAGTACGCTGGGTGGAGCGAACAACGATGGCAACAACCGCGAACGCAGCGGCAGGGCGGGATGAAGGGCAAGCCGGCAAGCCGGCCAGGCGCAGCCGGGGCGCCGGCAAGGCGGGCAACGGCGCCGAGCGTCACGAAGCGATCTATCAGCAGATTCGCGAGGCGATCGTCGAGCATCGTCTTCGGCCCGGGGCGCGTCTGCGCGAGGACGCGCTGGCGGAGGTGTTCGGTGTCAGCCGCACCGGCATTCGCAAGATTCTCCAGCGACTGGCGCTCGAGTATCTGGTAACGCTGACGCCACGCCGGGGCGCCAGCGTCAGCCGACCCACGATCGAGGAGGCGCGAGACGTCTTCGCCGCTCGCCAGCTGGTCGAATGCCAGCTGATGCCGTGGGTTTCCCGCCGGCTCAAGCCGGCCGACGCCAAGGCGTTGCGCGAGCTGGCGAAGAGCGAACGCCAGGCCTTGCGGGCCGGCGAGCAGAGCCGGGCCATCCAGCTTTCCGCCCAGTTCCACCAGCGCCTGGCCGAACTCTCCGGCAATACGCCGCTGGCCGAGTTCATCGAGCGCCTGTGTTCGCGCTCCTCGCTGATCCTGGCGGTCTATGGGTCCTCCGGCCATCTGGGCTGCGAATCCCACGATCACGACGAACTGGTCACGATGCTGGAAGCTGGCAAGGAAGCGCGCGCGGTCGCCTTCATGCAGCGCCACCTCAAGGCGATCGAAGCATCGCTCTCGATCGAGGAGAGTGGCGACGAGGCGCCGGACTTGGCGCAGATATTCGGCTAGCCGAAGTATATTCGCTCGGTTGCTACTGACTTAGTGGTGTGATCGCTCGAAATCATCATCTTTTTCAATGATTTAAGAAGCGCAAACTATCGTCTTTTGCAAGCGCCTCGCTGCGTTAAGCAATTTCGCGGGCTTGCCTAATTCTTCCTGTAACTGCTTCTTTCTGTGGCTGCTCTCTGCGTTTCTCATTCCTGGCCCATATTTGGCGGATGCTGCTTTCTGCGCCTCTATCCGGCTCAAACCTGTTGAGTGCATGATAGCGCCTCTATACATTGGCTTATCAATTTAGGTCAGGGCACTGCTCCGCCCGTGAGATCCTGCCGCCTCAGACGGGGCGGCAACACCATCGCCCATAGGAAGCGAAAACATGGCCGAGATGGAAGATCGCTGGTTATCCGTAGATGAAATAGGCAAGCACCTGGGTGTTAGCAATGACACGGTATACCGCTGGATAGACAAGCACTCCATGCCAGCCCACCGGGTGGGCCGTTTTTGGAAGTTCAAGAAAGATGAGATTGATGAGTGGGTACGCAACGGCGGAGCAAGTGACACCAGTGGCGACAATGGCAGAAAATCATAAGTCGCTAGCCCGGTTGGGGTTTCGTTTCGAGCGGGGAGGAGCACACAGCTCCCGAACCATGATGCTCGACGAACTGGCAGCGCTTCTTGGCTATGTCGACCGCGAAGATGCCTCGAAAAGCGACTACCTCCGGGCTGTCGAAGAGGACAATTGCCTCGCCAAACGCTCAGGAAAAACCCGTAAGTTGACCTACCGTCACCTGACGGATCTCTATTCTCTGGATACCGCCCACATCCTGTTTCGCGCCCTCCGGCATTTTTGGAAGCGGGATGAAGCAGGACGACCACTGCTGGCCGTGCTGTGCGCCTATGCTCGCGACTCCATCTTCCGCTCCACGGCACCCTTAATCTTGAAATGTCCGGAAGGGACAGTGATTAACAGGGAGTTCCTGGAAGAATTTATCGATAGCCAGGAACCTGGCCGCTTCAGCAAGGCAACCCTGAAATCGACGGCGCAGAACATCAACTCAAGCTGGACCAAGTCTGGCCACTTGAACGGTAGGGTGAAAAAAATTCGCGCCCATCCCACACCAACCTCGGGGAGTGTTTCATACGCACTTTTGCTCGGATACCTGACCGGAGCCCGGGGGCAGGAACTCTTTCGCACCGAATATATAAAACTGCTCGACTGCCCACGCGACAAAGCCATCGAGCTCGCGGAGGGCGCCTCACGCAAAGGCTGGATAACCTTCAAGCGGGTAGGGGATGTGATCGAGGTGCTTTTCCCCAGCCTTATCAACCAGCAGGAACAGGAGTGGCTGCGTGAGCAGGGTTAAACGGTTAGTACATTCCTACAGCAGGCATATATCCATCCCCTGGCGGGACGATGCGGCTGCCGCACAGCGCGTCATTTTCTGCGTGTACAACGAGAACGAGGAGCGCTGGCTCCGGGCCCGGGTCGATGAGTTTGAAATTGTCACCAAACAGGCCGGCCACGACTGGGCGCTGTTTGATTTGACCAACACCTTTGCGGCCTGGCTCAGTAGCCAGCGCTACGCCAAGAGCTACTTCCAGAAGCCGCATTTGCTGGCCACTGTGCTGCCCAAATATCTCGATTACATCGTGGATGAGTTCGAACGCTTTCTGGGCAGCCGCACTATTGATGAGAACGCCGTGGTGGCAATCCAGGGCGTTGGATCACTGTTCGGTTTCCTCAAGGTGAAGGATGTGGTCGACAAGCTTGCCCCCCGGGTACCCGGACGGTTGCTGGTATTCTTTCCTGGAAGCTACGAAAACAATAACTACCGACTGCTGGACGGTTACGACGGGTGGAACTATCTCGCCATGCCTATCACGGCGGATAAGGATTACTGAATAAGAGGTTGTTAATGAAGAATCGTGACATTTATCAGAAGGATCCAACCACCCGGAAGCTGGTCAACGAAGGGGTGGCAAGCGTCAACGACGAAACTACCAGCCATGCCCTGGCGGTTCTTCGTTACGAACTGGAAACGTTCGTTTGCGATGGTCAGTACGAAAAAGGGATGTCACACATCCTCGAAACCTACCTCAAGAATATCGATCAGGCCCAGCAGCCGGCAGTGTGGGTGAGTGGGTTCTATGGGTCCGGTAAATCCCACCTCGTCAAAATGCTGCGGGCACTGTGGGTGGATACCGTCTTCGAAGACGGAGCCACGGCCCGGGGAATCGCCAAATTGCCCCAGGGCATCAGCGATCACCTGAGAGAACTCAGCACTCAAGCCAAGCGTCATGGCGGCCTGCATGCCGCTTCCGGCACTTTGGGCTCCGGTGCCAGCGGCAGTGTGCGCCTCGCCCTTCTCAGAATTCTGTTTAAATCTGTGGACTTGCCTGAGCAGTACCCGGTTGCCCGCTTCGTCATGTGGCTCAGACACGAGGGCATCTATGACCAGGTGCGCAATCAGGTGGAAGCCAACGGCTTCGACTGGAATGAAGAGCTGGATAATTTCTACGTAGCTGAGGGTCTGCACGATGCCCTGGTACAGGCCAAGCCTGCCCTGTTTACCTCACCAGCATCTTGCGTCGAAACCCTGAACAACCTGTATCCGTACGTTCAGGACATCTCCAGTGACGATATGCTCAAGGCCATTCGCCAAGCTTTGACACAAGAGGGCAAATTCCCGCTGACGTTGGTCGTTCTGGACGAAGTTCAGCAGTTCATTGGCGAGGACAGCCAGCGCTCTATCGCCGTACAGGAAGTGGTGGAAGCATGCTGCAAGAACTTTGCTGGCAAGCTTCTGTTCATTGGTACCGGTCAGACCGCCGTTACCGGCACCAGTAACCTGAAAAAGCTCGAGGGCCGTTTCACGATCCGCGTTGAGCTCTCGGACGCCGATGTGGATGCCGTGATCCGCCAAGTCATCCTGGCCAAGAAGCCGGAAGCCAAGTCCCCCATTGAGCAGATCATGCAAACCAACCTGGGGGAAATTTCCAGGCACTTGGCCGGGACCACCCTCGGCCACCGTCAGGATGACTTGCCCTACTTCCCACAGGATTATCCCATCCTGCCGGTTCGCAGACGTTTCTGGGAAAACACCCTTCGCGTGCTGGATCAAACGGGCACCGACAGCCAGTTGCGCAACCAGCTCAGCATGGTGCACAAGGTCATCCAGACCAACCTGGAGGCCCCTCTGGGCTATGTGGTGCCAGCCGATTACCTGTACTTCGATTCCGCCGACAAACTACTCCAGTCGCGCATTCTGCCCCGCAAGGTTCATGAAAAAACCATGAGCTGGATCAAGGGCTCGGACGACGAACGCCTGATGGCTCGTGCCTGTGGCCTGGTGTTCCTGATCAACAAGCTGGGCGGTCAGAACAACGAAGTCGGCATTCGTGCCACGGTGGATTCCCTGGCGGACTTGCTTGTCGAGGACCTGTCCAGCGGGAGTAGCAGCCTGCGCAGCAAACTTCCGGGATTGCTGGATCGCTGCGAGCTGCTGATGAAAGTCGGCGATGAGTACCGCATCCAGACCGAAGAGAGCGCCGCTTGGACCGATGAATTCCTCAGCCAACGCGCGGCCCTATCCAGCGAGGCGCACCGCATTCATGCCGAACGCGATGACCGTATCCGCCGCACCTTTGGCGAGGCGGCCCGCAAGCTGTCGCTGGTTCAGGGTGATGCAAAAGTCACCCGCGATATTTACCCGGTATTCGACGCGCAGCTGCCAGACGATGCCGACCAACGCATTTGCGTCTGGGTTCGGGATGGATGGAGCGGCGACGAGAACTCCGTACGCGCCGATGCCCGGCAAGCCGGTAACCAATCGCCCACCGTATTCGTGTTCATCCCCAAGCGCTCTGCCGATGACCTACGCCACCATTTGATCGACTACAAGGCCGCCAGTGCCACCTTGGACAAGCGGGGCGT
The DNA here is from genome assembly GCF_036663415.1 of Salinicola sp. 4072. Lineage (NCBI taxonomy): Bacteria > Pseudomonadati > Pseudomonadota > Gammaproteobacteria > Oceanospirillales > Halomonadaceae > Salinicola > Salinicola sp. 4072. The sequence goes on along the minus strand of NZ_JAXOVV010000019.1, from coordinate 75,564 downwards.
GCCCAACACCCCGGAGGGCACAGAGGCCCGGGCTGCCATGGAAACCACCAAGCAGACTGCTGAGGGCAAGATCCGGGAATTACTGAACGAAGCCTTCTCCGGAGCCCGTGTTTTCCAGGGGGGCGGTAACGAGATTCTGGGCAACGATCTCCAGGAAATGATTCTGGAAGCCGCCAACAACGCCCTGCAACGGCTTTACCCTCACTTCCATACCGCTGACCATGCCGGCTGGTCCAAGGTTTACGAAAAGGCCCAGAAAGGTGCCCCAGACGCCCTCAAGGCCGTGGGAGATGATGGCGAGCCGGCCAAGAACCCAGTGTGCAAAGCCATTCTGGCAGCCATTGCCGGCGGCAAAAAAGGTGCGGATATTCGCACCCATTTTGAGTCCTCTCCCTATGGCTGGTCCCGCGACGCCGTGGACGGAGGCCTCCAGGCCCTGTTGGTGGCTGGCCTTATCCGCGCCCAGGACGAACGCGGCCAACCTCTTGAACCCTCCAGCCTGGAGCGCAAGAGCATTGGCAAAACCCTGTTCAAGGTCGAGTCCGCCACCGTCACTACCCCCCAGCGTATTCAAATCCGTAAGCTACTGCAGAAGGTGGGTTTGTCCGCCAAGCAGGGTGAGGAGCTGGCGTATGTGCCTCAGTTCCTTCAGAAGCTTTCCGACCTGGCTGACGAGGCCGGCGGGGAGGCGCCCAAACCGGAGCGCCCGGACACCAGCTTTCTTGACGATATTCGCCTCACCGCCGGCAACGAGCAATTGGTGGCGCTCTATAACCGGCGCGAAGAGCTGGCCTCCAACATCGAGACCTGGGAGCACCTCTCGGAGCGCATTCATCAGCGTTGGCCCAACTGGACAGTATTGAAGCGACTGATGTCCCATGCAGGCGGGCTCGACGATGCCGATGTCTTCCGGGCTCAGGTGGAAACTATTGAACAGCAGCGACAGTTGCTGACCGACCCCGATCCAGTGGCCCCGCTGATTACCAGCCTGACACAGGCGCTCCGGGATGCACTGAATCGACTGGACCAGGATTACCAGAAACGCCACGAGCAAGGCATGGCTCGTCTGGCCGATGACAGCAACTGGCAGCAACTGGAGCCCGAACAGCGAAACCAGCTGTTGGCAGACCAGCGCCTGACCCTGGCGGATCAGCCCAAGGTCGCGGTTCAATCCACCCAAGAGGTGTTGAACACGCTGGATCAGTGCGCTCTGGCCATGTTTGCCGATCGAGTCGCCGCACTTCCCAGCCGCTTTGACAACGTGGCCGTGGCGGCAGCCGAGCAGTGCGAGCCGGAGATACAGTTTATCCATGTACCCCGCCGCACGCTGAAGTCTGACGCAGACATCGATGCCTGGGCCGAGGAAGTGAAGCAACAACTCAAGGCTGCGCTGCCAGACGGGCCAATTTCCGTCAAATAAAGAGCCAGTTAAATAACGGGAAAAACTGTGATCAAGGCACCTCGACAAATCGTAGCGAGCCGCCCGAGTGCAAGGAGCCGCGCAATGAGCGACGAGACATATCAGCCGGATAGGCGAGGAGCGAATGAGCACGCGACGCCGCAATCGGGTGGCGCAGTAGATTTGACGAGGTGCCGATGAGGACTGCCGCCAACATAGAGTCCCTGCTCCCGGAACTGGAGCACTGCATAGCCGATGACCTGGAAGACCAGGACCTCGACTTCAAGCAGTGGGACACGCAAAGCCGCGACAAAGCGGTGAGAACCGTGGTCCAGATGGCCGTATGCATGGCCAATGGCGGCGGCGGTACCGTGGTGTTTGGGGTGGCCGACCGGTCCCAGGGACGTGAGAGTGCCATTCTCGGCGTTCCGCCGGAAATTGACATCAACCTGCTGAAAAAGGCGGTTTACGACCAGACGGACCCAAAAATAACCCCGGTATTCGAAGAGCTGGCCGTACCGGAAGGCACCGGTCGCCTGCTGCTTATGCAGATCTACCCCGGCATGCCGCCCTACACCGACAGCGCTGGCCGGGGCACCATCCGTGTAGGCAAGGATTGCCAGCCGCTAACCGGCACCTTGCGCCGCAAAATCGGCGTGGAAACGGGCGAGACCGATTACACCGGCGAAGCCGTCTCTCCTGTGGCCCCCTCTGATGTGGAAAGCCAGTTGCTATCCGCCACCGCCCTGGAGTCCCTGCGTAATCAGGCCCGCAAGGAGCGGGCGCCGGAGGATCTGCTGCGCCTGACCGATGTCGAGCTGCTCTCCACCTTAGGCCTGATCAAACACGGCAAACTGACTCGTGCTGCGCTGTTGCTGGCCGGCACCGAAGCCGCCATCCGGGAACATCTCCCCGGCCACAACTGGACCTTCCTGCAAATGACCTCGGATACCGAGTACGGCATCCGGGAGGATCGGGTCAGCGCCTTGCCATTGTCCGTTCAGCGCATTGAAGAACTGCTGGTCCCCTTCAACCCGATCACCACCTATCAGCAGGGCCTGTTCCACTACGAATACCGCACCTGGCCGGAGGTCGCCGTGCGCGAGGCCCTGATGAACGCCTTCTGCCACGCGGATCTACGCATCGCTGGGCCGGTGATGGTCAAGCTTTACCCGGACCGGCTGGAAATCAGCAACAACGGGGGCTTCATTGCCGGCATTACTCCCAACAATATCCTCCATCACCAGCCCGCCGCCCGAAATCCGCTGCTGGTGGAGGCGCTGACTCGCCTACGCCTGGTCAACCGCAGCAACCTGGGAATAAACCGGATGTTTTCCGCCTTGCTCATTGAGGGCAAGGAACCGCCCCAGATTCGTGAGATCGGCGAATCCGTGCTGGTGAGCTTCCCAAAGCGGGACCTGAATGCCGCCTTCCGTTTGTTCGTGGCCGAGGAGAGCGAGCATGGCCGCAACCTGGGCGTGGACGAGCTCCTGCTGTTGCAATACCTGTTGCAGCACCCGGAGTTGGATACCGGCACCGCCTCCGCCCTGTGCCAGCGCAGCGAGGCGGAAATCCGCGAGCGGCTCTCGGCCATGGAGTCAGCCGGCTACATCGAGCATGGTGGCACTGGCCGGGGGGCCTATTGGTGCGTTCACCCGGACCTCTATAACCGTCTGGCCGAAGACGGTCAGGGCGAGGCCCGCCGCCGCATCGACTGGGAGGCCGCCAAAACCCGCGTGCTCAGTATTCTGATGGAGCGCGCGCGCCGCAACGAACCAGGCCTAAGCAACAAGGAAATCCGGCAGATCACGCGCTTTGACCGCAACCAGGCCCGGCGCCTGATGCAGGAGTTGATGCAGGAGAACACCGGCCTCCAGCAGGTGGGTGAGCGGCGCTGGGCGCGCTATGAGTACAGCAATGCGCGTCAGCATTGAAATGCGCATAGGTAAAACTCTATGCGAAGACTATGCGATTGTTGGTAAAATTGCGCATATCAAGTCGCACCGATGCGACAGAAAAAAGTGCTCTCACGGTACAAACACCGTAGCCGTGGCATCACTTTCAGGATTGGGGAAGTAAAAGAAACATGCAGCCACTCGACAAGACTCTGAGAAGCCAGTTGGAGCGCGCCGTCAAGGCCGCCCGGGACACCGCCGAAACCGGTGCCCGCGCCGCCCTGGAGCAGCTCGGCGTTGGCGACCCGGCACCGGCCTCGCACTTGAGCGAGACCGACCGGGAGCTGCGCCGCAAGCTACGCGCCCATGGCCGCCAACTGGGCGACGCCCTCAACGGCGGCGGCAACGGAGCCAAAGCCCAGACCATGGACCGCCTGGTGGAGGAGGCCGCCTACGAGCACTGGCACCGCATGCTCTTTGCCCGCTTCCTGGCGGAAAACGACCTGCTGATGTACCCGGACCCGGACGAACCGGTGGCCATCACCCTAGAAGAGTGTGAAGACCTGGCTGCCGATGAAGGCGCCGCCAACGGCTGGGAACTGGCCGCCCGCTATGCGGCCCGTATGCTGCCGCAGATTTTCCGGCTGGACTCTCCGGTCTTCCAACTCACCTTGCCACCGGAACGCCAACAGGCCCTGGAACGCCAGGTCGCGGGCCTGCCGCTGGAGGTGTTCACCGCCTCCGACAGCCTGGGTTGGGTTTACCAGTTCTGGCAGGCCAAGAAAAAGGAGCAGGTCAACCAGTCCGAGGTCAAGATCGGCGCCCGGGAGCTTCCCGCCGTCACCCAGCTCTTCACCGAGCCCTACATGGTCAGCTTCCTGCTCGATAACTCCCTCGGTGCCTGGTGGGCGGCCCGGCAGCTCAGTGAAAGCGACCTGAAGAATGCCCAAAGTGAAGAAGAACTGCGCGAGAAGGCGGCGATTCCCGGCGTGCCTCTGGAATACCTGCGGTTTGTGAAACAGGATGATGGGGCTGGTAACAAGAGATGGACGCCGGCTGCCGGCACCTTCGATACCTGGCCGGACCAACTGGCCGATCTGAAAACCCTGGACCCCTGCTGCGGCTCCGGCCACTTTCTGGTGGCCGCCTTCCTGATGCTCGTGCCCATGCGCATGGAGGGCGATAGTTTGTCCGCTCGGGACGCCGTGGATGCAGTGTTGCGAGAGAACATTCATGGCCTGGAGCTGGATCAGCGTTGCGTGGAACTGGCGGCATTTGCGCTGGCTCTGGCCGCCTGGAAATACACTGATGCGGAAGGCTACCGCCTATTGCCGGAGCTGCATCTGGCCTGTACCGGCCTGTCTGTCAGCGTCGCCAAGGAAGAGTGGAAGCAACTCGGCCTGGGCAAGCACAACCTCACCATCGCGCTGGACTGGATGCACGATACCTTCAGGGACGCGCCGGTTCTGGGCAGCCTGCTTAACCCGGCAAAAGCCGACGCTGCCAAATTGGTGAAGTGGGAGGAGCTGTCCGCCACCCTGAAACAGGCTTTGGAAAACGAACAACAAGGGGAGCAGGGCGAGGCCCGGCACGAAGCCGCCGTGGTGGCCCAAGGTTTGGCAAAAGCGGCAACAATGCTTCTAGGCCGATATCACTGGGTTATTACAAATGTGCCTTATCTTGGACGAAGCAAGCACAGTGATAGATTGCTCAATTTTTGTGATAAGTATTACCCAGCGGCGAAAAGTGACCTGGCAACGGTATTTCTTGACCGTTGCTTGGAGTTTTGCGCCGATGGTGGAACCACAAGCGTTGTACTGCCGCAGAACTGGCTATTCCTATCAAGTTACAAAAAATTTCGTGAGAAGTTACTAAAAAACGACTCTTGGCACCTGATAGCTAGGCTGGGGCCAGGGGCATTTGAAACCATAAGTGGCGAAGTGGTTAAGGCTATTTTGATCAACCTCAGTCGGGGTAGTAACACCCAGGTGTCCGGCGGCCTGTTCGGTGTGGAAGAACTAGCGAACCTAATGCGTGGCATAGATGTCTCTGAGCTGCGCACAGCGTCTGAGAAAGCTAAACAGTTGCAGACATCAGAAGTCAAGAGTGTTTACCAAGCAAAGCAGTTGGAAAACCCAGATTATAGGATTGTTCTCGAAGACATTTCGGAGCTTGGTGAATTACTATCTAAGTATGCCGACCCATATCAAGGATTAATTACAGGCGACAGAAACTCCTATATTTTTTATTTTTGGGAAATCGGAGAGCTTCATGCAGATTGGCAATATTTTCTAGACGGGTATTCAGGAGAAGGCATCCCTTTAGGTCGTGAGCAAATAATTCATTGGGAACGTGCCGACGGAAGGCTTTACAAATTTGCAAGGGAAAATCGTGATCGCCTTCATGATATGCATGAGAGTGGCAATCGAAACTGGGGGAAAAAGGGTGTTGCCATAACTCGAATTGGATTAAGGGCGACACCATATTTTGGTGAAAAGTTTGACAATAATTTGATTACGATTGTACCGAAAGACCCTGACGATATTGATGCTTTGTGGAGTTATTGCAGTTCGAGCGAATACAAAAACGCAGTAAGAGCCCTAGATCAGAAGCTTAGTTTGACGAACGCTACAGCGGGAAAGGTATGTGTAGATTTAGAGGAATGGAAGGGTAAAGGAACCCTACCTGAACCACTATCTAAAGATCCGTCTCAGTGGCTATTCAGTGGTCATCCTGCAAGTTGCAATGATCCGCTACAAGTAGCAGTTGCCCGTTTGCTCGGTTATCGCTGGCCCGCCGAACTGGATACCGACATGGAGCTGGCCGATGAGCAGTGTGAATGGGTGAAGCGCTGCGAGGCATTGCTGCCCTTCGCCGATGAAGACGGCATTGTCTGTATTCCCCCGGTGCGTGGTGAGGCCTCAGCCACCGACCGCCTGCTGAATCTGCTGGCCGCTGCCTATGGCGATGCCTGGTCCACCGATGTTCTGGCGGAGCTTCTGAACAATGCCGACCATGCTGGAAAGGCACTGGAAACCTGGCTGCGCGACAAGTTCTTCACGCAACACTGCAAACTCTTCCAGCACCGCCCCTTTATCTGGCATATATGGGACGGCCTGCCCGACGGCTTCGCCGCCCTGGTCAACTACCACAAGCTGGACCGCAAGAACCTAGAAACCCTGATCTACACCTACCTGGGCGACTGGATCAGTCGACAGAAGCAGGACCTGGCCAGCGGCGTCGACGGTGCCGAGGAACGTCTGGCCGCCGCCGAATCTCTGAAGAAGAAGCTGGAGCAGATCCTCGAAGGCGAAGCCCCCTACGACATCTTCGTCCGCTGGAAGCCTATTGAACAACAGCCCATAGGCTGGGACCCGGACCTCAACGACGGCGTCCGCCTCAACATCCGTCCCTTCATGACCGTGGGCGACATCAAAAAGAAAGGCGCCGGCATCCTGCGCGACAAACCTAACATCAAATGGACCAAAGACCGTGGCAAAGACGTGGAGTCAGCGCCCTGGTACCAAACGTTCAAGGGTGAGCGGATTAACGACCACCACCTGACGCTTGCTGAAAAAGAGCCGCACAGGAGAAAGTCTAATGAGCGGCGATGATAGACAACGCGCTCTGGACGGCCTTCAGATAACAACAATGGAGGCCGAAACCACCCAGGCTATAGAGACCTTGTCCCTGTCTCCCGCTTTGGTAGATCCAGGGCTTATACCTATCCTGGAGAACCGCTTTACCGAAGCGCAGCGTTGTCTATCCTATTCCCCCATGGCCACCATTATGTTGTGCGGCTCCTTACTGGAAGGTTTGCTACTTGGCTTGGCGAACAAAAAGCCTGCGGACTTCAATCGATCCCCGCAAAGCCCCAAAGATGAAAACGGTAAGCCAAAACCGTTTAAAGACTGGAGTCTCGCACAGCTTATAGATGTTGCTCACAATATTGGAATCCTTCGGCTCGATGTAAAGAATTTCGGGCAACATCTGAGAAATTTCCGTAACTACATCCATCCCTACCAGCAGATGAAAGAAGGCTTTGATCCAGACAGGTACACTGCTGAGATGAGCCTTACCGCTGTTAAAGCGGCAATCTATAACCTGGCCAGTAACGTGAGGCCTGAGGAAGATAAACTTTCAGATGACTGGAAGAATCATCCAGATGCGACGCTGTTAGCACTGGTAAGTCTGGTTGGCTCATGGAATGAAAAAAAGCACGCTGACAAGGAGGCTCTATCTCGTACTCTCGACATGAGATACGAAGATTGGATTAAGGTGGCTCGTGAAATATTACACCAGCCAAACAGCCCCTTATCGTTAAAAGATGGGGTTTGGGTTGTAACCCATCGGAAAGAATTATTTAAGCTTCTGGGATCGAGAATTCTTGATTCAAACCTGGAAGTATTTAAATCGCTGGCCATTACTGTTTTGAAAGAACAGGATCCCGCTTTTGAGTTGCCACCAGAAGAGCGTTATGCAGCCAGCATTCACGGGAAAGTACCGAGCCATTCTCCTGCAATTCGCAGCGGGCTTGCAGAAGGGTTGGCCATTCTGGGTTGTTATCCGGAAGCTTGCAGCAACTGTACCCTTGGAAATGCCGACATAACAGCCGTTTTGGCTATTCGGGATATCTTTGACGGAGCGGATTGGACGTTATGGGGGGGCCTTAACAGTCTGTTGCCTACCTTGTCCGAAGCAGCGCCCAAGGAATTTCTTGATGCCGTAGAAACAGCTTTACGGTCGTCCCCTTGCCCATTCGATGAGCTCTTTGCTCAGGAAGGCGTTGGCATCACCGGCAGCAACCATCTGACAGGGCTGCTCTGGGCTTTGGAAGGTATAGCTTGGGATGAGCAGTATCTTGTTCGAGTATGTGATCTGCTGGCTGAACTGGCCAGCCATGATCCAGGTGGCCAATGGGCAAACCGCCCGGCCAACTCACTGACTGACATTTTACTTCCCTGGATGCCGCATACACTTGCAAGCATTGAAAAGCGCAAGGTAGCGGTACAAACCGTTATCAAAGAATGGCCAGACATTGGCTGGAGCCTTTTGCTCAGTCTGCTCCCCAACCAACACCAGATCACTTCTGGCACCCATAAACCTCATTGGAGAGAGATCATCCCGGATGACTGGGAAAAAGGGGTTACAAAACATGAGTATTGGTTACAGGCATCGTCATACGCAGAGCTAGCGGTCAGTGCAGCCGGACTGGATGTTGCCAAGCTTTGTGAGTTGATTGACCACTTTGACAATCTGACTCGGCCAGCATTCGATCAGATGATTGAAACTCTGTCTTCCGATCAGATTCGGTCACTTCCTGAAGATCAACGACAAATCCTATGGCGTCGACTTTCCAAGTTCACCAAGAAACACCGGCGATTCCCAGAGGCAGAGTGGTCGCTACCTGACGAGCTGTTAAAGCCGCTCGAGGCAGTTATGGATAAGCTGGCCCCGACTGATCCCCTACTCTTATACCAGGAGCTTTTTTCAGGTCGGGACTTTGACCTCTACGAGGAGTCCGGAAACTGGGAGGAGCAGCGTAGAAAGCTTGATGAGCGGCGAGCATCAGCCATCAGTGAGATTATTGCAAAAGATGGTATAGACGGTGCAATTCGTTTTGCCGAGACCGTTTCATCACCTCGTAATGTTGGCGCCGCATTGGCTGACCTATCTGTGCCGGATATTGAAAAAACGCTGCTACCGGACTTTTTGGATTCGGAGAACGAAAAGCACCTGGATCTGGTGGGCGCCTTTATATGGCGCCGCCGTCATGATGAAGGCTGGGATTGGTGCGACAGAGTAAATAGAGCGGGGTGGAGCCACAAACAAACGGGACAGTTTCTCGCTTGCTTGCCTTTCAGTCGAGAAACTTGGGAGCGAGCAGCGCAGTGGCTTGACGAGCATCAGGAGCATTATTGGACTCGGGCAAGTGCTTTCCCCTATGACGCCAAGGAAGATCTTGAATTTGCCATTGAAAAGCTACTCGAATACGGGCGGCCACACGCCGCCATAAACTGTCTCGAAAGAATGCTGCACTCGAAGAGTGCGATTGATCCGCAGCAATGCGTGCGCGCTCTTCTTGGGGCGCTAAAATCCAGCGAGCCAAACCACGCCATGGATAGTTATCACATGGTTCAGCTGATAAAGCACTTACAGTCGGATAGCGCCGTTAGTGATGACGACCTTTTCAGAGTCGAATGGGCCTACTTGCCATTACTTAACCAACTCGATGGGAACAAACCTGTTTTCCTACATCGAAAATTGGCCAATGAGCCTGATTTTTTCTGCGAAGTGATTCAACTGATTTACCGTTCAAACAAAGAGGGAGACAAAACCGATGAACCTTCTGAAGAGCAAAAGGCTATAGCCACCAACGCCTATCGACTGATCAGTGAATGGAGTCGTCCTCCAGGACAAATGGATGATGAGTCGTTCGACGCAGAGCATTTCAGAAACTGGATTGAGAAGGTGAAGGTTTCCTGCGCAGAATCCGGGCATCTAGAGCCTGCCCTTATCCATATCGGTGAGGTACTACTTTACGCACCTCAAGATGAGGATGGACTGTGGATTCACCGTGCTGCTGCCGATGCCCTGAATAGCAGAGACTCTGAAAAAATGCGAACAGGTTTCCATTCAGCGTCGTTCAGTTCCCGTGGCGTCCATTGGGTTGACCCAACCGCCAAGCCAGAAAAGGAGCTTGCAGAGCGGTACCGCCAAAAAGCAGAGGATGTCGAGAATGCTAATTTTCACAGGTTAGCTCGCACTCTACGGGATCTGTCTGAAATTTATGATAGGGAAGCCGAACGCATCATATCTGAACATCATGAGGGTGACGAACTATGAACCCAAATCAACTATCTCGCATCGTGTTGCGCGGGTTCAAATCCATCCGCGAATGCGATCTGGAGCTGAGAGAACTTAATGTGCTTATCGGCCCCAACGGCGCTGGCAAGTCGAACTTTATCGGCTTCTTCCGGCTAATTCAGCAGATGCTTGAAGGCAACCTGCAGCGCTATGTCAGCAAACAGGGTGGTCCTGATGCCTTGCTGCACTTTGGGCGCAAAAAGACAGAGCAGATCCACGCCGAACTGTATTTCGGCAACAATGGCTACAAGTTTACCCTGGAGCCAACCCAGGATAACCGCATGATGTTTGCGGAAGAGAACTTTTGGTGGAACATGAAAGGGGACTGGACAATTAGTTCTGGTCACTTCGAAACGGAAGTGGAGTCACAGAAGCGTTTTACGCGGATCTACGATTACACAGTCCCTCCCATGAAGAGCTGGCGCCTTTACCATTTTCACGACACCAGCGACAGCGCTTTAGTCAAACAGCGGCATGGCATGAACGACAACCTTTACTTGCGCCCAGATGCCCGAAATCTGGCTGCGTTTCTCTACTTCCTGCAAGACCAGCATTCATCCCATTATAAACGTATTGTTAAGACAATTCGTTTGGTCGCGCCCTTCTTCGGGGATTTTCTGCTGCGCCCACAGCCAGACAGTAAGGATCAGATAGAGCTTGAGTGGACAGAAAAGGGAGAAGATGTGCCTTTTAAGGCCCATCTGCTGTCTGATGGAACCCTACGGTTTATTTGCCTGACGACAGTTCTTATGCAGCCCGAGGAACTGCAGCCTGAGACAATCTTGATTGATGAACCGGAACTGGGGCTCCATCCATTCGCGATCAATTTGCTTGCGTCTTTATTGCGGTCAACGTCCAAGAATAAGCAGGTCATCGTTTCCACCCAATCTACCGACCTTCTGAATGAATTTTCTTCAGAGGATGTTGTGGTTGCGGATCGAACAGAGGGTTATACCCATCTACACCGTCTCGACCCCAAGGCGCTGGACGCTTGGCTCAATGAATACTCTCTCGGCGAGCTGTGGCAGAAAAATGTCCTGGGTGGGAGGCCAACACGATGACTCGGGTACATATTTTCTGTGAAGGCCAAACGGAAGATGTGTTTGTGCGCGAGGTGCTCGGTCCGCACTTTCAACGCCTTAACATCTGGCTGAACCCCATCATTATCCGCACCGGCCCGCAAGGAAAAGGCGGTGTGTCGTCTTATGGGAAGATAAAATGGCAGGTGGAGAATAAATGCAAGGAGGATGCCTCCGCCTGGGTGACCACATTGCTGGACTTCTATGGGTTACCCACTGATTTTCCGGCCATGAAGGCGCCAGGAGATTCCATCACTCGGGCTAAAGCAGTAGAAGAAGCCTTTCAGAACGATATAGCCCAGCCTAATTTCTTGGCTAATGTGGTTGTGCATGAGTTTGAAGGTCTCTTGTTTAGTGCCCCGGATGCCTTCTCAGACTGGTTTGATGAGCCAGGTGTGGTCGCTGAACTGACGGAGATCCGCCGTGGTTTCGATAGCCCCGAGCACATCAACGAAGGCCGAGAGACAGCACCTTCAAAACGCATTCTGGCGGTATGCGATACCTATGACAAAGTCGCTCATGGTTCATTGATAGCTTTGGATATCGGCCTGGATGCTATCCGTCAGGAGTGCCCTCTGTTTGATGCTTGGGTAGGACGGATAGAGGCATTGGGTGCCAGAGGTGGTGCATGAGGGTTATTGATAATCTCCTGAAATCTGTTCGAGACGCGGCTACCTTTAACCCAGACATTCAGGTCGCCCCTGCTTGTATCCTCTGGCCGGACCGTGATCGGCAATGGGAAGCGGTTATTCCAGTCCTTCAGGCGGAACTGCCAGAGCTTCTGGTGCTGGGTGACTATGCCCCCGAAAAGCGCACCGGCCCGGCAATTTGGCTACGTTGCGTGATCGCCGGCTTGGTGAATGATATGTCCCTGCCAGATGAGACGATCCCCATTCTCTACCTCCCCGGCGTCAGCCGTCAGGATTTGCGGGCAGTGGAAGGTTGCCCGGATTCGCTCAAGCCGCTGGCCGAGCTTCAATACCGGGGGGTGATCTGGTCCCAGGTGAATGCCAAGGACTGGACCATCCTTGCCTATCTTAAGTCGGACCAAGGTGGCCTTGGCCTGGATGTGGCGCAAGACAGCGAAACGCGGCACGCCATGCAACTGGCGCTGTACCGACTGCTCGACGAAGACGTGGACTTGCTCAAGGGCAGACGCCTAGATAAGGACTACTTCAATACCCTGTTAACCGGGGGCGACCCCACCCGAGATCTGCTGTTGTGGCTGGACCAGGGCGATGCATTCCAGGCCGCGAGGGGTGAGAACGAATGGCAGGCTTTTGTGGCGGTATGCACCTCCCAGTTGGCTTTTAATCCCCAGCATGAGGGGGTGCTGGCCGGGTGCGCCAAGCTTGCGGCCCACCGGGGGCCTTGGCAGGCGGTTTGGCAACGTTTCTGCGAGGCGCCCCACCGCTACCCCCATATTCCCGCCCAAATTCGCAAGTGCCAACCGCCGGCCTTCGATTTGTTTGCCGATGAAACCGTGGCCGGTGGCTGGCCTCAGTGGAACCAGGGCCAGGAAGACCACCTGCGCCGTGACTTGCTGGCTCTGGCCCAGGCTCCTGCGCACCAGGCACGGGCCAGAATACTGGAGCTCGAACAGATACACGGCGGCAGGCGATCACTGGTATGGGCGGAGCTCGGTGAAGCCCCGCTGGCTTGCGCGTTGGAGCATTTGGCCACCATGGTCAACTATGCAAAAACCTCTCTGGCGGCGGGTTCTGTGGATGATCTGGCAGACGGGTATACCAACGCCGGCTGGAAAGTGGATGACGGCGTAATGCGCGCCTTGGCTCAGGTGGAGAGAACTGCTGACTTTGAGGCTGTCACAACGGCAGTCCGGGCAGTTTACCTGCCCTGGCTGGAGGAGTCCTCCCGCTACCTGCAGAAGATCGTTGATGGTGCCTCCTATCCGGGTGGCGCCTGCACAACGGTGCCCCCATTTCCGGCCAGTCCCGGTGATTGTGTGCTCTTTGTCGATGGGCTGCGCTTTGATACGGGCAAGCGGTTGGCAGAGATGATGAAAGCTTCAGGGCTGGAGGTGGACGAGGCGCCCACCTGGGCCGCTTTGCCCAGCGTGACCGCCACAGGCAAGGCGGCGGTGACACCGGTCCGGGATAAAATTCGGGGGGACGATGGTAGCACGGATTTCGAACCCGCCGTGGCGGCGACCGGCCAGTCCCTCAAAGGTGGCTATCACCTCAAGAAACTGCTGAAGGACACCGGCTGGACGCTGCTGGATCGAACAGAGGATGGTCAGGGTGAAGGTCTCGCCTGGTGTGAGTTCGGTGACATCGACCATGAGGGGCACGACCGTGGCTGGAAGCTGGCCAAACACCTTGAAAGCCTTTTGCAGGAAGTGCAGGGCCGCATTACCGAGCTATTGGCGGCGGGCTGGAAGCGTGTGCGCGTCGTCACCGATCACGGCTGGCTGCTTCTGCCCGGGGGGCTACCCAAAATTGACCTGCCCAGCGTACTGGCTGAAAGCAAGTGGGGGCGCTGTGCCGCGCTGAAGCCTGGTGCGGAAACTCAGGAGCGACTCTTCCCCTGGTACTGGAATCCCAGTCACTACTTTGCCCTAGCCGATGGCATCAGTTGTTTCAAGAAGGGTGAGGATTACGCTCACGGCGGCCTGAGTCTACAGGAGTGTCTGACACTCCAATTGGTGGTGACGGGTGGCGCCTCCGCTCAAGGGGCCATCGAGTTTACCGACCTGGTGTGGAAAGGGTTGCGCTGCACGGTGGCGGTGACGGGCGACTATTCAGGGCTCACATTGGATATCCGGACCCGCGCGGGTGAAGCAGCCAGCAGTGTGGTGGTCGGCTCGAAGCCGCTCAAAGCTAATGGCACCGCTTCCGTGGTTGTCGAAGATGAAGATCTGGAAGGGCAGAAAGCGGTGGTTGTTCTGCTCGACAAAAATGGTTCTCTGGTTGCCCAGACGGGCACCGTGATTGGTGGGGCTCTTTCTTAAGAGGCAAATGTAATGGAATTGGACGAAATCGACAGAAAGGCCGCAACGGCCCTGGATGGCTATCTGGTGCGAAAGGACCTGGTACGAACCTTCAGCCGCCAATTCCCGGTACCCACCTATGTGGTCGAGTTCCTGCTCGGGCGATATTGCGCAAGCACCGACCAGGAAGAGATCAACGAAGGTCTGGAGATCGTTCAGCGTCAGCTCAAGTCTCGCACCGTCAAGGCCGGTGAGGAAGAGCTGTTCAAGGCCCGGGCTAGGGAGAACGGTGAAGTTAAAATCATCGACCTGATTACCGCCCGTCTGGATGCGAAAACAGACTCCTATATTGCCTCCCTCCCCAGCCTCCGCCTGAACGACGTGCGGATCTCGCCGTCTTTGGTAAACGAGCACGAGCGGATGCTGACCGGCGGTTTCTATGCCGAGGTAACGCTCAATTACGATGCTGCCATTGCCCAGGAAAGTAATGGTCGCCCCTTCGGTGTCGAAGCCCTGCGGGAGATCCAGCTCTCCAAGCGCGACGTTTTGGATACCCTTTCAGAGGCCCGGAAGGAATTTACGACGCAGGAATGGAAAGAGCTTCTGCTAAGGTCCACGGGGATTGAGGCCAGCGGCCTGTCGGAGCGGCAAAAGGACGCAGTTTTGTTGCGTATGGTGCCCTTTGTTGAGCGTAACTATAACTTGGTGGAGCTCGGTCCCAGGGGTACCGGTAAGAGCCATTTGTTCCAGCAGGTGTCACCCTACGCCCACCTGATTTCCGGTGGTAAGGCCACGGTGGCCAAGATGTTCGTAAACAACGCCAGCGGCCAGCGGGGTTTGGTCTGTCAGTACGACGTGGTCTGCTTCGACGAGGTCTCCGGCATCTCCTTCGACCAGAAGGACGGCGTGAACATCATGAAGGGCTACATGGAGTCGGGTGAGTTCAGTCGTGGCAAGGAAAACATCCGAGCCGATGGCAGCATCGTACTGGTGGGCAACTTTGACGTGGATGTGGAACATCAGCAGCGGATAGGCCACCTGTTCGGTCCCATGCCCCCGGAAATGAAAGATGATACGGCGTTTATGGACCGTATCCACGCCTTCTTGCCGGGCTGGGACGTGCCGAAAATAAGCAAGGAGCTTTTAACCGACCATTTCGGCCTAGTCAGCGACTTCCTGTCAGAGTGCTGGAGCCAGCTGCGCAATCAGAGCCGGGTAAGCCTGATCCAGAACCGGGTGTTTTTTGGTGGTGCGCTGTCTGGGCGGGATACCAATGCGGTGAACAAAACGGTCAGCGGCCTGCTTAAGCTACTTTATCCCGGTGACGATGAGGTCTCGGACGAGGATATCGAATGGGCCGTTCGCATTGCCATGGAAGCCCGGCGCCGGGTGAAAGAACAGCAGAAGCGGATCGGTGCGGCAGAATTCAGAAACACCCATTTCAGCTATGTCATGGGCGCCGACGGTGTCGAGAAGTTTGTTTCCACCCCGGAGCTTCAGAGCGAGAACAGCATTGGTGACGACCCCTTGGAACCTGGCCAAGTATGGACCATCTCTCCGGGTGGCGGTGAGGAACATCCCGGCCTGTACCGGATCGAGGTGAATGAAGGCCCAGGGTCCGGCGTCAAGGTCCTGAACAAGCCGGTACCGCCCGCGTTCAAGGAAAGCATCGGTTATGCGGAGCAAAACCTGTACGCCCGGTCGGCGCAACTGGTAGGTGACAAGGATCCACGCCACCACGAGTTTACGGTTCAGTTGAGGGCTTTCGATGCCTCCAAATCAGGTGCCAAGCTCGGCATGGCGTCTCTGGTCGCATTGAGCACGGCGCTACTGAAGAAAAGCGTGCGCGGTGGTTTGATCATAGTGGGGGAGATTAATCTGGGGGGCTCCGTGGAGCCGATCCACAATCCGGTAACGATTGCGGAAATCGCCGTGGAAAAGGGCGCGACTGCACTGCTGATGCCTGTTGCCTGCCGCCGGCAGTTATTTGACCTGTCGGATGACATGGCGACCAAGGTTGATATCCAGTTCTACTCCGACGCGCGGGATGCTCTGCTCAAAGCCGTTGTGGAGTAGGTGCTCGGCTAGGCTTTAGTAAAATCACCGTGGCCGATGATCACTCACCCCAGTCGGCGAACCGCCCGACGAATGGCTTGGGCCGGGGAAAGGCGAGGTCGCCGTGCTTGCTGGTGCCGAGCCCCAGCGAGACCAGCGATTCCGCCAGTTTCACCGCGGCGCTGACGCCTTCGATGACGGGCATGCCCAGGTCCAGCGTCAGCCGCTCGGTGAGATCCGCCATGCCGCCACAGCCCAGCACGATGGCGCCGATGCCGTCGTCGTCCCTCGCTTGGCGGCACTCCTCCAGCAGCGCCTGATAGGCGTTGCCCGCCGGATTTTCCAGCTCCAGCACCGGCAGGTCGGTGGCACGGACTCGCCGGCAGTGATCGCGGAATCCATACTGGTCGAGCAGGTGCTCGGCAATGATCGCGGTGCGCTGCAATGTCGTGACCACGGAGAATCGCGTACTGATCAGCGTCGCCAGGTGAAAGCCGGCTTCGGCGATGCCGATGACCGGCGCGCGGGTCAGTTCCCGGGCGGCGAGCAGGCCCGGATCGCCGAAACAGGCGATGATGTAGGCGTCCATTCCCATCGCTTCGCCGCGACGGATCTCTTCGAGCACGCCGACGGCGCTGATCGCCTCGTCGAAGTGGCTTTCGATCGACACCGGTCCGCTGTCGGGCTGGCTGACGTGAATCTGCGTGTTCCCGGCGGCCACGCGGCTGGCGCAGGCGCCGATCTTGTCGGTCATGCTGGCGGTGGTGTTGGGATTGATGACGTGAATACGCATGGCTTGCCACCTTGGCGAGAGGGAAAAATCGCGGTACGTTTATTTTGTCCACAAAAATAAACGACTTTGAATACAATATCGACAACGATGGCCGATGAGACGCGATTCGCGTCGATCGGTTCGGCAACCACAAGGGCGCTGCGCATGATCTCCCCAGACTACCCCCGCGATCTGATCGGCTATGGCCGCACGCCACCGCAAGCCAACTGGCCGGGCCGGGCCCGCGTCGCGGTGCAGTTCGTCCTCAACTACGAAGAGGGCGGCGAGAACAGCATCCTCCACGGCGACAGCCACTCCGAACAGTTTCTCTCCGAGATTGCCGGCGCCGAGGCCTACCCCGCTCGCCACCTGAGCATGGAGTCGATCTACGAATACGGCTCGCGGGCCGGCGTGTGGCGCGTGCTGCGCGAGTTCGAGCGGCGCGGTCTGCCGTTGACGATCTTCGGCGTGGCGATGGCGCTGGAGCGTAATCCGGAAGTCGCCCAGGCGTTCCGTGAGCTGGGTCATGAAATCGCCTGCCACGGCTATCGCTGGATCCACTATCAGAACGTGCCGGAAGCGGTCGAGCGCGAGCATCTCGAACGCGCCCTGGCCATTTTCCAGTCGCTCTACGGCGAGCTGCCGCTGGGCTGGTACACCGGCCGCGACAGCCCCAATACCCGGCGGCTGCTGCTCGACCAGGGCGGCTTCCTCTACGACAGCGACTACTACGGCGACGACCTGCCGTTCTGGATGCCGGCCGAGGACAGCCAGGGCCAGACGCATCAGCATCTTGTCGTCCCCTACACGCTGGACACCAACGACATGCGCTTTGCCTCGCCGACCGGCTTCGATCACGGCGAGCCGTTCTTCCAGTACCTGCGTGATGCGTTCGACGTGCTCTACGGAGAAGGCGCGGAGACGCCGAAGATGCTGTCGATCGGCCTGCATTGCCGGCTGGTCGGCCGACCCGGCCGCTTCCGCGCGCTGCAGCGCTTCCTCGATCATCTCGAAGCGCACGACCGGGTGTGGATAACTCGCCGTGTGGATATTGCCCGCCACTGGGCTGCCGAGCATCCGGCTTGAAAAGCAAGGAACCCCTCATGTCACAACGCAGCTACGATGGACCTAAACGAACCTACTACGCCCCCCACGGCGGTCTGCCGCCGCAGAGCCAGCTGATTCACGGCCGTGCGGTCTTCACCGAGGCCTATGCCGTCATTCCCAAGGGGGTGATGAGCGATATCGTCACGAGCTTTCTGCCGCATTGGGAGAAGACTCGGCTTTGGGTGCTGTCGCGGCCGCTGTCCGGCTTCGCCGAGACGTTTTCGCAGTACATCATGGAAGTCTCGCCCGGCGGCGGCAGCGAGCGGCCGGAGCCGGACAGAGGTGCCGAGGGCGTACTGTTCGTGGTCGAGGGCGAGATGACGCTGACCATCGCAGGCGAGACGCACGCGATGGCGCCGGGCGGCTACGCCTATCTGCCGCCGGGCTGCGATTGGCAACTTCGCAACACGAGCGATGCGCCGGTGCGTTTCCACTGGATCCGCAAGGCGTACGAATTCGTCGAGGGGCTGGCGGCGCCGGAACCCTTCGTCACCAACGAGCAGCAGATCGCGCCGACGCCGATGCCGGACACCGACGGCCGCTGGGCGACCACGCGCTTCGTCGATCCCGCCGATCTGCGCCACGACATGCACGTGACCATCGTCACCTTCCAGCCGGGCGGCGTTATTCCGTTCGACGAGACCCACGTGATGGAGCACGGCCTCTACGTGCTCGAGGGCCGCGCGGTCTACCACCTCAACCAGGATTGGGTCGAGGTCGAGGCCGGCGACTACATGTGGCTGCGAGCGTTCTGCCCGCAATCCTGCTATGCCGGCGGATCGGAGCCGTTTCGCTATCTGCTATATAAGGATGTCAACCGGCACATGAAGCTCAGCCTCTCCTGACGGGATCGACCTCGCTCAGCCGAAACGGGCGAGCCGATAAGGCTCCAGCGGCGGCAGGTCGTCCCGGTGGGCCGATGTGCCAGAGGCGTCGTGTTCGGCGGGGCCGGCCAGGTTGGCGATCATCTCGGCGGTGATCGCCGATTGCGTCAGCCCCAGATGATGATGGCCGAAGGCCAGCAGCACGCGGCCATTCTCGAGGCGGTCGATGATCGGCAACGAGTCCGGCAGCGATGGGCGAAAGCCCATCCACGGCGTCGCATCCTCGGCGTCGAGATCGTTCTTGAACAGGCCCCGGCTCAGGCGATGCAACTGCCACGCTCGCCCCATGTTGGGCGGTGCGTCCAGTCCCGCGAACTCCACGGTGCCGGCCAGCCTCAGGCCGGTTTCCATCGGCGTCATGATGAAGCGGCGCTCCAGCGAGGTCACCGCGAAGGGCAGTCGGTCATGCTCACGAGGCAGCATCAGGTGATAGCCGCGCTCGGTATCCAGCGGTACGCGCTTGCCGGTGAGCTGGGCGGTCAACGCTGCCGAGTGGGCGCCGCAGGCGATGAGCACCTGGCCGGCCTCGCGTTCGCCGGCGTCAGTCGTCACGGCGACGCCTTTCGCGGTCAACCGTGCCGATTGCACGGTTTCCTGCGCGAAACGGACGCCCTCGCGCCGGGCAGCTTCCACCAGGGTCGTGACCACCCGCCACGGGTCCAGCACATGGCCCGTGGCCGGGAAGAACAGCCCGCCCAGCAGCGCGTTCGAGAGCTGCGGCGCCGCGCGTTGGATCGCGTTCCCATCCCACAGTTCGACCGGCACCTGCTGTTCGCGCATGCGCGACTCGAGCGCTTCCAGCTTCGAGTGCGACTCCGGCTTCTCGTAGACCAGCAGCGAGCCATCGGCCTTGAGCAGGTGGCTGCTGTCGACCGATGCCAGCAGGCGTTGCCACGCCGCCAGGCTGCGTTCGTTGAGGGCGCGGATGCCGGCCACGCTCTGGCGGAACGGCGCCGGGCGCAGGTTCAGGACCAGTCGGGTCAGCCACGGCAGCGCGCGGGGCAGATATTTCCAGTCCAGCCGCAGCGGCCCCATCGGATCCATCAGCATGCCGGGCAGCGACGTCAGGATCGAGGCGTCGGCGATCGGGAAGACCTGCTCGGTGGCGAGATGCCCGGCGTTGCCGTAGGAGGCGCCGCGCCCGGGTTCCTGCTTGTCGAGGACCAGCACGCGCTGGCCCTGTCGCGCCAGTGCCAGCGCGCTGGTCACGCCGACGAGGCCGGCACCGACGACGATGATATCGGCATCGGACGAAGCCGAAGGAGATGAGTCCGACATGCACTACCTCACGACCAGATCGATGGGGAGCGGGCAGCGACTCAGGCGCTGCGCAGATTCTTTTCCAGCACCGCCGCGATGCCCTCCGCGGCGTCTTTTATGTGGTTTTCCAGCAACTGGCAGGCCTTGTCGACGTCGCCCAGGCGCGCCAGTTCCAGCAGCTGACGGTGCTCGAGTTCCGCCTTCTCGATCTCGCGGGTATAGAGCAGCTGCATGCGGATATAACGCCCGGACTTGGTGTTCAACTGGCCGATCATGGCCAGCGTCTCGGGCAGCCCGGAAGGGGCGTACAGCGCGTGGTGAAACGCGAAATTGTAGTCGCTCCAGTTGTCGATCTGGCTGCCGGAATCGAGCGCGGCGTCGTACTGGCGCAGGATGCTTTCGGCGTGATCGAGGTCCGCCGCCGTCAGGTTCGGGATCGCGTAGCGCAGCACGTAGGTCTCGAGCAGCACACGCAGATCGAACAGTTCGCGGATCGCCGCCACGGAGAGTTCGGTGGTGAAGGCGCCGCGATGGGCGTGAAATTCCACCAGCCCCTCGGATTCCAGGGTCAGCAGCGCCTCCCGGACGGGAATGCGGCTGACGTCGTAGTCCTTGGCCAGCGCATCCTGTCGCAGCTGGGAGCCGCCCTTGAACTCGCCGCCGAGAATGCGTTCGCGCAGGTCGTCCGCCACGTGCTGGGCTCGGGTCTTGAAAGTCGCCATGGAGTGCCATCGTGTCTGCAGAATGTTGGATATTGTATGCAATCCAGGAGGCGCTCGCCGACTTTTCCCGCCATTTCCCGTCTCGCCGGAACGCGGCATCGGCCTTGACGACGGACGCATGCGCGACCGGCAGGTTTCGCTAGCCGACGTTGCCGAGCTGCGCCGACCACTGCTTGTACCATTCACGGAACAGCGCGTACTGGGTCTCGACATAGCGCCGCTGGGCATCGCTCAGGGCGTCGCTCTCGTTGAAATGCAGCTCGTAGGCGCTGTCGCCGTTGAGCACCATCAGCTGCTTGTAATAGAGCACCAGATCCACGCCTTCATCGAAGGAGGATAGCACCGCCAGCGCCGATTCCAGCTCCTGAGCCTGGCGCCGGGCCACGAGATCGCCCTTGGCGGCCTTCTCGCAGAGCGCGACCAGTTGCAGCACCTCTCTCGGCAGCGCGTTGCCGACCCCGGTGATGGCGCCGGTGGCATTGCAGTTGACGAAGCCGTGGAACACCTGGGTGTCGACGCCGACCATCAGGCTGACCTCGTCATCCTGGGAGGTGATGTGCTCGGCCGCGTAGCGCAGATCCTCTGCACCGCCGAACTCCTTGAAGCCGATCAGGTTGGGATGCTCGCGACGCAGCTCGAAGAACAGCTCGGCGCGGGTGGCGAAGCCGTAATAGGGGCTGTTGTAGATCACCGCCGGCAGCTCGGGCGCGGCCTTCAGAATCGCCGAGAAGTGCGCCTTCTGGGCGGCAGGGGCGGTGCCGCGGGAGAGCACGCGGGGGATCACCATCAGCCCTTGCGCGCCGACCCTGGCCGCATGGGCGGCGTGGGAGACCGCTTCCTTCGAGTTGACCGCGCCGGTGCCGACAATGACGGGTACGCCGGCGGCGACCAGTCGCGCCACGCCTTCCTGACGCTCGGCCTCGCTCAGCAGCGGCCAGTCGCCCATCGAGCCGCAATAGACCACCGCGCGCATGCCGAGATCGACCAGCTCGCGACCCTTGGCGACCAGCGCGTCGTAATCCGGCGTGCGGTCTGCGGTGCAAGGGGTCATCAGGGCGGGAATGCAGCCGGTGAAGATGGAGTCGTTCATGGTTGTCCTCTGAAATCCGTGAATGGTCTGTCGGGAATGGCTTTTCGGAAATGACTGAGCGAACAGCTACGACGCGGTGATGCCCCAGGCAAACGGATCGTTTTCATCGATCAGCAGCGTGGCATCGGCGGTCATGTAGGCGCTGCCGGTAATGGCTGGCAGTACGCGATCGCCCTGCCACTCGTAGCGCCCCTCGAAGCGGCTGCCGGTGATGCTGGCCTGCACCCAGGTCTCGCCGGGGGCCAGCTTGCCGTCCGCCGCCAGGCAGGCGAGTTTGGCGCTGGTGCCGGTGCCGCAGGGGGAACGGTCGTAGGCCTTGCCGGGGCAGAGCACGAAATCGCGACTGTCGGCCGGTTTGCCGGTGCTGGTGTCGTCGGCGGCGAACAGCTCGATATGATCGATGTGGCCGCCGTTCTCGCCGGTGATCGCCTGTGCGTCCAGCGCCTGACGGATCGCCCAGGTAAAGGCCGTCAGCGCTTCCTCGTTGGCCAGCGTCACCGTCTGGTCATGCTCGCCGACCAGGAAGAACCAGTTGCCGCCCCAGGCGATATCGCCATGCACCACGCCGTAGCCGGGCACCTCGACCGGCACGCGCTGGCGATAGCGGTAGGCCGGTACGTTGCGCACCGTCACCGCGCCGTCTTCGTGCAGCGTGGCGCTGACCGGGCCGACGGTGGTATCGATCCGGTGATCGCCGGGCTGGATCATCCCGAGATGATGCAGCGACGCCACCAGGCCGATGGTGCCGTGACCGCACATGCCCAGATAGCCGGTGTTATTGAAGAAGATCACGCCGCAGGTCGCGCCCGGCGTGACGGGCTCGCAGTAGAGCGCGCCGACCAGGACATCGTTGCCCCGCGGTTCGAGCAGGCAGGCGCGCCGCCAGTGATCGTGGGATTCCCGCAGCGCATCGCGCTTCTCGACGAGAGTGTCGCCCGGCAGCGCCGGGAAGCCGGACATGACCAGGCGTGTCGGCTCTCCTCCGGTGTGGGAATCGATGACGTGGATGCGCTTCATGCTGGTTTCCCCCGATCTGAGCGGACCTGCGAAACGTTCGGCAGGCACCGAACGCATGAATTTCCCGATATTGTAGATTTTATACAATCTTCGTGGCGCGATGTGAAGTCATACCGTATGACAAAGGGAAAACGAAAAAGCCGGCGCCAAAGGCGCCGGCAAGAGAAGACCAGGAAAGGAGAGAAGATCTCAGCGTGAATCACGCCCTTTCGAGAATCCCGTTTTCCTGCGGTATGCAGGCTCAAGGAATGATTCGCTGGGCCTTGAGTCTATCGATGGCGGCCAGCAGCGACTGACTCGAATCCATGCGTTCGGTGAAACCCGCGGAGTAGATCTTGTTGGTGTCGGAGACGACGTCGGTTTCAGTGTGGAAGATGAAGTCACCAAATCCCCAGCCAACGAGTTTGGCGAGGTCCGGCTCCACCAGATTGTGCTTTGAAGCCAGCTCGCGCCAGAGCGGGCCCTTGTCAGCCATGTGCGTCTTAAGGTTCAGCGGCACCGGTTCGGCAGATGGCATGCCGAGATGTCTGGCGACGTCGCCAAACATCCGCTCCCAGCGGAAGGTATCGGTATTGGTGACGTTGTAGGCTTCGCCACCCGGCGCGTGTAGAGCGGCCCAGCGGCTGGCGCGTCCGAGCAGGGCGGAATCGGTGGTCTGCACGAGTTGCTGGAACGCCTTGTCGCTGCCGGGGAATCGAAGCGGAATCCCCAGCGCGCGAGAAATTTCGGCATAGACGCCGATCACCAGTGCGATGTTCATCGGATTGCCATGGATATCGCCCACCACCACGTCTGGCCGCAACGCGACAAAGTCCCAGTCCGCCTTTTCGGCGCGCGCGCTGAGTTGAGCCTCTTGTGATTGATAGATGTTGGGTGGCATGTGCGGCGGATCGGATTCACGCGCGGGCGTGCGAACCTTGGCCCCCAGATGAATACCGTAGATCTTGAACCCCTGGTAGATCACGACACGTTGGAGCGGCGCGCCGACGGCTTTCAGCCCATCGAGGAGATTGGCCAGCATCTGGCCGTTCTCTTCCGCTTCCTTGGCGAGATCGTCTCCCGGCTTTAGCGCCGCATAGAAGACATGCGTCGTGTCGGCCGCCCGTTTCAGGGCTTCGCGTGTGGTCTCGGGGTCGGTGAGATCGGCCTTGAGGGTATCGAAACCTTCTACGTCTCGTCGGCCTAGAGCGCGTACCTTCCAGCCGCTGTCGGCCAACTCGTGAGCGGTAGCATGGCCGATGATTCCGCCGGCGCCGGCGACAAGGGCAACGGGATTCTGAGTGCCTGTGCTCATGACATGACTCCTGGATGGTGCATTGGCGATATCGTGTTCGAAGCTGTTTTCGGGGGCGGGGCGTCAGGCGATGGCGCCGCCGCCATCCACGCGGACCGTGGAGCCCGTAGCGAAGCCGGTCGCCATCAGATAAACGATAGCGTTGGCGATATCTTGGGCCTGGCCGACTCGACCGACGGGCAATGCGTCAGCGACCGCTTCGAAGGTCCGGTTGCGCTTGGCCTCGTCCATGCCATGCCACAACGGCGTATCAATCATGCCGGGTGAAACGGCATTCACGCGTACCGGGGCCAGTTCGAGTGCCAAGCCGCGGGCCAAGCCTTCCAGCGCTGCGTTGATCGCGCCTTGCAGCACCGAGCTGGCCGACGGTCTGTCGGCAAGAAAGCCGGAAACGAACGTCAGCGAGCCGCTTTGATTGAGCGATGCTGCACGCGCAATGCGGTATGCCCCCCAGAATTTGCTTTCGAGCGCGGCGTGGGCTTGATCTAGCGGCAACTCTCTTACCGGTCCAGTCGGAGTCTGGGCTGCTGATATAGCGATGTGATCCCAAGGCGCATGATTGGCGAAGAACGCTTCGATGGCTGCATTGTCGCTGGTGTCGAGTGTCGCAGTTTCGACGCTGCCGGCGATTCGAGCGGCGGCGGTGTCCAGCTTGTCCTGCGAACGTGAGGCGATGGTGACAGCAGCTCCCGCTGCCACAGCGCTCATGGCCGTTGCCAAGCCGATGCCGGAGCTACCACCGATGACGAGAACGCGCTGTTGCTCGAGTGAAAACATATGATGACTCCCGACGTGTCTTTCTATTCAGGGGGATGGCCAAAGATTGAATTGTTCGTATCAACCGTGATCGAAAATCAGCTTAGCTGTTGCATTGAGCGATATAAATGGTCTTATGTTAGAAACATATTCAAATATGGGTTGATAAAGGTGTCGTGTGCTTGATGATCTCAATGAACTCAAGACCTTCTGCTACATATTAAGCTTAGGCAGTCTTTCTGCCGCGGCACGCGAGCTAGATACCAGTGTTGCCGTTGTCAGCAAACGGCTGAAATCGCTGGAGCAGCGTGTCGGCGTCGAATTGATCCATCGCACCACCCGGGCTCTTTCCGCGACGGAAGAGGGCGAGCGACTACGCAACGATGTCGAGCGAGCCTTAGAGGCCTTGGCGATCGGCGAAGCCAGATTGGTCTCGGGCCGCGATGAAGTTTTCGGCACCTTGACGGTCGTGGCTCCCGTTTCTTTCGGACGTCGCCACGTTTCGCCGGTCCTGCTTCAGCTCAGCGAGGACCATCCCCAGCTCAAGGTATCGCTCGGACTGGATGACTCTCTGGTCGATCTGGTCGCGGATGGCGTGGATATCGCGATTCGCATCGGGCAGCCAGCCGATAGCACGCTTCGGTTGAGAAAACTGGCGGACAATCGCCGGATACTGGTGGCCTCGACCGCATATCTCGACCGCTATGGTCGACCCACCACGCCTGATGCGTTGAAGGCGCATGCCTTCATTCGCCATGGCAGCTTCACCGCGAACGTCCGGCTCATAAATGACGACGGGCGAGCCGCTTCCGGGATCGGCCAAACGCGGCTGTCGGTCAACAATGCCGATGCGGCTTACGATTGGGCGCGGGCGGGCCAGGGGATTCTTATCAAGTCTCAGGTCGATGTCGCCGCCGATCTGGCGGCGGGAACCATCGAGCGTGTGCTGCCGGAATGGCATCTCGGCGAAGCGCCGATCATGGCGCTGTATCCCATGGGGAAGCAGTTACCGCGTAAGACGCGCCTGTTTCTCGATGCTATGGTCGCGGCTCTGGCGGATATCCGGCCGTAGCCTTGGCAGGCCGAAAGCGTTGCTCAGCTCATGACGCCACAGCCGCCGCGGCGGTGGCGCGGCGCATCGCCATGGCATAGAAAGTCGCGCCGAGTGCGCCGCCGATGAAGACCGAGAAGTGCCCCAGGTCGCCCAGCGGCAGGAAGTTGATCACGATGCCGATCAACGACGCAGCGACCACCGCCTTCACCGCGGCCGGATTGAAGCCGTTGCGATACCAGTAGGGGCCGCTGGGATCGACGCTGAACAGGGCGTCAACATCGATCTCGCCCCGGCGGATACGGTAGTAGTCCATGATCAGGATGCCGTAGAGCGGGCCGATGGCCGCCGCGAGCAGGTCGACGGTGTAATGGATGATCTCCGGATTGCTGAACAGGTTCCACGGGGTCAGGAAGATCGAGCCGACGGCGGCGATGAAGCCGCCGGTACGGAAGCTGATCTTGCTGGGCGCCATGTTAGAGAAGTCGAACGCCGGCGCGACGAAGTTGGCGACGATATTGATGCCGATGGTGGTGGTGACGAAGGTCGCGGCGCCCAGCACGGCAACGAAAGTATTGTCGAGGCGGGAAACCGTTTCGATCGGATCGTCGATCATCTCGCCGAACACCGGCAGTGTCGCCGAGACCATCATCACTGTGGTCGCCGAGAACACCAGGAAGTTGACCGGCAGGCCCCAGAAGTTGCCTCGTTTGACGTCATCGAAGGTGCGCGCGTAGCGGGTGAAATCGCCGAAGTTGAGCGTCGGCCCGGCAAAGTAGCCGGCGACGATGGCGGCCGCGATCACCATCTGCCACAGCTGCTCGCCGGGGGAAAGCTGGATGTCGCTCAAGGTGAAGCTGATGTTGGCCCAGCCCGCCTGCCACACCAGCCAGGCGGCCAGGGCGAACATCACCAGATAGACCGCCGGGCCGCTCCAGTCGATGAAGCGCCGGATCGAGTCCATGCCGCGCCAGAACACGATCGCCTGCAGACACCACAGCAGCATGAAGCTGATCCAGCCCAGATAGGAGAGGCCGAGAAAGCTGGGGCCGGCCAGCGATTCCATGTCGGGGAACAGGCGCAGGATCACGATGGTCAGGGCGTTGGAGGCCAGATAGGTCTGAATGCCGTACCACACCACGGCGATCAGGCCGCGGATCATCGCCGGGATGTTCGCTCCCAGCACGCCGAACGAGAGCCGGCAGATCACCGGGAACGGCACCGCGGCTTTCTGGCTCGGCCTCGCCATCAGGTTGGCGAAGATCTGCACGATGCAGATACCGATCAACAGCGAGATCAGCACCTGCCAGCCGGCCAGGCCCAGGGCGAACAGGCTGGCGGCGACCACGTAGCCGCCGACGCTGTGCACGTCGGAAAGCCAGAAGGCGAGGATGTTGTACCAGTTCCAGTTCTGCCTGGTGGGCGCAAGATCGGCGTTGTAGAGCCGGTCGCTGTACTGGTGAGGTGAGTGGTGCGGTTGCTGTGGCATGGCGGATGCCCTCCGCAGGGTGGTTTGTGATTGTGGTTCCTGTTTTTGTATACAAGATGCGTGCCATATCCGTCATCACAACGAGAAGAGAGAGTCGCAAACGATATGGGAAGGGGTCGCTTCTGGAAAAGACGCCAGCGCTCAAACTTTTAACCCAAAGACCAGCGCATGGCATGGTTCCGGCCAAACCTTGCGCTGGTTCATGAACCGAGTGCGGCGAGCAAGCTTTCAGGCCCAGTCGGGCTGGAAACGCACAATCGATGTGCGCTTGGATGGCGGCATGCACCATACAAGTGCAGAAAAGAAAAACGGTTTCGTTTTGTATACGATGAAGCGCTAGATTGAAACGAAGCTAGATTGGAACGAAGCACCAAGGGGAGAGAGTCATGCTGGAATTGAAGGCCCAGAAGCTGACGCCGGAGGCTTTCGCGCCGTTCGGCGATGTGATCGACGCTCGTATCAGCGAGTCATTTGCGATCAACGGCGGGCGCACGCAGCGCCATCACGATCTGGCTCGGGTGGAGATCCTGGACGCCCCTTCGCGGCCGCTGATCAGCGTGTTCGTCAGCCAGCCGGTCACGCTGCCGCTGGAGCTCGAGTTGCTCGAACGCCATCCGCTGGGCAGCCAGGCGTTCATGCCGCTGCACGAAGAGCGCTTCGTCGTCGTCGTGGCGCCGCCGGGAGACGACATCGATCCGGACGAGATCCGCGCCTTCGTCACCGACGGCCGCCAGGGCGTCAACTACCGCGCCGGCACCTGGCACGCGATCCATTCGGTGCTGGAGCGCGAGGGCGAGTTCTTCGTCGTTGACCGCGCTGGCGCCGACAATCTCGACGAGCGGCCGATGGCGATCCGGGTGGTGGTCTAGAGCGGATCAGCGGGCGAGAGTCGAGAACGAGGATGCCCCGCGCTAGCGGGGCATCGAAAGCATCATTTGCAGTTGGCTCAGGCGGTCTTGCCGCTGACCGCCGCCGCCGGATCTTCCTCCAGCTCCATGCGCTCACGTTCGTCGTCGATGATCTTGAGTGCCTGTTCCGGCGTCACCTTCGAGGCCGGCGTGACCAGACTGACGACGACGCCCACGACCAGTGCCACCAGCACCGCCGGGATGCTGGGGTTGCCCCAGAACGTCGTCCAGCTATCCACGTTGATCACCGCCAGTGACGTGGCGGAGGCGGCGATCAGGGTGGCGATGGCGCCCTGCCAGTTGTAGCGCGGCCAGAAGCGCCCCAGCACGCCACAGACGAACATCCCCGCCATGACCGTGGCGATCATGCTGGTGATGTAGCTGATGACGTTGTCGGACGTCAGCGCGAACAGCAGCGCCAGGCCGATGGTGGCGACCAGCGCCAGCCGCGACAGGCCCACCACCTTGCGTGCCGACGGCGTATGGCCGGTGAACAGCACGTAGACGTCGCGCAGCAGGATCGACACGCCGGCGATGGCATCCGAACTCGCGCTGGACATGGTCGCCGACAGCCCCGCGACCAGCAGCAGCAGGCCCAGCCACAGCGGCAGGATTTCCGTCGCCAGGAACGGGAAGGCGAAGTTGCTGTTGTCGAGACCGGGATTCAGCGCATGGGTCGCCATGCCGATGATCGCGGGGATGATCGAGAAGAACAGATAGAGGATGCCGGTAATCACGAACGATTTGCGCACCGAGCCGACCGAATTGCCGGAGTAGATACGCTGACGGTAGGAGGGCGTTGCCAGCACGCCGACGGCTATGACGGCAGCGAGCGAGATCGCCGGCACCAGGCCGATCTTGTCGATGCCCAGGAAACTGGTGGCCGCGATGTCCATGTTGGCGCCGAGACCGGAGAAACCGCCGACCTCGAACAGCGCGATGATCGCCATCACGATGAAGCCGACGAACAGCACCACCGCCTGCACGGTATCGGTCCAGATCACCGCCATGTAGCCGCCGATCACGCAGTAGATACCGAAGCCCAGCGCGACCAGAATGCGGGCAGTGGTCAGATCGATCCCCGCCATCCATGACAGATAGAGCCCACCGCCGAGAATGTGCGCGCCCAGCCAGCCGATGCAGGCGATATAGATCAAAACGGCAACGATATTGCGCACCCAGCGATTGGCGCCGACGTAGTAGGAAAGTTCCTCGCTCATGGTCATGAAGCGGAAGCGGCGCACCGGGGCGAACCAGAACGCCAGCAGCAGCACGCCGATGGAACCGCCGATGCCGTAGAGCGCGCCGGCCCAGCCGTTGGCATAGCCGAATCCGACCGCACCCATGCTGGAGCCTGTACCGACCATGGTCGCCACCGTGGTGCCGATGGTGAGGAAGATCGGGACGCTACGTCCGCCCAGCAGGAAATCGTCGCCGGTGCTGCGACTGTTGCGGGACACCCACCACCCGAACGCGATCATGACGAGCACGTAGGCGATGAAGGCCCCGAGGAAAACGTGACTGTTCATATTGACCTCTTATAATTGTCGTTCCGGTCGTTGCCGCGACCGGAGCAGTGTTAAACAACCTGGTCCATAGGGTTTTATGCTGCCGGTCGCGCCCTTGCCGGGGCGTGACCACCTTTCTTGCAGATGTTTCAAAGCGTCTCGTCAACGCATTCGATCATCTTTCGAGCGATGCGTACGCGCAGGCACGTATCAGGCCCTGTCGGCGCGATAGCACTTGATGTCCACTTCGACTTTGCAGTCCACCACCAGGTCCTGAACGCTGCAGATCCGCGCCGGCGGATGGTCGCCGAACACTTCCTTGAACACCTTGTTGAACGAGCTGAAGTAGCGCGCGTCGGTGAGCACGGCGGTGACGTGGACCACGTCTTCCACACCGTAGCCGGCCTCTTCGGCGATCTTCAGGCAGTTGGCGAACGCCAGTCGCGACTGTTCGATGATGCTGCCCTCGACGACTTCGCCGTCGGTCATCGGTGTCTGGCCGGAGACGAACAGCCAGCCGGCTGCCTCGGTGGCGCGAGCGAAGGGCAGTTTCTGGCCACCGGTGCCGACGCCGCCTTCGACGCCATAACGTTTGATACTCATGGTTGAATCTCCTGGATTGACGGGATTGGGGATAACGGTTTCGGGTTATCGGGTGAATGAAAAATCATGAGGCGGTGCGGGAAGGCTCCGCCGACAGCCGGGTTCGGCGTCGCAGCAAACGTCCGGCTCGGTATTCGCTGGCCTCGCCCTGGCGATAGCTGACCACGCCGTTGACGATGACCCGCTCGATGCCGCTCGCCCTGGCGATCGGCGCGGTGTAGGTCGCGGTGTCCTCGAGGGCGTCGAGATCGAACAACACCAGGTCGGCGAAGGCGCCGACTCGGATCTCGCCGCGGTCGGTCAGGCCGAAGTTGGCGGCGGAAAGCCCGGTCATCTTGCGCACCGCCTCGGTCAACGGCAGCAGTTTCAGATCGCGGCTGTAGTGCGCCAGCACCCGCGGGAACGCGCCCCATAGACGCGGATGCGGATGCGGATCGTTGGGCAGCCCGTCGGAGCCGACCATCGACAGCGGATGCGACAGCACCTGGCGCATGTCCGCCTCGCTCATGTTGTGATAGACCGCGCCGGCCGGCTGCAGACGCCGGGCGGCGTCCATCAGCGACAGCTCCCACTGCTCGGCGATCGCTTTCAGCGATTGGCGCGCCATCTCCGGATGCGGGTCGGACCAGGTGATGAAGATGTCGATCTCGTCGGTGACCTGACCCAGATCCAGCGTCGAGGAGCCGGCGGTGTAGGGATAGCAGTCGCAGTGCACGCCGTGGGAAAGCGCGGCGGCGTCGAGCTTCGCCAGTGCCTTGGGCGCGTTGCCCCAGTTGCCGGCGCCGGCGCACTTGAGGTGCGAGATCACCAGCGGCGCCTGGCCATGTCTGGCGGTGGCGAAGGCTTCGTCCATGGCTTCGGGGAGCCCGGCGAACTCGTCGCGCAGATGCGTGGTGTAGACGCCGCCGGCGCGGCCGACCGCCTCGACCAGCGCGTTCATCTCGGCGGTGGGGGCGTGATAGGCGTTGCGGTAGGCTAGCCCGGAGCTCATGCCGACGGCGCCCTCGGTCAGTGCCGTTTCCAGCTGTTCACGCATGGCGGCGATTTCGCCGTCGCTGGCGGCACGGTCGAAGCGATCCATGACCTGGCTGCGCAGGCTGGTATGGCCGATCAGCGCCGCCACGTTGACGCTCGGTCGCGCCTGCTCGATCGCTTCGGCATAGGCGGCGAAGGTGGGGTAGCGGAAATCCTCCGCGCGGCCGAGCAGGTTCATGGGGTCCGGCACCTCGCCGGCCAATTTCACCGGGCTGGCGCTGATACCGCAGTTGCCGACCACCACCGTCGTGACGCCCTGGGAAAGCTTGGGCAGCATCTGGGGGGTGCGGATGACGTTGGTGTCGTCGTGGGTGTGCACGTCGATGAAGCCGGGGGTGAGAATCAGCCCCGTGGCATCGACGGTCTCGCGGGCATCGGCATCACCCAGATCGCCGATGGCGACGATCCGGTCGCCCTCGATCGCCACATCGGCAATGAAAGGCTCGCGTCCGCTGCCGTCGATGACGCTGGCGCGGCGGATCAACAAATCATGGGGCATGGTGGCTCCTGAAAGCGGCTCGTGACGCTCAATCCCCCAGCGGCTGGCGGTTGTCGCCGCCGCGGTGGGCATCGAGAGTGATCTTGAGTCGTCGCAGCTTGTCGCGGGTGCGCGAGCGGTGGCGCAGCGCCAGACCGAGGGCCAGCATGTCGATGGCGGCCATCATGGCGTAGCGCGACGACGACGGAAAATAGATGTAATCGGTCTCGCGGGCGGCCAGCGGCAGCGTGATATCGGCGACCTTGGCCAACGGCGAGCCGACCGCGGTGACGGCCAGCACCCGGGCGCCGTATTGGCGCGCCAGTTCGGCGGCTTCGACGATTTCCGGTGTGTAGCCGGTAACGGAAAGCGCGACCACCACGTCGCTGGGCTCCAGGGTCGAGGCCACCATGCGCGGCAGCAGCGATTGCGGATAGGCGCTGATCGCGTAGCCGAGGCGGACCAGCCGGAACTGCAGCTCCTGCGCCATCACCGTCGACCCGCCGCCGGCCCCGAACACCAGAATCTGGCGGGCGTCGTCGAGCATCGCCACTGCGCCCTCGACGTCCGCCTGCTCCATCAGCGTGCGGTTGAGCGCCAGCGTCTGGGCGGCGGTGTCGTAGATCACCCCGAGGCCATCGTCCTCGCTCGCTTCCTGGATGAAACGGCGGCCGGCAGCCAGCGCGCGGGTCAGGCGCGTCTTGAGATCGCGCACGTTGCGACAGTCCACTGCCCGAGCAAAGCGGGTCACCGTGGCATCACTCACCTCGGCGCGCCTGGCGATGTCACCGATGCTCGCCTCCGCGACGAAGTCGATATCATCGAAGATCAGATTGGCGACCTTCTTCTCCGCCTCGCGCAGACTCGGCAAGCAAGCGGTGATGTGCGACAAGATGTCGATTTCCTGGCTCACGTTGGGCTCGATAGTCGGTAGTAGTCAGTCGATGTTAGTTGCTAACATATTTTTATTTTGTGTGTTAGTAAATACCCCAAAGGGTTGAGAAATAGGGCTGAGACAAAGGACTGAGACAAAGAGCTGAGCTGAGACAAAGAGCTGAGAAGACAGACTCGCCCCGGCATTCTTGGTGACGACGATCACCACAAGCACAACATTCGCGACAGGAGAAGAACCGATGGCTGACCCGATAACGTCTTCGGCGCCGCCGCAGAAAGGCACGCCGCTTTCGACCCCCGCCAGTCTGCTGGCGGACGTGCCGCTGCCGGCGGCAGCGGTCTTCGAGGCACCGCTGGCGCACAATCTCGCCTGGATGCAGCGTTTCGCGGACGATCACGGCGCCAAACTCGCGCCCCACGGCAAGACGACGATGGCGCCGGCGCTGTTCAAGCGTCAGATCGAGGCGGGCGCCTGGGGTATCACGCTGGCGACGGCGGTGCAGACGGTGGCGGCGCATGCGCATGGCATCGATCGCGTGCTGATGGTCAATCAACTGGTCGGCCGACCGAACATGACGCTGATCGCGGATGCCATCGAGCGTGGCCTCGAATACTACTGCGTGGTCGATGGTGCCGATAACGTGCGCAATCTGGGGCGCTATTTCGCCGAACGTGGGCTCACGCTTAACGTGCTGATCGAGCTGGGCATCGATGGCGGTCGCTGCGGTTGTCGCGACGCCGAACAGGTCGAGGCGCTGGTGGCGGCGATCGCGGAGCAGCCGGCGCTGGCGCTGGTGGGTATCGAAGGTTACGAGGGGATGATCGCTGGCGGTGACGAGATCGCCGCCGTGCGCGCCTACGGCGAGCGACTGGTCGATACCGTCCGGAAGTTGCAAGCCAGTGGCGTGCTCCAGCGCGAGGCGCCGATCGTCACCGCGTCCGGCTCCAAGTGGTTCGATCTGATCGCCGAAGCCTTCGACAAGGCGTTCTTCAAGACTGAGTCGCGCGAACGCTATACGCCGGTACTGCGACCGGGCTGCTACGTGGTTCACGATCACAAGCTCTATGCCGGTGCCATGGACGCCGTGAAATCGCGCCACCCCGGGCTCGAAGGAGAATTGCAGCCGGCGCTGGAGGTGTTCGCCCATGTGCAGTCGTTACCCGAGCCGGGCCTGGCTATCGTCGCGCTGGGCAAGCGCGATATCGGCCACGAACCGGATCTGCCGCTGCCGCTGCGTCTTTATTCATCGGCCACGGAGAACGCGACGCCAACTGATATCAGCGCGTGGCGAACGACGCACATCATGGACCAGCACGTCTTTCTCGAGATTCCCGCAAATGCCGAGATCGCCGTCGGCGATGTCATCGCTTTCGGCACCTCGCATCCCTGCCTGACCTTCGACAAGTGGCGCCGTCTGCTGCTGGTCGACGAACGGCTGGGGGTGAAGGAGATTCTCGAAACCTGCTTCTGATAACGGCGCCGCATCCGCCATTAAAAAAGTGGAAACGGTTTCCATAAATATTGACGCTCGGGCGTTGCTCGCTTAATTTGGCACCCTGTGAGCATCGGTCGCGGCCATTTTTCCGCGCCGTTGGCTGCACGACAGTCATGCGATGGTTCGCGGATCAGGCCCGGCGGTATCCGGGCAGGCGTGCCATTCCCGAGCGCTCTTCCGTCGGGATGAGACCTAACGAATCATTGACGGAAGTTTTTGGCGAGCCATTGGCTCGCCTTTTTTATGTCTGGTTTATGCCTGGGATTGCTGCTGTGAAGGCTGATGCCGGAGGGAAGGTTCGGTACACGCCATCTGCCGGTGACGCATGAGCGAGCGACGGGGCTCTCCGCCCTGTCGCTCGTCGGCTCGGCGCCGTCGTTCGTTGGAATGGCTGGCTGCCTGGCGGCGCGCTCAATTCTGAACGGAGATGACGGAGCCGCCGTCGACACGGATATTGCTGCCGTTGACGAAAGAGGCGTGCTGCGACACCAGCATGGCGATCACATGGGCGACTTCCTGCGCTTCGCCGCGGCGTTTGGCGACGATGCCGGGGCGCTCGTTCTCGAGAAAACTTGCGATCGCCTCTTCGAAGGAAACGCTCAGTTGATCGGCGCGCTGTGTCATCATGCCGTCGGTCATCGGCGAGGCGATGAAGGCAGGGGCGACGGTATTGCAGAGCACGCCGTGTGCCGCTTCCTTGTAGGAGAGGTTCTTGACGAAGGTGCTCAGCGCCGCCTTGGCGGTATTGTAGACCGCCTCTTCCCAGTAGGGTTGAACGCTGTTTTCCGACGTGATGCAGATGAAACGGCCCCAGCCGCGATCGCGCATGGCGGGAATGGTGGCGCGAGCCACTCGCACGGCAGAGAAGAAGTCGATCTGCCAGGCGTGTTCGTAATCCCCGTCGGTGAGTTCCAGCGGATCGCCCTTGGCGCCGGTGACGCCGGCGGTGTGGATGACGATATCGATCGCGCCGAAGTGCTGCACGCCCTTGGCGACCAGTTCGTCCACTTCCGCTTGCCGCGTCACGTCTGCCGTCAGGCATAGCGGCTCGCCCGGCAAATCGTTAGCGGCGCGCTCGAGCGCTTGCGGGTCGAGATCGGTGAGCACCAGATTGACGCCTTCGGCCGCCAAGGTATGGGCCGTGGTCAGGCCGATACCACTTTGCGCGCCGGTGATTAATGCGGTTTTACCGAGAATGCCCAAATCCATTGCCAAGCCTCCCTGCTTACGATTGGATTGCTCGAGGAATGCAGTATTCGAGCCTCCAGCATGGTCAAGGTCGCGAATTCTTGCCAACCGGCAGCCGTGAGGCTTGGCCTTGCGGGAGCGCCATCGAGGCGTAAAAATGGCGCCCGTCTGTGACCGTGCGAGTCGGAACGCTCGCCAAAAGCGACACATCACGTCTTCACAAGCCGCTGGAAAAGCGGCAACACCTCCATTGCAGGGAACGCCATGAAATTTCGCTACCTTCCAACGGCCCTATGTCTGGGTGCCGTCCTGCCCGGCGTGGCGCTGGCACAGTCCGGCTCGGCACAGTCCGGCTCGGCGCCGTCTGCCGCGAGCCCGTCGGCGGCCGCGC
Organism: Salinicola sp. 4072; assembly: GCF_036663415.1. Taxonomy (NCBI): domain Bacteria; kingdom Pseudomonadati; phylum Pseudomonadota; class Gammaproteobacteria; order Oceanospirillales; family Halomonadaceae; genus Salinicola; species Salinicola sp. 4072. The sequence continues at coordinate 39,376 of NZ_JAXOVV010000019.1, read as the reverse complement.
AACCGGTGATCGAGGTCACCGCGCCGCGACTTTCCCGCGAGCTGTATGCCACGCCGGCCGCCGTCTCGGTGGTCGAGCGCGAGGAGATTCAGCAGGGCCAGCAACGGGTCCGTCTGGACGAGTCGCTGATCACGGTGCCCGGGCTCTTCCTGCAGAATCGCGACAACTTCGCCCAGGGCGAACGGGTTTCCATTCGCGGGTTTGGCGCGCGGACGCCCTGGGGCGTGCGTGGCATCACCGTGCTGGTCGATGGCATTCCCTACACGTTGCCGGACGGTCAGGCGCAGCTGGATGCGATCGATCTCGACAGCGCCGAGCGCATCGAAGTGATTCGCGGCCCCAGCGCGGTGCAGTACGGCAATGCCGCCGGCGGCGTGATCAGCGTGACCACCGCGGACGGCAGCGACGATCCGGGCAGCCATATCCGTATCGAAGGTGGCAGTGACGGCTATCAGAAGACATCGGTCAGCAATGGCGGCGTCAACGGCCCCTGGTCGCACCACATCAGCGTGTCGGCGCTCAATGTCGACGGCTATCGCGACCATAGTTCGACCGAGAAATACCTGCTCAACGCCAAGCTGCGTCGTGAACTGGGGAGTGATCGCGCGCTCACGGCGATCGTCAATCTGTTGGATAGTCCCTACGCCGAGGATCCGGGTGGGTTGGATGCAGCAACTGTGTCCAGCGACCGTGATGGGACGATAACGGGTAATGATTTCTACTCGCCGACCCGTATCGATGCAGGGCAGGAGGTCGATCAGCAGGTGATTGGCCTGCAGTACGAGGATCTCTCCGCCGGCCCCGGCGAGTTCTACCTCAAGGGGTTCTATCTCAAGCGCGACTACCAGCAGCAGCTGGCCTATGCGGGTGACGACAACTTCGTTGCCTACGATCGCGACTACTACGGTGGCAGCGCCGAGTATCACCAGTCGCTGAGGCTGGGCGAGCTGCCGCTGCGCTATATGGCCGGCGTGGACGTGGGACGTCAGGTGGATGACCGCTACCGGGAGGCGGTGAATATCGATGGCGATCATCAGGGGCGCACCGCCGACGAAACGCAGAAGGCGACCTCGCTGGGCGCCTTTCTGCAGGGCGATCTCGACCTGACCGAGCGCTGGACGCTCTCGCTCGGCACCCGTTACGACCGGGTCGATTTCGATATCGATGATGATTACCGGAGCGACGGCGACGACAGCGGCGACCGTACCTTCGAGCAGTGGAGCGGCAGTGCCGGGCTCAGCTTCCGTTACCTGCCCACGCATCAGGTCTATCTCTCCACGGGCACCTCGTTCGAGACGCCGACCTTTGCCGAGTTCGCCAACCCGGCCGGTGTCGGGGGCTTCAATCCCGGCATCGAACCGCAGAAGGCGTGGAATCGCGAGGTCGGCCTGCGCGGCAACTTCGACAACGGCCTCGATTACGACGTGGCGCTGTTCTCGACCCGGGTGCGGGATTCACTGGTCTCCTATCAGATCGATGGCCGGGACTACTATCGGAACGCCGGCAAGAGCCAGCAGGACGGTATCGAGGCGGCGCTGGGCTGGCAGTTCCAGCCCAGCTGGCGCCTGGATAGCGCGCTGACGCTGGCCAAGTACGAATTCGATGACTTCGAGGATGCCGACGGCAACTATGACGGCAACCGGATTCCCGGCCTGCCGGAGAAGACCTGGGTCAATCGCCTGACCTGGCAGGGGCTCGGCCAGAGGTTCGCGACGGTGGAAACCCAGTACATCGGTTCGATGATGGCCGACGATGCCAACGAGGTGAAGATCGACGACGTCTGGCTGGTCAACCTGCGCGGCGGCGACGGCTGGCGCCTGGGCGGCGATACGTGGCTGAAGGGCTATGTCGGCATCCGCAATCTGTTCGACCGCGAGCACTATGCCAACGTGATCATCAACGCGACCAACGCGCGCTATTTCGATCCGGCACCGGGGCGGACGGTCTATGCTGGTATCGGTATCGATTTTTGATTCTGGACCAGATGCCTGGTTCGATCTCTAAAAGAGCGGCGTTCGAGCATCGCCGCCATCAACGATGATTCAAGGAACCGTTATGCGAATTCTCATTGCGTTTGCCGGGGCGCTGGTCCTGTTCTCCCTGATCGGCGGCTGCACGTTCAATCGTTACAACGACGGGCAGCGCGAGGTGAAAGCGGGCGTGCCTCAGGAAGGGCCGACCAGCAATCCGGCGGATGCTTCGCGTGGGCAGAATGGTTCCGGCGAGCTGCCGTAAACACGTAGCGATACGCCTGACCTGACGTAAAAAGCCGCCCAAGGACGGCTTTTCGATCGTCGGCTCATTAAAGCATCTTTTCAGGCCTGGTCGTGCTTCAGGCCTGATAATCGCTCTCGGAGTAGAGCACGCGCAGGCGCAGGGTGTGGTCGACCTGCTTGAGCGCTTCCAGCGCCTGCTTGCCGTAGGCCTTGTCGACGTCGATGACAACATAGCCGACCTTGTCGTTGGTCTGCAGGAACTGGCCGGCGATGTTGATGCCGTTTTCGGACAGCACGCGGTTGATCTCGGAGAGCACGCCGGGCACGTTCTCGTGGATGTGCAGCAGGCGATGCTTGTCCGGATGCGAAGGCAGCGCCACCTCGGGGAAGTTGACCGAAGTGATGGTGGTGCCGTTGTCGGAGTAGGTCACCAGCTTCTCGGCGACTTCGATGCCGATGTTCTGCTGCGCTTCCAGCGTGGAACCGCCGATATGCGGGGTCAGAATCACGTTCTCGAGACCGCGCAGCGGCGAGGTGAACTCCTCGTCGGCGCCCTTGGGCTCGACCGGGAAGACATCGATCGCCGCGCCCAGCAGCTTGCCGCTCTTGAGCGCTTCGGCCAGGGCCTCGATATCCACGACCGAGCCGCGAGAGGCGTTGATCAGGATGCCGCCCTGCTTCATCAGCGCGATCTGCTCGGCGCCGATCATCCAACGCGTGGATGGCAGATCCGGCACATGGAGGCTGACCACGTCGGCGCGGGCCAGCAGCTCCTCGAGGCTGCCCACCTGGCGCGCATTGCCCATCGCCAGCTTGGTCACCACGTCGTAGTAGAGCACGTCGAGGCCGAGCGATTCGGCAAGTACGGAGAGCTGGGCGCCGATGCTGCCGTAACCGATGATGCCTAGCGTCTTGCCACGGGTTTCATGCGAGTTCTTGGCGGATTTCAGCCAGCCGCCCTGGTGCGCGCGAGCGTTCTTCTCGGGGATGCCGCGCAGCAGCATGATCGTTTCGGCCAGCACCAGCTCCGCCACCGAACGGGTATTGGAGTAGGGCGCGTTGAACACCGGGATGGCGCGTTTGAGCGCCGCATCGAGATCGACCTGGTTGGTGCCGATGCAGAAACAGCCGACGGCAGTCAGCTTTTCTGCCGCGGCGAAGACCCGCTCGTTCAGCTGGGTCCGGGAGCGAATGCCGATGAAGTGCACGTCGCGGATCTTTTCGATCAGAGCGTCTTCGGCCAGCGACGTGGAGAGCGTCTCGATATTGGTGTAACCCGCGTTCAGCAGCGTATCCACGGCGGACTGGTGAATGCCCTCGAGCAGGAGGATCTTGATCTTGCTCTTGTCCAGAGACGTCTTGGCCATTGGTGGATCAACCCTTCTTCATCGGCTTGTGGCGACGGTGGCATGAAAGCCGCGTCGCGATCATGGGGGGAGACCTGGCGGGACTGGGGCAGAAATCTCCGCCTCAGCGGCGCCAGCGGGCGCACAGCTTAACACAGGCACTGCCGGGCGGGATGAAAATGACGCGGCTTCGACATGAAGCCCATGCATCCACAATCCGCCGCGACAGGCGACGAGAGCTGGAGGCAAGGCAGGAGACGACGGACGCGAAACGCCCCGCATGGGGGCGTCCGAGATGCCGTTTTGTTTTTCCGTTTTGTTTCGTTGGGGGCGGTTTATTGGAGGGGGGCGGTCGACAGCAGTGAAGCTTGCCGGCAGCGCGGCGGTTCAGGGCGTCAGCACGATCTTGCGGCAGTCGTCCTGCTTGTCGTCGAACATGCGATAGCCGTCGGCGGCCTGATCCAGCGTCATGCGGTGGCTGATGATCGCGTCGGGCTTGAGCTTGCCCTGCTCGATGGCTTCCAGCAGCTTGGGCAGGTAGTGATGAACGTGGGTCTGCCCGCCTTTCATGGTCAGGCCCTTGTCGAAGAAATCGCCGATCAGAAAGCCGTCGACGGCGCCGGCATAGACGCCCGGGACGCTGATATTGCCGCCGCGGCGCACCGCTGCCAGGCACTGATGGAGAGCGATGTCGCTGCTCTCGACCTCGAAGTTGTCCATCGCCGGCAGTTTGCCGCCGTGGCCCTTGGCCTCGTAGCCCACGGCATCGATCACCGCATCCACGCCACGGTAGCCGTCGGTCATCTGGATGATCGCTTCGGCCACATCGTCGACCTCATCGAAATTGAGCGTTTCGACGCCGTAGGCCTGCTTGGCGAAGTCGAGACGATAGCGCTGATTGTCGACCATGAGGATCCGTTCGGCGCCTTCCATCCTGGCGCAGGCCGCCGACAGCAGCCCCACCGGACCGGCACCGAAGATCGCCACGCTCGAGCCGGGCGTGATGCTGGCGTTCAGCACCGCCTGATAGGCGGTCGGCAGGATGTCGGACAGGAACAGCACCTGTTCATCGTCGAGCCCGTCGGCGATGGGGAACGGGCCGGTATTCGCCTGGGGAACGCGCACGTATTCGGCCTGCCCGCCGGGGATGCCGCCGTACATGTGGGAGAACCCGAACAGCGCGGCCGGCGCGGGGATCGACTTCTTGTTGAGGGCGCCGCCCTCGTCGGGATTGGTGGTCTCGCACGCCGCATAGAGCGCGTGCTGGCAGAAGAAGCAGCTGCCGCAGGCGATGACGAAGGGCACCACGACGCGATCGCCTTTCTTGACGCGGGTGACCGCCGGGCCGGCTTCTTCGACGATGCCCATGAACTCGTGGCCGAAGATGTCGCCCGGTTCGGTGGCTGGCATCGACCCCCGGTAGAGGTGGAGGTCGGAGCCGCAGATGGCAGTGGCGGTGACCCGCAGGACGATATCGTCGTCCTGCTCGATTTTCGGTTCGGGAACGTTTTCGACGCGCACGTCGTGACTACCCTGATAGACCAGTGCTTTCATGCAGGTGGCTCCTTGCAATGATTTTGGCTTCCGTGATGACACAACGGTCGCTTGCGCCCACCTGAAGTTAGAACGCATGTCGGCTCTCTTCCAGCGCATCTCGGATGGAATGGCCGCGATAGTGCCGATAAATGCGGTTAACGGCTTTCAAGTTGATCTGGGTTAACAATGAAGGCGGAATTCGACCGAATCAGGAAGCGTGTCGATGGCGATAGCGTCGCGAGGCCGTCGGATTTGCCGCCAAGGGCAGACGACCCCGGGGGGCGGCGGTGTATACTGAGGAGCCATTTCCGAACCGGTGCGGCAGCGTTTCGACGCCCGTGCCTCGAAGAACGCTCTCGGCGCCATTGGGGCGTCCTCGAGCGATGACATGAGAGCCCCATGCCCGACAAGATGGCCGACAAGGACGTTTCACAGGACGTTGACGCCTCCCAGAACGCTGACGTTGCCAAGGATTTTGCCGCGACGCTGGATCAGCTCGAGACATTGGTTGCCCAGCTCGAATCCGGCGAACTGACGCTGGAAGCGTCGTTGACCGCGTTCGAGCGCGGTATCCGTTTGACGCGGGATGCCCAGCACCGCCTCGACAGCGCCGAACTCAAGGTGCAGGCGCTGCTCGAGCAGAGCGACGGCTCGCTGCAGGCGGTTCCGTTCGATGACCCGGAGCCGTTCGACCAGGAGCCGAACCATGAACGTTGAGACGCCTAACGCCGCGGGGCTGATCGACGCCGCGCGGTCGCGCAGCGAGCATGTGCTGGCCGCATGGCTCAATCGTGCGGATGGCGCCAGCGCTTCGCTCGACGATGCCATGCGTTACAGCGTGCTGGGGACCGGCAAGCGGCTGCGACCGGTGCTGGTCTACCTGGCCGGGCGCGCGCTGGGCGCCGATGACGAGGCGCTGGACGCGCCGGCGGCGGCGATCGAAATGATCCATGCCTATTCGCTGGTCCATGACGATCTGCCGGCCATGGACGACGACGACCTGCGCCGCGGCCGGCCGACGGTTCATCGCGCCTTCGACGAGCCGCTGGCGATCCTGGCGGGCGATGCGCTGCAGACGCTCGCCTTCGAGGCACTGGCCTCCCGGCCGCATCCGCGTCTGGGCGCCTTGATCACGACGCTCGCACAGGCGGCGGGCCGTGACGGCATGGCCGCGGGGCAGGCGATCGATCTGGGCGCCGTCGGGGCGCCGATGGATCTCGCGGCGCTGCAGGCGATGCATCAGCACAAGACCGGCGCGCTGATTCGGGCCGCGGTGCGCCTGGGCGCGCTGGTGGCGGTCGACGAGTCCGACCCGCGGGTCGCGGCGCTGGACCGCTACGCATCGGCCATGGGGCTGGCGTTCCAGATTCACGACGATGTTCTCGACGTCACCGGCGACACCCAGACGCTGGGCAAGACCTCCGGCGCCGACGCGCGCCGCGACAAACCCACCTATCCCGCCCTGCTTGGCGTTGCGCAGGCGCAGCGCCGCGCCCGCAATCTGCTCGACGAGGCGCTCGCCGCTCTCGAGCCGCTGGGCGAGGCCGGCCAGCCGCTGGCGGCGCTGGCTCGTTTCATGATCGATCGCGATCACTGACCGGTAACGACATGTCTATGAAGCTGTTCGACGAGATTCCTACTCAGCGCCCCCTGACGCCGCTGCTCGATACGCTCGAGTCGCCGGCGGGGTTGCGCCACCTGTCACTGTCCCAGCAGCGGCAGGTCGCGGATGAGCTGCGTGCCTATCTGCTCTATAGCGTGGGCTGCAGCGGCGGTCATTTCGGTGCCGGGCTCGGCGTGGTCGAGTTGACCGTGGCGCTCCACCGCGCCCTGAATACCCCCCACGACCGCCTGCTGTGGGACGTCGGCCACCAGGCCTATCCGCACAAGATTCTCACCGGCCGGCGCGAAGCGCTGTCGAGCATCCGGCAGTACGGCGGTCTTGCCGCGTTCCCGCGGCGCGAGGAGTCTCCTTACGATACCTTCGGCGTCGGCCATTCGAGCACCTCGATTTCGGCGGCGCTGGGCATGGCGATGAGCGCCCGGACCAAGGGCGAGCAGCGCCGCGTCTGCGCGGTGATCGGCGATGGCGCGCTGACCGCCGGCATGGCCTTCGAGGCACTGGCCCATGCGGGGCACGTCAATGCCAACCTGCTGGTCGTGCTCAACGACAACGAGATGTCGATCTCGGAAAACGTCGGCGGTATGGCGAGTTACCTGACGCGGATTCTCACCAGCAAGCCATATACCGCCATGCGCGAGAACGGCAAGCGTGTGCTGTCGCACCTGCCGGGCGCGCTGGAGTTCGCGCGGCGCACCGAAGAGCACGTCAAGGGCATGATCAGCCCGGCGACGCTGTTCGAGGAGATGGGCTTCAACTATCTCGGGCCGATCGACGGCCATGACCTGGCCGCACTGAATCAGGCGCTGGAGGCCGTGCGCGATCTCGATGGGCCGCAGTTCCTCCATGTCCGTACCCGCAAGGGGCGCGGCTTTCGGCCGGCGGAAGCCGACCCGATCGGCTTCCACGCCATCACCAAACTGGAAAAGACGCCGCCGACACCGCCCGAAATGGACGCGACCACGCCGCCGGCGAGTGGACTATCGGCTTCATCCGAAACCCGGTCCAAGCCCACCAGACCCAAGCCGCGCAAGTATTGCAACGTCTTCGGCGACTGGCTGTGCGACATGGCCGCAGCGGATTCGCGGCTGATCGGCATCACGCCGGCCATGCGCGAGGGCTCCGATCTGATCCGCTTCTCGCAGATCTATCCCGAACGTTACTACGATGTGGCGATCGCCGAGCAGCATGCGGTGACGCTGGCGGCGGGAATGGCCTGCGAGGCGATGAAGCCGGTGGTGGCGATCTACTCGACGTTCCTGCAGCGCGGCTACGACCAGTTGATCCACGACGTTGCCGTGCAGCATCTCGATGTCACCTTCGCCATCGATCGCGCCGGCCTCGTCGGCGAGGACGGCCCGACGCATCACGGGGCGATGGATCTTTCGTATCTGCGTTGCGTACCGGACATGATCATTCTGGCTCCGGCGGACGAGGCGGAATGCCGGGCGATGCTCTCCACCGCCTATCACCACGATGGCCCGGCGGCGGTGCGCTATCCGCGCGGCACCGGCCCGGGCAGCGAGATCCCGGCGGATCTCGAGGCGCGAGTGCCGATCGGCAAGGCCGAGCGGCGTCGTGAAGCGACGGCGGAACAGGGCAAGGCGCGTATTGCGCTGCTGGCATTCGGCAGCCTCAATACGCCGGCGGCCGAGGTCGCCGAGCGGCTCGACGCGACGCACCTCAACATGCGTTCGGTGAAGCCGCTGGACCGCGAGGCGATTCTGGCGGCAGCCAAGGACCATGATCTGTTGGTCACGCTCGAGGAGAATGTCGTGGCCGGTGGCGCCGGCAGTGGCGTCATCGAACTGCTGGCGGCCGAGGGCGTGCAGGTGCCGGTGCTCAATCTGGGCATTCCCGACATTTTCGTCGAACACGGCAAGCCGGCCGAACTACTGCGCGATTGCGGGCTGGATGCCGATGGCATCGAAGCGGCCATCCGTCGTCGCCTGAACATCAACAACGACTGATAGGATCTTCATGTCAATTGCCATTCTAATCGGCGCCGTCATCGGCTATCTCTTCGGCAAGTTGCCGGGCCTTCTGATCGGCGCCGCCATCGGCTGGTGGGTCAGCCGAAAGCTGCGCAGCACGCTGCTGGGGCGCGTGGTCAATATCCAGCACCAGTTCCTGGAGTCGACCTTCGCGGTGATGGGCTGCGTGTGCAAGGTCGACGGCCACATCACCCAGGACGAGATCCGCACGGCGGAGATGCTGTTCGATCGTCTCAACCTGAGCGGGGAGATGCGCGAACGCGCCAAGGCTGCCTTCAATCGCGGCAAGTCGCCGGAGTTCGATCTCGACGCCGAGGTCGAGACGATCCGCCGCGTCACTGGCGGCCAGCGTGCGCTGCTGCAGGTATTTCTGCAGGTGCAGCTGGCAGCGATCGCCGCCGACGGCCAGATGCATCCCGCCGAACACGACATGCTGCTGCGCGTGGCGCGCGGCCTGGGCTTCTCCGAAGCCGAGATCCAGCAGATCGAAGCGATGCTGCGCGGCGGTGCCCATCAGGGGGCGGGCGGTGCGACCAGCGGCCAGTCGCTGGAGGATGCCTATCGGGTGCTCGGTGTGTCCGAGGATGTCTCCGATGCCGAGCTCAAGCGCGCCTATCGCAAGCTGATGAGCGAAAACCACCCCGACAAGCTGGCCGGCAAGGGGTTGCCGGAGAGCATGCGCGAGATGGCCAAGGAGCGCACCAGCGAGATCAGCAACGCCTACGACCTGATCAAGAAAACGCGGGAGCAGCAAAGCTGATCGCCCCGGGGCCTCGCCCCCGACGACTGAATCCCGACCATCCTTCCAGTAGCCGCCGCCAGCTTAAAAACTGGCGGCTTCTTCCGTCATGGCAATCGGCTCGCCAGGGCGTTCCGGCTGCCGCCTCTCTTTAGCGCCGGATCGCTGGCCGTCCCGGCAGCGATCGCTATTGTCTCTCATCGATTAACACGCTTAGATAGAGGTTCGCCCGTCGAGATAGCTGCAACAAGGATGTGACTGCATGCCAGCGAAGGCCGATCTCTACCGCACTGCCGCCCGGATGCTGGGCACGATCGACAAGAGTGGTTGGGTGCTGCGCTATCGCTACGGCGACCGGCGTCTGCTCGAGGACGTCGTGCTGCCTGCGCTGAATCGCGATCCCGGCGTCGAGACCCTACTGCTGGTCGGCTGCGCCTGGTATACCCGGCACTATCCCCAGCTGCTGCCGCGCAAGCGTGTCACGACCATGGAGATCGACCCTGCCAAGGCAGCCTTTGGCGGCGATTCGCATATCGTGGCCAACATGGTCGATATCACCGAGCACCTGCCTCCGGAGAGCCTGGACGCGGTGATCTGCAACGGCGTGCTGGGCTGGGGCCTGGACGAGCCCGGTGCGGTGGAAGCCGCCTTCGCCGGGGCGGCGGTCTGTCTGAAGCCCGGCGGTCTCTTCCTGCTGGGTTGGAACGACATTCCCCCGCGCAATCACTATCCGCCGGATTCCATCGCCGCGCTGGGCAAGCTGGGAACGGCCGATATCCCCGGCCTGGACACCCACGCCCTGGTTGCCCTCGAACGCAACAAGCACTGTTACCAGGCGTATCGCAAGCCGGAAAGTGCCTGATCAGCCTGCCATCACGCCCGCCCAGAACACCGACCAGACGCCTTCGAACCGGCGTTCGAGCTCGCGCTTTTTATACATGAACGTCTCCGAGAGCAGCCCATCGACGACGCAGTAGAACGCTGCGACGAAATGGTCGTCGGTCAATGTCGACCGCAAGGCGCCGATTCGGCGTCCCTCCTGCACGAAGGCAACGAGGCGTCGATCTATTTGTGATTCGCCCTGCTCGGTGATGGCCTCGGCTTCGGTGACGAGATCCTGCGGGGGGAACAGCAGGAAGCGCTTGTAGAACACGCCCTGATGTTCGCGGTAGGCAAACGTGGCGCACTGCTGCAGCAGGTGGCGCAATCGCTGTTCGAACGGGGCGTCTGCCATATCGGCCAGGCTGGCATCGATCAGTGCGATCAGGTCGTCGTCGGCATCGCGGGATAGTTCCAGAAACAGCGCCGCCTTGCTGTCGAAATGGTTGTAGATCGAAGGCTTCTTGATGCCGGCAGCCGTGGCGATCTGCGCCAGCGTCGTGCCTTCGTAGCCATGGCGTGCGAACAGCGAAAGGCCGATCTGCTTGAGGCGGTCTCGGGTGTTCAAGGGAATCTTCCGATGTGATTGAAGGCGTAGCTTGCCAAGACTTGTGGGTCGAAATAAACTAACGACCGTTAGTTAGCCATTTTTTATCGAGTGGATCAAGCGATGATACGACCGCAATGGGGAATCCTGCCGCTGGCCGGCCTGGCCGAAGTCGGCTGGGCCGCCGGATTGAAGCATGCCGAGACGCCCACCGACTGGATGCTGACGGTGGTGCTGGCGATCACCAGCTTGTGGCTCGCCTCGCGCGCGGTACGTTATATGCCGACGAGCACCGTCTACACGGTCTTTGTCGGCCTCGGCGCCGCGGGCACCGCGATTGCCGACTGGCTCCTCTTCGGCGTGACGTTTCACTGGCCGGTACTAGCATTCATCGTGCTGCTGCTGGTGGGCGTGATTGGACTTCAACAGGTGAATGACTGATGGAATCGACGACTCTCCACTGGATCGCGCTATTGGCCTCGGGCTGCTTCGAGATCGTCGGCGTCGCCGGCTTCGATCGTCTCAATCGCGGCCAGAGTCTGCACGGCCTACTGCTGCTCGTCGTGGGTTTCGGCAGCTCGCTGAGCCTGTTGTCGATCGCCATGCGCTCGATCGACATGGGCGTGGCCTACGCCATCTTCACCGGCATCGGCACGCTCGGCAGCACGCTGATGGGCATGCTGCTGTGGGGCGAATCGCGGCGTCCGCTGCGGCTCGCCTTCGTGGGGATGATCGTCGCGGCGGTAGTGGGGTTGAAGCTGGCGAGTTGAGGAGGCGGTCCGCGTCCGCCGTCGCCGGCCAGCCGGCCCATGCTCGTTTGCCGGGGCAGGATTGGCCGCATCGCGCCACGGCACCTACGCTGACAGCTCCTCTATCACCGCTTGATCAGGAGTCTATCCATGCATCCGATCGTCCATACGATCGTCGTCGGGATCATCAGCTATCTGGTCCTGATCGCCATCATCCGGCTCTCCGGCAAGCGCACGCTGTCGAAGTGGAACGCCTTCGATTTCGTGGTCACCATCGCGCTGGGGTCGACGCTGTCGACGGCGCTGGTCTCGACCCAGGTCTCGCTGGCGCAGAGCATCACGGCGTTTCTGGTCATCGTCGCGCTGCAGTTCGTGATCACGTTTTCCTCGGTGCGCTCCCGCGCGATCAAGAACCTGATCAAGTCGCAGCCGACGCTATTGCTCTTTCAGGGCCAGTTCCGGCAGGAGGCGATGGCGCAGGAGCGGGTCGTGGAGGCCGAGGTGCGTGCGGCGATCCGCGAGAACGGTATCGCCGATGTCGAGCGCGTGCATGCCGTGGTGCTGGAAACCGACGGCACCTTCAGCGTCATTCCCGACGCCGGCGGCAGCGATTCGGCGCTGCAGGGCGTCGCGGGGCTGTCGCCGCATCGGGCGTGAAGACGCCCAGCGCATCTGTCAGCGCGTCTCGTCCGCCGTGGGCTGTGCGGGTTCCGCTTCCAGGAAGCCGCCCGATTGGCGTCGCCATAGTCGGGCATAGAGGCCGTTCTGACGAATCAGCTCGGCGTGGCTGCCTTGTTCGACGATGCGACCCTGCTCCATGACCACCAGACGATCCATGGCAGCGATGGTGGAGAGGCGGTGGGCGATGGCGATCACCGTCTTGCCCTGCATCAGCTGGTCGAGGTTCTCCTGGATCGCGGCCTCGACATCGGAATCCAGCGCCGAGGTGGCCTCGTCGAGAATCAGGATCGGCGCGTCCTTGAGCATGACGCGGGCGATGGCCAGGCGCTGGCGCTGGCCGCCGGAGAGCTTGACGCCGCGCTCGCCGACATGGGCGTCGAAGCCCTGCCGGCCATGAATGTCCCGCAGCGACTCGATGAATTCCGAAACGTGAGCCTGCTTCGCCGCCTGCCACGCCATCTCGTCGGTGGCGTCGGGCCGGCCGTAGAGCAGGTTGTCGCGTACCGAGCGATGCAGTAGCGAGGTATCCTGCGTCACCATGCCGATCTTCGCGCGCAGGCTTTCCTGGGTGACGTCGGCGATGTTCTGCCCGTCGATGCGGATCGCGCCGCCTTCCAGCTCGAAAAAGCGCAGCAGCAGGTTGACCAGGGTCGACTTGCCCGCGCCCGAAGGGCCGATCAGCCCGATCTTCTCGCCGGGGCGAATGTGGAGCGAAAGGTCGTCGATGACGCCGCTGCCCTTGCCGTAGTGAAAGCGGATATGGTCGAACACGATCTCGCCGCGATCGATGGCGAGCGGCTTCGCCTCGGGCTCGTCCTCGATCTGGCGGGGCAGGGAGAGTGTCGCCATGCCATCCTGCACCGTGCCGATGTTTTCGAACAGTGCGGAGACTTCCCACATGATCCACTGCGACATCCCCCACAGCCGCATGACTAGCCCCAACGCCACGGCGACCGCCCCCACGCTGACGGCTTCTGTCAGCCACAGGTGAATCGATAGCCAGCCGATGCTGAACAGCAGCAGCGCGTTGAGCAGGTAGAGCAGTCCATAGAGGCCGGTGACCAGTCGCATCTGGCGATGCACGGTAACCAGGAAGCCATCCATGCTCTCCTTGGCGAAAGTCGCTTCGCGGCTGGCATGGGAGAACAGCTTGACCGTCTGGATGTTGCTGTAGCTGTCGACGATACGGCCGGTCATGCGCGAGCGCGCGTCGGCCTGGGATTTCGATACCCGGCCCATGAGCGGCACGAAGATGCGCAGCAGAACGAGATAACCGGCCAGCCACGCCACCAGGGGAAGCGCCAGGCGCCAGTCGGCGTTGCCCACCAGCAGCAGCGTGCCGAGAAAATAGACACTGACGTAGTTGAGGACGTCGAACAGCTTGATCACGCACTCTCGCACGGCAAGCGCCGTCTGCATCACCTTGGTGGCGATGCGACCGGCGAATTCGTCCTGATAGAAGCCCATCGATTGCCGCAACAGGTAGCGATGCGCCAGCCAGCGGATGCGCATGGGGAAGTTGGCCATCAGGGTCTGCTGCTGGAATAGCGAATGCAGCCATACCATGCCGGGTAGCAGGAGCAGCACGACGAACGCCATGCCGGCCAGTTTCCAGCCCTGCTCGGCGAGAAACGTCTCGCGATCCTGGGCCGCCAGCCAGTCGACGATGTTGCCGAGAAACCCGAACATCCATACTTCGATGCCGGCGATCAGCGCCATCAGCACCGTCGCTGCCAGCAGATACGGCCAGGCGCCACGGGTGTAATGCAGGCAGAAGGCGATCAGCGTGTCCGGCGGACGTTGCGGTTCCTGCGGCGGGAAAGGGTCGAGACGGTTTTCGAACCAGCGAAACATGGCAATCCTTGAAGGTAAGCGCGACGGGCTGACGTGTTTCCACTGCGGGGCACTTGCCAGCCGCTAACGATCATAGCCGCCTCGGGCGCTTTGGCAATCCGCGTGTCGAAATCGGCCGTCGCGGGCGTCAGGCCTGAAAGGGCAGCACGGCGGTGTAGACGGCAAAGAAGTGGCAGACGCTGCCGCCGATCACGAACAGATGCCAGATGGCGTGATGGAAGGGAATCACGCGCAAGGCGTAGAACAGCACGCCTACCGTGTAGGTAAGCCCGCCGGCGACCAGCAGAGCGATGCCGGTTTGCGGCAGGTGGTCAGCCATGTCGCCGGAGGCGATCAGGATCAGCCAGCCCATGATCAGGTAGATGAATACCCGCAGCACGCTGAATCGATGCGGCCAGATCAGGCGCAGGGCGATACCACCGAGGGCGAGACTCCAGACGACGGCGAACAGCGCCCAGCCCATCGGGCCGCGCAGGTTGACCAGCAGGAACGGCGTGTAGGTGCCCGCGATCAGCAGATAGATGGCGCAGTGGTCGAAAGCCTGGAACACGCGCTTCAGTCGCTGGCGGCGAAAGCCGTGATAGAGCGTGGAGGCGGTATAGAGCAGTAGCAGGCAGCTGCCATAGAGCGAAACGCTGACGATCTTCCACGGATCGACATGGGCGGCGATGCTGGCCAGCACGATGAGCACGATCATGCCGGCGAGGCTCAAGGCGGCGCCGATACCGTGGCTGATGCTGTGCAGCCACTCCTCGAGTCTCGAGAACTCTGCACCGGATTCATCGGCGCTGGGCCGGCTGCCCGAGGGAGCCGATCGTTGGGTCGGGTAATCCGGTTGAACGTCTGACATGGTATTCGAACCCCCTCGACGATCAGGGCGTGCAGGATGCAAGGCGCTGTCCGATTGGACAGGCCGTTGCGGCCCGGGTTCAGTCTATGGGCTCATCATGACGCTGAGTTGACGCCGGCAAAAGCCCGCGAACGCAGGGTGCGAGAAAACTCAGGCGTCGCGTTCGATGTCGACGTCGCTGGCCGGGGTGAAGTCGTCCAGATTCATCATGTGATTGAGCTTGCCGACCTTGGTGGTCAGGTAGTGCTCGTTGAACGGATTGCGACCGGTGGTGATTGGCAGGCGCTCGTGAATCGTCACGCCATCCTGGCTCAGGGCCTCGACCTTGCGCGGGTTGTTGGTCATCAATCGCAGCGACTGGATGCCGAGGTGTTCGAGCATGGGCACGCAGATATCGTAGCGGCGCTGGTCGGCGCCGAACCCGAGCCGTTCGTTGGCCTCGACGGTATCGGCACCGTCGTCTTGAAGCGCGTAGGCGCGGATCTTGTTGAGCAGGCCGATGCCGCGACCTTCCTGGCGCAGATAGAGCAGCGCGCCGCGCCCTTCGTCGGCGATCCGCTTGAGGGCTTCCTGCAGCTGGTAGCCGCAGTCGCAGCGCATCGAGAACAGGGCATCACCGGTCAGGCACTCCGAGTGCACCCGGGCGAGAACCGGCTCAGGCGTGGTGATGTCGCCGAGCGTCAGCACGACGTGTTCCTTGCCGGTGGAGGCTTCCTGGAAGCCGTGCAGCATGAACGTCGCCCAGGGAGTCGGCAGTTGCGATGCGGCGATGAAGCGGATCGTCACGATGACCTCGCGATGTGGGGGAGACGCTCGAATACGGTTGCCGAAGCGCCGGACGATGAATAATAAAGGGGCGGCATTATAACAGGCTTGCCGGCCGATCCGTTACAAGGCTGCAAATCGCGCCGATAGCTGACATCAATTTTGACACCCGGAGGTTTTACTGCATGTTCGGGCGATCCGTTACAATGCGGAGGCTCTTGATTTAAACCCCTCGACTATGAAGGCTGCCATGACACTATCCCAGGATCTCCAGCCGCGGGCGCTGCACAACGATCGCCTGCTGCGGGCGCTGGCTCGCCAACCGGTGGACCGCACGCCGGTCTGGATGATGCGCCAGGCGGGCCGCTACCTGCCCGAGTATCGTCAGACCCGGGCCCAGGCCGGCAGTTTCATGGATCTGTGCCGCAACGCCGATCTGGCCTGCGAGGTGACGCTGCAACCGCTCGAGCGCTATCCGCTGGATGCGGCGATCCTGTTCTCCGACATCCTGACCATTCCGGATGCCATGGGGCTGGGGCTCTACTTCGAGACCGGCGAAGGACCCAAGTTCCGCAAGACGGTGCGTTCCGCCGCTGACGTCGCGGCGCTGACCGCGCCGAATGCGGAGCGGGATCTCGACTACGTCATGAACGCCGTCAGCACGATTCGCCGCGAGCTCGATGGCCGCGTGCCGTTGATCGGCTTTTCCGGCAGTCCGTGGACGCTGGCAACCTATATGGTCGAAGGCGGCTCGAGCAAGGATTTCCGCCATCTCAAGGCGATGCTCTACGACGATCCGCAAACCCTGCATGCGCTGCTGGGCATTCTTGCAACCGCGGTCACCGACTACCTCAATGCCCAGATTCGCGCCGGCGCCCAGGTCGTGCAGATCTTCGATACCTGGGGTGGGACGCTGTCGACGCCGGCCTATCGTGAGTTCTCCCTGGCCTACATGCAGCGCATCGTGGATGGCCTGATTCGCGAGCATGATGGCCGTCGCGTGCCGGTGATCCTGTTCACCAAGAACGGCGGGCAGTGGCTCGAGTCGATCGCCGACAGCGGCTGCGACGCGGTGGGCCTGGACTGGACCACGGAGCTGAGCGATGCCCGGCGCCGTGTCGGCGAGCGGGTCGCGCTGCAGGGCAACCTCGATCCCAACGTGCTGTTCGCGCCGCCGCAGCGGATTCGCGAAGAAGTGGCGCGCATCCTCGAGAGCTTCGGGCCTGGCGAAGGCCACGTGTTCAACCTGGGACACGGCATCAGCCAGTTCACCGACCCGGGCCATGTCACCGCTTTCATGGACGCCTTGCATGAACTCAGCCCCGCTTACCACCGATGAGCTTGTCAGCAGCGAGACCGGAGACGGCCTGCTGCTGTTCGATGCCGACTGCCCGTTCTGCCGGCGTTCGGTGCGCTGGCTGCTGGCGCACGAGCGGCCCGAGAGCCGGCTGCGCATTGCCGGGCTGAAAAGCCCGGTGTCCCGCCGGCTGGGCGAGCACTTTCAGATCGACTTTTCGGGCACCGACAGCATCTGGTACATCGCCGATGGCGAACTCAGCCGCAATAGCGATGCCGCCTGGCGCCTCGCGACTCGACTGCAGGGAGAGTGGCAGCGTATCAGTGCGCTGCGCCGGGTGCCGCGAGCGTTGCGTGAACGCACCTATCGATTCATCGGCGATCACCGCCATCGATTGGCCTTCCTCGGCGCCGACCGTCTCGAGAGCCATGAGCGCTGGCTGACATCGCTGACGCCGGCACTCTGCCGGCGCTGCGGCTTGCCGCCCGATCTCGCCGATGAAGGTTGAACCTTGGCCCCGATGCAGTGAATGTTCCGGCAGGCGAGAGAGCGAACCAGGAGAGAGCCCATGCCCATGAGCCTCTGGCAAAAAGGGTGCGCGCTGGTCACGTTGATCTGGGCGGCGGGGATCGCCTGGGGCAGCTTGAGCCCGGCTACCGACCTGCCGCAGCATCTGCCGTGGGACAAGTTCAATCACTTCGTCGCCTACGCTGGCCTGGCAGCAGGTCTGCGTCTCACGGGTTGCCGGTGGTCGGTCGCCTGTGGCGTGACAGTCGCCTTCAGTATCGGCATCGAATATCTGCAGGTCCGGGTGCCGGGGCGTCACGGCGGCGACTGGGGCGATATTCTCGCGAATGCACTAGGCGCTGGCGCGGGCCTGCTATTGCTGGCTCTGGTTCAACGCGGGAAGTCGAAGCGGCGCCGTCGTCTGTCTGGACAATAGCCGGTCTGGACGAAAGCCGTTCTGGACAATGGCCGGAAAGATCGATAACCCATCTCCAATGTATGCCACGTTGACTCGCGCTTCGACTCAGGCACCTTTTTGGTGCGTCTGTGTTTTTTGAGCACTGTTTTGAAACAATTTATTGCCGCCGGGATGTCGATGCCGGGCGTCATGACGGGGCATCCGCCTCGAAAAGACATTCAAAATAGACTTTTAAGCACAATAAGACAGATGTGGAATGGACTTTGCTACTGTCGTACGAGCATGCTCGGCATGCACTTATACGATAACGCTAGGGAGTTGATTTCATTATGCGCCACAAGAACAAAAGCTTGTCCCTGCTCTCCATCGCCGCTCTGGGAACATTGGCCGTGACGCAAGTTCAGGCCGCCACGCTGGATGACGTCAAGAGCAATGGTACTCTCCGCTGCGGTGTCAACGCGGGCCTGACCGGGTTTTCTGCACCGGATCAGGACGGGCACTGGACCGGCATCGATGCCGATTTCTGCCGGGCGATGGCCGCTGCCACACTGGGCAAATCCGAATCGGTCGCGTTTACCCCGCTGACGGCCAAAGAGCGTTTCACGGCGCTGCAGTCCGGTGAGGTGGACGTGCTATCACGCAACACCACCTGGACAGCCATGCGGGACAACGCCCTGGGGCTGAACTTCACCGGCGTGACGTTCTACGACGGCCAGGCTTTCATGGTCTCGAAGGATCTCGGTGTGAGTAGCCTCAAGGAGCTCAATGGTGCAACGATCTGCATCCAGTCGGGCACGACTCACGAGCTCAACATCGCCGACTACTTCCCGGCCAACAATCTCGACTATCAACTGGTGACGTTCGACACGCCCGACCAGACCGCCCAGGGCTTCGATAGCGGCCGCTGCGACGTGCTGACTTCCGACTCCTCGCAACTGGCGGCGCTGCGCCTGCAGCTCAAGGATCCGGACAGCGTCACCATTCTGCCCGAGCGTATTTCCAAGGAGCCGCTGGGTCCGGTCGTGCGCCAAGGGGACGATCAGTGGTTCGACATCGCCAAATGGACGCTGTTCGCCATGCTCAACGCCGAAGAACTGGGCGTGACCAGTGACAATGTCGATGAGATGCGCGACAACCCGCCGAATCCCGGCGTGGCACGTCTGCTGGGCAAGGATGGCAAGTACGGCGAGCAACTGGGGCTGGACAATGCCTGGGCTTACAACATCGTCAAGCAGGTCGGCAACTACGGTGAAATCTACGCACGCAACGTCGGCGCTGACTCTCCGCTGAAGATCGACCGCGGCATCAACGCGCTGTGGAACGATGGCGGCATTCAGTACGCCCCGCCGGTTCGCTAAGCGTCAAATCGTCCTCTCGACACCGCGCCCTTTCGGTCTGAGCGCCGGGGCGCGGTGCCTCTCAACGCTCGAGTAGAGACAGCTCATGCTGCGTCCATCCACGACCCTCCCGCGACGGGGGCGGGGCCCTTTGTGGCGAAATCCCGCCGTTCGTGCCTTGATTATCCAGGCCGTGCTGTTTCTGGCCCTGGCGATTTTTATCGGCTATCTGGTTCACAATACGCTGCTCAACCTCGAAGCCCGCGGTATCCACACCGGCTTCGGATTTCTGGACGGGCGCGCCGGCTTCTCGATTCCGCAGACGCTGATCGACTACACCAGCGATAGCACCTACGGCAAAACGTTCGTCATCGGGCTGCTCAATACGCTACTGGTATCGGCACTGGGGATCGTGGCGGCAACGATCATCGGTTTCCTGGTCGGTATCGCACGCCTGTCGCCCAATTGGCTGCTGGCGCGCCTGGCGACCATCTACGTCGAGGCTTTCCGCAATATCCCGCTGCTGGTTCAGATCCTGTTCTGGTATTACGCCGTGCTGCGGGCACTGCCATCGCCGCGACAGAGCCTGTCGCTGTTCGATGCCTTCTTCTTCAACGTGCGTGGCATGGTGATGCCCGACCCTCAGCCGCTGGACGGGTTCTCTGCCACGCCGTGGGCGTTGCTGGTCGCCATCGTCGCCGCGATCGTGTTCGGGCTGCTCGCCAAGCGGCGTCAGGCGCGCACTGGGCAAGCGCTGCCCGTCTACTGGATCGGTGCGGCCATCATCATCGGTTTGCCGCTGATCGTATTCCTGGCCACCGGATCGCCGCTCGAGTGGGCGCTGCCGGAAATGGCCGGCTTCAACTTCCGTGGTGGCATCAATATTCTGCCGGAGCTGCTGGCGCTGTGGCTGGCACTGTCGATCTACACGGCGGCGTTCATCGCCGAGATCGTGCGCTCGGGCATTCTGTCGGTTTCCCACGGCCAGACCGAAGCGGCGCGCTCGCTGAGCCTGCCGGAGGCCATCACCCTGCGCAAGATCGTCATTCCGCAGGCGATGCGCGTCATCGTTCCGCAGATGACCAGCCAGTATCTCAACTTGATCAAGAACTCGTCGCTGGCCACGGCCATCGGTTATCCAGATCTGGTGGCCGTCTTCGCCGGCACCACGCTCAACCAGACCGGGCAGGCGATCGAGATCATTGCCATGACCATGGCGGTCTATCTGGTCATCAGCCTGACGGTGTCGTTTTTGATGAACCTCTACAATGCGCGCACGCTGCTGAAGGAGCGTTGAGATGGCTGACTCTACCTTCCGCACCGAAATGATCGAGGCGCGTGAAGCGCCGAATCAGAGCCGGGGTGTACTCGGCTGGTTCCGTGCCAATCTGTTCAATGGGCCGATCAACAGCATCATCTCGATCGTGGTCATATTGCTGTTGGCGCGACTGGCCTGGCCGTTCCTCGAATGGGCGGTGATCGACGCCGACTGGGTCGGCACGACACGCGACGCCTGTACCGGCGAAGGCGCCTGCTGGGTCTTCATCTCCGCGCGATTCGAATCCATCGTCTACGGCTTCTATCCGGAAGCGGCGCGTTGGCGGGTGGATATCGTCTTTGCGCTGCTGGCGATCCTGGTCGCGTGGCTGGCGATCCCGAAAATGCCACGCAAGAAGTGGGTCGCGCTGTTCACGTTGATCGGCTTTCCGATCATCGCCTTCGTCCTGCTGGTAGGCGGCATGTTCGGTCTCCAGCACGTGCCTACTCGCGCCTGGGGCGGGCTGATGCTGACGCTGACGATCGCGGTCGTAGGCATAGTGGGATCGCTACCGCTGGGTATCATCCTGGCGCTGGGGCGGCGCTCGAAGATGCCTTTCGTCAAGGGCGTCTGCGTGATCTTCATCGAGTTCTGGCGTGGCGTGCCTTTGATCACGGTGCTGTTCATGGCTTCGGTCATGCTGCCGCTGTTCGTGCCGGGTAACATCGATTTCGACAAGCTGGTGCGAGCCTTGATCGGCATCATGTTCTTCTGGAGTGCCTACATGGCCGAGGTCATTCGCAGTGGCCTGCAGGCGATCGGCAAGGGGCAGAACGAGGCCGGGCAGGCGCTGGGGTTGAGTTACTGGCATCGCATGGGGCTGATCATCCTGCCGCAGGCGCTCAAGATGGTCATCCCGGGCATCGTCAACACCTTCATCGCGCTGTTCAAGGACACCTCGCTGGTGTTGATCATCGGCCTGTTCGATCTGCTGGCGATCATCCGCGCGGGTCTGACCGATTCGAACTGGCTCGGCTTCTCCACCGAGGGCTACGTGTTCGCGGCGGCGGTCTACTGGGTCTTCTGTTTCAGCATGTCCCGTTACAGCCAGTACATCGAGCGGCGCTTGAATACCGGACATAAACGATGAGAGCGATGAACGTCTCCGAATTCATGCCCTCACACAACTCGTGCCCTTACACAACAAGATCGTGATCAGGAAATCATTGCCATGAGCGAAGCGACAGCGTCTCCGACAACCGCGCCCGGCAGCGACGGACCGATGATCGAAATCGATCATCTCAACAAGTGGTACGGCAGCTTTCATGTGCTGCGCGACATCAACCTGACCGTGACCAAAGGCGAGCGTATCGTCATCTGTGGACCTTCGGGTTCTGGCAAGTCGACGATGATTCGCTGCATCAATCATCTGGAAGAGCATCAGCAAGGCTCGATCGTGGTCAACGGCGTGCCGATGACCCATGACGTCAAGCGGATCGAACAGATTCGTCGCAATGTCGGCATGGTCTTTCAGCACTTCAACCTGTTTCCGCACCTGACCGTGCTGGAAAACTGCTGTCTGTCCCAGATCTGGGTGCAGAAGAAGCCGCGCGCCGAGGCGGAGAAGACCGCCATGGAGTACCTGGAGCGCGTGCAGATCGCCGATCAGGCGCTGAAGTATCCCGGCCAGCTATCCGGCGGCCAGCAGCAGCGTGTGGCGATCGCCCGGGCGCTGTGCATGCGTCCCGAGGTGATGCTATTCGACGAGCCGACATCTGCCCTCGACCCGGAGATGATCAAGGAAGTGCTCGACGTCATGATCGAGCTGGCCCATGAAGGCATGACCATGCTCTGCGTGACTCACGAGATGGGCTTCGCCAAGACCGTGGCCGATCGGGTGATCTTCATGGATCAGGGCCAGATCATCGAGGAAGCGCCGCCCACCGAGTTCTTCAACAACCCGCGCTCGGAGCGCACACAGCTGTTTCTCAGCCAGATCTTGGGTCATTGATGAACCCTGGAGGCTAGCTGCCTGTTGGCGTCGAAGAAGGTCTCATCCTGCGCCCTGCCGAACGGCAGGGCGTATTCGTTCAACCTCCAGTTGAGCGCGGCGCGATTCTCTACCACGCTAGAGGAACGATCCACGGAACAGGAGAATCGATCATGGACAAGACTTATGTAGTGGCTGCCGACGCGTCACGCGCCCGTATCTTCGCCCGCGAAGCGAGAGTACTGCGTGAAGTGCATACGCTGACGCATCCCGAGGGGCGTTTGCATGCCGGCGATCTTCGAACCGGTGGTCAAGGCGAGGCGTTCTCCGGCCCTGGCGCCAGCCAGCGTCATACCGGCAATGATCAGGCGACTTCGGAGAAGGAAGCCGAGTTTTTCGCCAAGGAAGTTGCCACCTATCTGCGTGACGCCCGGACCCAGGGCAAGGCGGACGAAATCGTACTGATCGCCGAGCCCAGGTTTCTCGGCCATCTGCGCGATAAGCTCGACAAGACGACGATGAAGTGCGTGACCCAGACGATCGACAAGGATCTCTCGAAAGCCAGCGAAGAGGAGATTGCCCAGAAACTGGGCTGGTGAAGCGTTTATTCGTGATGCCGTCGATTTCTCAGGGAATCGACGGCAGATCGATCTGATCGCTGCGCTGAATGCCGGCCGTCATCTCCCGGCACAGCCGCAGGAATTCCCGCATGCCGGTCGTCAGGTACTTCTGACGGTGCCAGATGAACGCGAACCGACGCGTCAGATCCAGCTCGGGCGTCGCGATCGGCACCAGGCTGCCTCGGCGGAAGGCGTCCCTGAGCGCCAGACGCGATACGCAGCCGATCCCGAGGCCGGACTCCACGGCACGCTTGATCCCTTCGGTGTGTTCCAGTTCCAGCAGGATATTGAAGCGGCCCCGGCGATGTCGCATGGCATGTTCCAGCGTCCGGCGCGTACCGGAGCCCACTTCGCGCATGATCCAGGCTTCGCGCAGCAGCCTTTCGACATCGGCGGTGCCTTCGCCGGCCAGCGGATGGCGGGGTGAGCAGAACACGGTCAGGTCGTCCTCGATCCAGGGCTGGATGACGATATCGTCATGCTGGCAGTCGCCCTCGATCAGACCGAGATCCAGCTCATGCAAGGCGATGCGTTCGACGATGGAGGCGGTATTGCGAACCTGCAGCCTGACCCGGCTTTCCGGATAGCGCTGCATGAAGTCGCTGATCAGCAGCGTCGCCAGATAGTTGCCGATCGTCAGCGTGGCGCCTACCTCCAGCGAGCCGATGCCGCTCTGGCCCTGCAGCAGCTCTTCGATCTCTTCCCCTCGATCCAGCAAGGCGACCGCCTTGGGCAGTAGCTGAAAACCCAGCGCGTTCAGCTTGAGACGCTTGCCGAGGCGATCCAGCAACTGACAGTCGAACTGACGCTCCAGCTCCGCCAGGGCCGTGCTCGTCGCCGATTGCGACATCGACAACACCCGGGCGGCCCGAGAAACGCTCTGGTGCTGGGCAATCGCCACGAAAACCTCGAGTTGGCGCAGGGTATAGCGCATGGGAAGCGTCCGTTATCGATTTTATGGATATAGGTTATCCAAATAACCCACTTAACAGAATACCGGCCTTTTCTTATACTTAATCTATCTATTCTGAAACCAGTTTATTCTTTTTCGTTATTACTGTCCGTGTTAAGAGATTAAGGAGCGGGTCATGAGCAAGTTTGCCTTGGAAGAGGTGCTGAGCGTTCATCACTGGAACGATACGCTGTTCAGCTTCCGGACGACGCGCGAGCGTAGCCTGCGGTTCAAGAATGGTCAGTTCGTCATGATCGGCCTGGAAGTCGACAGCAAGCCGCTGGTGCGTGCCTACTCTGTTGCCAGCCCCAACTACGAAGATCATCTCGAGTTCTTTAGCATCAAGGTGCAGGACGGCCCGTTGACGTCGCGTCTGCAGCATCTCAAGGTCGGCGATCAGATCATGGTCAGCCGCAAGCCCACCGGCACGCTGGTCTGCGACGATCTGCTGCCGGGGCGCAACCTGTATATGCTCTCCACGGGTACGGGCCTTGCCCCTTTCATGAGCCTGATCCAGGATCCCGAAGTCTACGAACGCTTCGAGAAGGTCGTGTTGATCCATGGCGTGCGGACCGTCAGCGAGCTGGCCTATGCCGATTTCATCTCCAAGGAGCTGCCGGCGCATGAATACCTGGGTGACGAGATCCGTGAGAAGCTGGTCTACTACCCGACGGTGACTCGCGAAGAGTTCCACACCACGGGGCGTCTGACCGACCATATCCGCAGCGGCAAGCTGTTCGAGGATACCGGATTGCCGCCGCTGGATCCGAAGCAGGATCGGGCCATGATCTGCGGCAGCCCGGCGATGCTCGAGGAAACCAGCGGGCTGCTCGACGAACTGGGTTTCGCCATATCGCCGCGCATGGGCGAGCCGGGGGATTACGTCATCGAGCGGGCGTTCGTCGAGAAGTAACCCTAGCCACGAGTCGCGAGCTACGGGCTTCGAGCAAAACCAAAAGCCGGTTTCTAGTTCCGAACGGAAAGATGCCAGCGACGATATCGTCGCTGGCATCTTCTCGCTCAAGGGCGGCATCCTGATTCTCGCAGCTTTAAACCGCGTCCTTGCCGGTCTCGCCGGTACGAATCCGAATGACCTGCTCCAGTGGAGAGACGAAGATCTTGCCATCGCCGATCTTGCCGGTGTTGGCCACCTTGGTGATGGCGTCGATCACCTGATCGCTCATGTTGTCGTCGACGGCGACTTCGAGCTTGATCTTGGGGAGAAAATCGACCACGTACTCGGCACCACGGTAGAGCTCGGTGTGACCTTTCTGACGCCCGAAACCCTTGACCTCGGTCACGGTAACGCCTTGTACGCCGATCTCGGATAGAGACTCACGCACGTCGTCCAGCTTGAACGGTTTGATAATGGCGGTAACCAGTTTCATGGAAGTTCTCCTCGCGTGCGATAGGCGGATGATGTGCGCTCAAGTCTTTGAGTAGCCGTTATGAATACTCGACGATTGCTAGTTTAAGCATACACCGCCAATCGCGGGAATTAAAAAAGGCCCCCCGAAGGGGGCCAGGGGAGCACGCCAGCTCACTCGGTGTATCGGCTCACTTCTTGCCGACGTTGAATTCAGGATAGGCTTCCATACCGCATTCCGCGATGTCGACGCCTTCGTATTCTTCCTCTTCGGAGACCCGGATGCCCATGACCGCCTTGATGATGCCCCAGACGATCAAGCTGGCGATGAAGGTCCAGGCGAAGATGGTCACGATACCCAGCAGCTGTGCACCGAAGGTGGCGTCACCGTTGGAGAGGGGAACGGCGATCAAGCCCCAGATGCCAACCACACCATGGACGGAGATCGCACCGACCGGATCGTCGATCTTGACCTTGTCGAGGGTCACGATGGCGATGACCACGAGCAGGCCGCCCACTGCGCCGATCAGCGTAGCGCCGAAAGCGGTCGGGGCCAGCGGCTCGGCAGTGATGGCGACCAGGCCGGCCAGGGCACCGTTCAATGCCATGGTCAGGTCCGCCTTGCGGAACCAGAGCTTGGCCAGGATGATCGCGGCGATGACACCACCGGCTGCGGCTGCGTTGGTATTGACGAAGACCTGAGCGACGGCGTTGGCTTCATCGACATTGGAAACCATCAGCTCGGAGCCACCGTTGAAGCCGAACCAGCCCAGCCACAGAATGAAGGTACCCAGCGTGGCCAGCGGCAGGTTGGCGCCCGGGATGGCGTAGATCGCGCCGTTCTTGCCGTACTTGCCCTTGCGTGCGCCCAGCAGCAGAACCCCGGCCAGAGCGGCAGTCGCGCCACACAGGTGGACGACGCCGGAACCGGCGAAATCCTGGAAACCGGCTGCGTCGAGGAAACCGCCGCCCCACTTCCAGTAGCCCTGGATGGGGTAGATGAAGCCGGTCATGATGACGGCAAAGATCATGAACGCCCACAGCTTCATGCGTTCGGCAACGGCACCGGAAACGATCGACATGGCTGTCGCGACGAAGACGACCTGGAAGAAGAAGTCGGAACGCGCGGAATAGTAGATGTCACCGCCGCTGGACATCACGTCGTCGACGCTGTTTTCCGCACCGATCAGGAAGCCGAGGCTCGGGAAGAAACCGCCGCTCTCGCTGGAGTACATGATGTGGTAGCCGACCAGCAGATACATGGTGCAGGCAATGGCGTAGAGGACAACGTTCTTGGTCAGGATTTCGGTGGTGTTCTTGGCGCGTACCAGACCCGCCTCGAGCATGGCGAAACCGGCCGCCATCCACATCACCAGAGCACCCGTCACCAGAAAGTAGAAGGTGTCGAGCGCATAGGAAAGTTGAACTACTTGATCATTCATTCTTTTGTCTCCTCGTTCCGCGCCGTCAAACGGCGTCGGCCCCGCGTTCCCCGGTGCGAATCCGGATCACATCTTCGAGTGGCGTGACGAACAACTTGCCGTCGCCGATCTTGCCGCTGTTGGCGGCATTGCGGATCGAATCCAGCACACCATCGACACGATCGTCTTCGACAGCGACTTCGACCTTCACCTTCGGCAGGAAGTCGACGACATACTCCGCGCCGCGGTACAGCTCGGTATGGCCTTTCTGACGACCAAACCCTTTCACTTCTGTGACGGTGATGCCCTGCACGCCGTTGTCGGCCAGTGCTTCACGCACATCGTCGAGCTTGAAGGGTTTAATGATGGCGGTGATGAGTTTCATCCCTTATCTCTCCCGTAGTCGGCTTGCGCCTTCAGGTTACAGGCAGGACACATGCCACTCGCACCAGGTTGTTTCAAAATCAATGACTTGAGTAAGGGTTCGGCGAGGCGACGTGTCGATTCGTCACTAGCGTTCCGGGCAAATGCACCAAAGAAATGCATTCGGGTTTTGCGTCTGCACCTTTTATGCGCAAGCGAGATGGCGCGACTTTGCGTATGCTGAATGGCCAGCCATCGAGGCTATCTCAAGGCTCTATCTCGAGGCACTATCATCAAGGTCCGGGTTATCAACGCACCAGGCAGCAAGGAGAGAACGTCATGTCGGCACAGGATCGATTCGAACGCTTGACCAGACAACTGGGTGACAGGTTGCATGGCGCGTCTCAGGCGCCGGGGGATATTCAGCGTAACGTGCAGGGCGTGTTGCGCGGGGCGCTGGAGCGCATGGAAATCGTCTCCCGGGAAGATTTCGACATCATGATGGAAGTCCTGCAGCGCACGCGGGAGCGCGTCGAGGCGCTGGAGGAGCAGGTCGCCGCGCTGGAAAACACGCTCCAGAGCGAGCAGGCGTCCCAGCCCAAGATCGAGCCCCATGCGCCGCCCGCCGATGACGTGGATGGCAGCGCGGATGGCACGAAGCCCTGATCGAAACGAGTCCCTATCGGGGCCTATCTTCCGGATGGCTGGCTCCCGTCGAACCCCGTATTGCGACATATCCGCTTCCTGTCGTTACCAACGGTTGCGATAACGCGTAACAGAATGTAGTTGTATAGGCTGAAGGGCATGCCGCTCTGGCATGCTATTGGCCTGCGGCGACAGCCCAGGTGCCGACCTGGGAGACGACATGACCCTTGCCATCGTGCGCGCCCGCGCCAGCCTCGGACTCGAGGCCCCGGAAGTCCTGATCGAAGTGCATCTCAGTAACGGCCTGCCGGGGCTGACGCTGGTCGGGCTGCCGGAAGCGGCGGTCAAGGAGAGCCGCGAGCGCGTTCGTAGTGCGCTCATCAATGCCGGGTTCGAATTCCCTTCTCGCCGCATCACGCTCAACCTGGCGCCTGCCGACTTGCCCAAGGACGGCGGGCGTTTCGACCTGCCCATTGCGCTCGGCATCCTGATGGCATCGGGCCAGGTCCCTGTCGAAGCGGCCGAGAAGCTCGAAGTCGTCGGCGAACTGGCGCTGGACGGGGCGCTACGTCCCGTTACCGGTGTTCTGCCCACGGCGCTGGCGGCGCGCCGGGCGAGCCGCGGCCTTATCGTTCCGCTCGCCAATGCCGACGAAGCCGCGCTGGCCGATGGCGTCGAAGTCTTTGCGGCAGGGCATCTCCTCGACGTGGTCGGTCACCTGCTGGGTCGCGAGAAACTCACCCCGCACCAATTTGGCGCGCCAATTCGCGCTCGCGTGGCGCAGCCCGACATGGCGGACGTCAAAGGTCAGCATCAGGCGCGCCGAGCGCTGGAAGTCGCGGCGGCGGGTGGCCACAACCTGCTGCTGGCGGGGCCTCCAGGCACCGGCAAGACCATGCTGGCGAGCCGCCTGGCCGGCATCCTGCCGCCACTGACCCAGGACGAATCGCTCGAGGTCGCGGCCGTGCGCTCGGTCTGCGGTCTGCCGATCATGGAGCGCTGGGGGCAGCGGCCGTTTCGCAACCCGCACCACACCTCGAGCAGTGTCGCACTGGTGGGCGGGGGTTCACGGCCGCGGCCCGGCGAAATATCGCTGGCGCACCAGGGCGTGTTGTTCCTGGACGAACTGCCGGAGTTCGACCGCCATGTGCTGGAGGTCCTGCGGGAGCCGATGGAATCCGCCCAGATCCTGATCTCGCGCGCTAATCACCAGCGCCGCTTTCCGGCCCGATTCCAGCTCGTTGCCGCGATGAACCCGTGCCCCTGCGGCCATCTCGGGGATCCGCGTCAGCGCTGCCACTGCAGCCCGGCGCAGATCCAGCGCTACCAGTCGCGGCTATCCGGGCCGCTGCTGGATCGCATCGATCTGCAGGTCGAAGTGCCGGCGCTACCCGCGACGCAGCTCACCGACCAGACGCCCGGCGAGTCTTCCGCCAGCGTGATGGAGCGGGTGCTTGCCGCCCGCGAGCGCCAGCAGGCGCGAGGATCACTCAATGCCCATCTGCCGGGCCCCGAGCTGGAAGCGGCATGCGCGCTATCCTCGGATGAACGTCAGTGGTTCGCCAGCGTGCTGGACCGCCTCAACCTCTCGGCTCGGGCCTACCATCGCGTGCTGCGCGTGGCCTTGACCCTGGCCGACCTCGGCGGTGAAGCGCGAGTCGGCAAGGCGCAACTGATGGAGGCGATCGGCTATCGCCAGCTGGATCGCATGTTGAAGGCCAACGACCCCACGCGCGCCTGATCCGGGCTGCTCAAATCCCGTCTGGCAGCGCCGAGGCCAGCGTCTCGAGTCTTCCTGGCACCAGCGCGTCATCGAGCGCGCTGATACGCAGCACGTGACCCAATGCCGGGTGTGCCGGCCGATGAATCAGCGTGCCCTCCGTCAGTAGCCGCTGGTGAACCCTCTTGGCCTGTTCGGCATCGTTCAGTCGCAGCGCGACGAAATTGGTCGTGCTGGGCAGCACTTCGGCGCTGCAGTCGCGCAGCCACTGGCTCAGCGCCTCGCGCCGGTTCACGACCGCCGCCACGTGCTCGCGAGTTTCGTCGGGATGCATCAGCACGGTCTCCGCGGCCGCCAGCGCCAGCGACGACACGGCGTAGTGAATCCTCACCTTCGACAGCATGGCGTGGGTTTCCGGCGTGGCGATGGCATAACCGACGCGCAGGCCGGCGAGCCCATGAGCCTTGGAGAAGGTACGGAGCCGGATCACGCCGGGCCATACCGCGCTGGCGGCCGGCGACCACGCATCGTCGCGGAAGTCATGGTAGGCCTCGTCCAGCACCAGCGTGCAGTCGTCGGGAAGACTCTCGCGCAGCGCCAGCACGTCGGCGTCGCTGTGGAGGTGGCCGCTTGGGTTGTCCGGGTTGGCGAGATAGACGACGCGGGCGTTCTCGCGGTTGGCCGCGGCCGCCAGCGCGCCGAGATCCGGCGCCAGATATTTTGGGCCGGCGGCATACTCGACTTCCACCTGACGGCAGCCCTGCCCGCGCACGAAGTAGCTCCAGGTCGGGTAGGTACCCGCGCTGGTGATGACCGTGTCGCCCGGTTCGCACAGGGCGCGCAGCGTCAGCGCCATCAGACTGTCCGCGCCTGCGTCCACCAGCAGGGCATCTTCCGGCAGCGTCAGGCTTTCGGCCAGCAGCCGGCGAACCTGCCACGCTTCGGCGTCGCCGTAGGTGCGGGCGAGATCGGCGAACTCGCTGCCGAATCGCGCCGTCAGTGCGCGGTGGGGCATGTCGAGCCCCTCATTGGAGCCGATGCGGTGGGGGAGTGAATGACCTAGGCGGCGTTCCAGCGCCTGCAGCCCGGGGAACGGGTTGTGGGGGCCGTCCTGGTCGACGAGGTGACGAGCAAAGCGTGACATGGGCATCTCGGTGATGACGTTGGCGATGTGAATGGCGGTCGTGGTTGAGAGTAACAGTTGGCGATGGCGGACAAGGATAGCGGGTGATTGCCGGCGAGACTCACGGCGCCGGCGAGACTCACGGTGCCGGCATGGATTCGGTCTCCGGCAGCGCATCGAGATCCACCGCACCGCTGGCTTGCCACTGCCAATGGGAGCGCTCGTCTCCCGGCCGGGAGAGGTCGAACTGCAGCCGATAGGGCTGCAGGACGCGGTCGCTCAAGCGCAGTGGCGGTGCCTCGGCGCTCAGGCGAGCCTGCAGCAGCCACTGTTCGCTGCTGCTCCGCGACATCGAGGCGGGCATCCAGTCCAGGACATGAGGAGAATTTTCCTGGCTCAGCAGCCCGCGTGCCAACGCTTCGTTGAGCGCGTCGGGCGTGATCGGCAAGGTGGCGTCGACCTCCGCCGGCTGCAGCAGGATCGTGACGGCAGCAGGGTCGGCGGGCGCCCAGGGCGGAGCCTCGAGCAATCCATGCGCCGCGTTGTCCGCCAGCCCCCGCAGCGCTTCGCGAGCGTCCGGCGGGGCCGGGGCCAGCCCCGCGCAGCCGCCGAGCAGGATGAGCAGCGCACCGAGCAGGAGCGTGTCGAACAGCGGCTTCATGGCACCGGCTTGATCAGGGGGGCGGGCGGGTGCGTCGCGGCGAAGCGCATCAGGAAGTCGTCGAGCGCCGCGAACAGGACGCGGCGAATCGGCTCCGCCTCGTTGACCAGATGGTGTCGTGCCTCGGGATGGCGCACCACCTGGGCCTGCGGAAACTTCCTGCGCAGTGCCTTCAGGTTCCAGCTCCAGTCGACGGTCAGATCCTGCTCCCCCTGCAGAATCAGCACGGGCAGCTCGCTGGGCGGGCGCTTGAGCAGTGTCGGCATCCAGCGGCGCATGGCGGTGACCCAGGTCAAGGCCAGATGATCGTCCTGCAGCGGGTCGTGAAGACGCAGGAAATCGGCGAAATCGAGGTTGGTGGTGTTGGCGCGATACTTGCGGGGAATGGTATCCACGAAAGGGCTGGCGATACGGTGGAGCCAGCGCGACTGATTCCAGCCCCAGGGACGGACCAGCGGCGCCAGCAGTACCAGGCCTTGCCAGGGCGCCTGTTCGCCGCGAGCCAGCGCATCGGTAGCCACGATCGAGGCGCCGGTGCTCTGTCCGATCGCCAGCCACGGCCCCGGGGCGAGAGACAAATCCGCTATCTGCCGTTCGATGTGGTTGAAGCACTTCACGTAATCGGTAAAGTCATCGATGGTCGCGCGGGCGCCGCTGGAGAGCCCGTGTCCGGGCAGATCCCACATCACGACCTGCCAGTTCTGTGCCAGCAGGCGCTCGAGCAGATGGCCATAAAGACCGAGATGATCGAAGTAACCGTGAACCACGAAGATCGTTCCGCGAGGCGCGGGCGGGGCCCATACCTGGGTCCACAGTTCGAAGGTTCGGCCTCCCTCTCCCTCGGCCTGCAGAAAACCGGCATGGAGCCGGATATCGTCATCGGCTTGCAGTAGTGCCGCCAGCCGGTAGTGGTCGAGATAGCTCGCCAGCGGCGAATCGGCGGGCGCTTCGATATGGCGGACGGTGCCAACGGCCTTCAGTGGCGAAAAGTCGAGCATGCGTGTGTCTCCTGGTCCTTCTATGCTACTCGCCGTGTGCTGTCTAGACCATGACAGGCCCTAGGCGGGCTGGTGGGTAACGATGGTGGTAACGAAGGTCGAAGGAGACAACGCCCGCCGGGCTGATTATGATGTCGAACGGTTATGGAAATATTTTCCACAAACGCTTTTTCGGGATCGATGGCATTGCAAGTAGATAGCCGTGGCCCGAGCGACCGCCGATCTGGAGGCTGACATGACATCCGATACGACAAAACGTACCACTCATCACCGGCTACAGGTAGCCGCCGAGCTCGAACGCTTCATCATCGACGAAGTCCTGCCGGGCACCGGCGTCGAGGCCGAGGCGTTCTGGGCCGGCTTCGATGCGCTGGTTCACGATCTGGCCCCCCGCAACCGGGAACTGCTGGCCGAGCGCGATCGCCTCCAGGCCAGGCTCGATGAATGGCACCGGGCCAATCCGGGCGAGATCAAGGACATGTCGGCCTACCGCGCCTTCCTGAAGGAGATCGGTTATCTGGTCGAGGCGCCGGCCAACGTGCAGGCCACCACGACCAACGTCGATGCCGAGATCGCGCGCCAGGCCGGGCCGCAGCTGGTGGTGCCGGTCAATAACGCGCGTTATGCGCTCAACGCGGCCAATGCGCGTTGGGGCAGCCTCTACGATGCGCTCTACGGCACCGACGTGATCAGCGAGGCCGATGGCGCCGAGAAGGGCAGTGACTACAACCCCAAGCGGGGCGCCAAAGTGATCGGCTACGCGCGCAACGTGCTCGATATGGCGGCACCGCTGGCTACCGGGTCGCATCGGGAAGCGGTTGGCTATGCCGTTCGCGACAACCGGCTGTCGGTCACGCTCGAAGGCGGGCGCGACACCGGCCTGAAGAATCCCGGCCAGTTCGTCGGCTTCCGCGGCGACGCGGCATCGCCCGAGGCGATCCTGCTCTCCAACCATGGCCTGCATCTCGAGATCCAGTTCGATGCCGAGCATCCGATCGGCAAGACGGATCCGGCGCACGTGAAGGATCTGCTGGTCGAGGCGGCGGTCACCACGATCATGGATTGCGAGGACTCCGTCGCCGCCGTCGACGCCGAAGACAAGACGTTGGTCTATCGCAACTGGCTCGGCCTGATGAAGGGCGATCTCGAGGAGCGCTTCGAGAAGGGCGGCAAGACCGTGACCCGGCGTCTCAATCCGGATCGCGACTATACCCTGCCGGATGGTGGCTCGCTGACGCTGCCGGGCCGCTCGCTGATGTTCGTGCGCAACGTCGGCCACCTGATGACCACGCCGGCCATTCTCGATGGCGAGGGCAGCGAGATTCCCGAGGGCATTCTGGATGCGGTGATGACCTCGCTGATCGGCCTGCATGATCTGAAGCAGGAGCGTGGCAACTCGCGTGCCGGATCGCTCTATATCGTCAAGCCCAAGATGCACGGCCCCAAGGAAGTCGCCTTTGCCGACGAGCTTTTCGGGCGTGTCGAGCAACTGCTCGGGCTGCCTGCGAACACGTTGAAGATGGGCATCATGGACGAGGAGCGCCGCACCTCCGTCAACCTCAAGGCCTGCATCGACGCGGCCTCCTCGCGGGTCGCCTTCATCAATACCGGCTTCCTCGATCGTACCGGCGACGAGATGCATACCGCCATGAACGCGGGACCGATGCTGCGCAAGGGCGACATGAAAGGCAGCAAGTGGATCGCCGCCTATGAGCGCAGCAACGTACAAATCGGGCTGGCCTGCGGGCTGCGCGGAAGGGCCCAGATCGGCAAAGGCATGTGGGCAATGCCGGATCTGATGGCGGCGATGCTCGAGCAGAAAGTGGGGCATCCGAAGGCCGGCGCCAACACTGCCTGGGTGCCGTCACCGACGGCGGCGGCGCTGCATGCGCTGCATTATCACCAGATCGATGTGGACGCCATTCAGCGCGACCTGGAAGATCAGGGCGAAACCGACCTGCTCGATGACCTGCTGACCGTGCCGGTCGACCCCAAGGCCGCCTGGGGCGCCGGAGAGATCCAGCAGGAGCTCGACAACAACTGCCAGGGCATTCTCGGCTACGTGGTGCGTTGGGTCGAACATGGCGTCGGCTGTTCCAAGGTGCCGGATATCCACGATGTCGGGCTGATGGAAGACCGTGCCACGCTGCGTATCTCCAGCCAGCACATCGCCAACTGGCTGCACCACGGCATCGTGGATGAAGCGCAGGTGCGCGAGACGCTGGAGCGCATGGCCAAGGTCGTGGACGAGCAGAATGCCGGCGACCCCGGCTACACGCCGATGACTTCGCATCTGGCCGACTCCACCGCCTTCCAGGCCGCCTCGGATTTGATCTTCAAGGGACGCGAGCAGCCCTCCGGCTACACCGAGCCGTTGCTGCACCACTGGCGCGCGGTGCACAAGGCGAAGCACTAAGCGATGGTCATGTGTGTCGCCTGTCCGGATGGCAGGCGACACCCAGGCACTCCCCACTTCCCGCTTCCCGCTTCCCACCTCCCCGTGACTCGCCACATGGTATCGAGCGTCCGTGATGGCGTATTTATTAAGCGTCGTTTCAGTTTCATGGCGTATAACCTGCCGTGTTCCTGAACCGGGAGAGGCTTATGCCATGCTACCCCAAGGTCTCGACGGTACTGCGCTGCCGTTCAGCCGCGGTACGTTGCGCGCGGCCGAGCCATTTGCCTTCTTTTATGGATCATGGAGACAAGAACAAGAAACCAGGAGGAGGAAACGCCAATGGCCATGACGGATTCACGTGAACGCTACGGCGCGATTAGCCGCTTGCTGCACTGGGCAACCGCTCTGCTGGTCACGCTGCAACTCACCAGTGTCTACATGAGTCGCTGGCAACCGGGCAATTGGCTGAGCCAATACGTGCAGCCATGGCACATGACGATTGGCGTGACGGTGTTGGCGCTTGTCGTGGTACGCCTGCTCTGGCTTTGCCGCCAAATGCGCCACCGGCCGCCGCATCAGAGCAAAGCGGCACTGCTGGGGCATGTCTTCCTCTATGTGGTCCTGCTCATGGTACCGTTGAGCGGTTTGCTGCAAGGCTACGGCGTGCAACTTTTCGGTCATCTGGTGACCAAGGGGCTCGACACCCCGCTGGCGGAAGCGGCTCAGGCGCTCCATGGCCTGTTTGCCTATGTGCTGACGGCACTGGTGATGGGACACGTGTTCATGGTGCTGTTTCACCATCTGATCCGTCGAGACGGCACGCTAAAGCGCATGGTGGGGAAAGCGAACACCTGAGGGAAGCCGGCTGCCGTGGCCTGGCGGGCATGACTCGCCAGGCCAGGTCGGTTATGGTTCCAGCGTCATGAATGGTGCATGTTCTTGATCGCTGAACGAGTAGATATCGTAAGGTGCGCTTTGTTCGCCGGGCATGCCCGGTGTCCCCGTCGGCATTCCCGCCAATCCGATGCCGTCCACCTCGGGCCGTTCTTCGAACAGTGCCTTTACGGCCTCCATCGGCACGTGGCCCTCGATCCAGTACCCCCCCATTGCAATAGTGTGGCATGAGCCCAGGCCATGGGGGATGCCCGCTTGTTGCTTGATTTTACCCAGCTCGGCGTCATGCACGTTGGTGACGTTGACGCCCTGTTCTTCCAGATGGCGCACGTAGCCATCACAGCAACCACACTGTGGATCCTTGTAAATTGTCGCTTCATCGGGCAGGGCTGCCTGGGCCGCTGAGGTGCCCAGCAACAACACGCCCGAGATCCATAACGAGAGCGAAGTTCCTTTCATGGTGTTTTCCTGATTGGGTGGCGTTGACAACCACTAAGAGCGGTGGAATAGATATTTGGTAAGCGAGGCAATGCTCAACCCGACGAGTAACAAAAGTGTGAGGGGCATGAGCCAGCCTAGCCACCCCATGGAACCCATTAATGCGAAGCAGTCGGCATTCATAGGGGCCTCTTGATGGTAGTGTGATGTTGAATAGCCTTTTCAAGCTTACAACCTATGGTTTGCCTTCATGTCAAGCGTGCCATGCCGTCCGCCAGGAAAATACCCATGGATCGGTCAACTGGCGGGGGAAGACGCAAGGCCGACCAGACATGACTCATCAAAGGGTTCAGGCTCGTTTCAGGCTGGTATCTTATAAATGCCCAGTCAGTAGTTTGATACTTGCACGCGATGAGGTACCGAGTATGAAGAAGACATCCCTGACATTGACGCTTGCCATCATGAGCGGCATGACCGTAACAGCCTGGGCCGAAGGCGAGCACGAGGGCGGCCACGGGGCGAACGGCAATGCCGAAGTGGAACGTACGATCAGCGTTGAAGCTGGCGATATGTGGTTCGATCCCGAGGAAATGAACATTGCCCCGGGCGAGACCGTCAAGTTCGAGATCACCAATACCGGTAGCATCGAGCATGAGTTCGTGATCGGTGACGAATCCGCCCAGGAAGCCCACCGCGAAATGATGCAAGAGATGGGCAGCCACGGCGACGGTGGTCACGGCGGTCACGGCGGTCATGACATGGCGGAAGGCGAGCACGGCGGACGGATGCCGTCGGTTACCATCGGCGCGGGGGAAACCAGAACACTGGTGTGGACGGCACCCACCGGTGTCGAGCACCTCGAATATGCCTGCAACATTCCAGGGCATTACGAATCCGGCATGTATGGCGATATCAACCTGTGACGTAGCGCGATGAAACTGTTGCTGTTGGAAGACGATGACCTGCTGGCGGAAAGCCTGGCGGAGAGTCTGAAAGACAACGGTTACCTGGTCGATGTGGCCGCCTCTGTCCAGGCGGCTGCGTCTTTCATGGCCACCGAAGAATACGTGCTCGCCATCGTGGACCTGGGCCTGCCCGATGGCTCGGGACTGGATCTGCTGGTGCAATGGCGCAAGCAAAAGCGCACCATGCCGATTCTGATACTCACTGCGCGCGATACCTGGGAAGACAAAGTGGTCGGCCTGGAGGCCGGGGCCGATGACTATCTCACCAAACCCTTCCACGAAGCCGAACTGATGGCGCGCCTGAAGGCCCTGTTGCGCCGGCGGTCCGGGCAAGTCTCCCAAGTCGTCACGCTGAATGGCGTGTCGCTGGATGAAGCGGGCCAGCGAGTCTGCAGTGCAGGCGCGGCATGGCGCTCGTTGACCGCCACCGAGTATCGGCTGCTGCGCTACCTGATGCATCACCCAGACCGCATACACTCCAAGGAACGCTTGCTGGAGCAACTCTACGCCCTGGAGCAAGACGCCGCCGCCCCCAACCTGGTCGAGGTTTACGTGGCACGCCTGCGTCGCTACCTGGGCAAGTCGGTCATCCAGACTCGCCGCGGCCAAGGTTATATCTTTGTTTCACGTTGACCGACGCAGCTTGCGGGTGCGTCTGCTGACCTGGCTAGGGGGCGTCGCGTTGCTCGTGGTCGGCCTGACGTGGCTGTTGCACGGCGTGTTTCTGGAAAGCCTGGCCAAGGACTTCCTGGGCGAGCGTCTGAAACGCGAAGCGGCGTACGCGATCACGCAAAGGCGGGTGAGCGCGTGCGGTTGCGGGTGATTAACGGCTCGGCGATGTCCTACTTCGACGTTCGCATCCCTGGCCTCAAAATGACCGTGGTGGCCGCCGACGGCCAGCCGGTTCAACCTGTGCCCGTGGATGAATTCCTTATTGGCGTTGCCGAGACTTACGACGTTCTGGTGTCACCCGAAGACGATCAGGCGTATACGATTTTCGCCGAATCCATGGACCGTAGCGGCTACGCCCGCGCCACGTTGGCCCCACGCGAAGGTATGCAGGCGAAGATCCCTGAGCGCCGCCAGATTGCCGACCGCGGCATGGAGGCTATGAGCGTCCACATGGACGGTATGGATCATTCCAACATGTCCGCGAGTGGGATGGAGGGCATGGACCACGGCAATATGGAGGGCATGGACCACGGCGATATGAAGGGCATGGATCACTCAGGCATGTCTGATAGTGAAATGCAGGGCATGGAGAGTGAACAGGCCAAAATCCGGGAGAACGGCATGCTGGCTGCTGGTGAAGCACAGCCGGGGTCGCGCTTTGGCCAGCCCGGCATTGGCATTGATCCCGATGAGCGCCGCGTGCTGGTTTACCGCGACCTGAAATCTTTCACGCCCTGGCCCGACCGCCGCGAACCCGGCCGTGAGCTGGAGCTTCACCTCACCGGCAACATGGAGCGCTACATGTGGTCGTTCGACGGCAAGAAGTTCAGCGAAGTCTCAGGCCCCATTCACTTCGAAAAGAATGAGCGCCTACGCCTGATCCTGATTAATGACACCATGATGGAGCACCCCGTTCACCTGCATGGCATGTGGATGGAGCTGGAAAACGGTCAAGGCGAGCTGATTCCACGCAAGCACACCCTGAACGTGAAGCCTGGCGAGCGGGTTTCGGCGCTGATCACGGCGGATGCCGAAGGCAGTTGGGCCTTCCATTGTCATCTGCTTTACCACATGGATGCCGGCATGTTCCGCGTTGTTCAGGTTTCTTGAGGAGGCTTTCATGCAGACCAAGCATTTCCTGACCGCTGCCAGCGCGGCGTTCATGGTGGTCACCACGGCAACGGCCAACGCCGATGACGGCTACGACGCTCCAGAGAGTTGGCCCTCGCCCATGCAGGAACACAACATGGGCATGGCGCTGTTCGACAGGCTTGAATACAGCATGCCTGATAAAGGCCTGGATACCGTTGTATGGGATTTTCAAGGCTGGTACGGCGGTGACGTCAACCGTGTGTACATCAAGTCGGAAGGCGAAAACGTCTACGCTTTGTCTGAAAAATGATGTCTTGCTAGCCTTTCCTCCCTCAGACTTGGAGGTATTGTCATGGCAGGACGTTACGAGATTTCCGATCAGGGTTGGACATTGATTGAAGATATCGTTTCGCCTGGCACGCCCGCTGGGCGTGGACGCCCACGCCGCGATGACCGGCAGATGC
>NZ_JAXOVV010000018.1:0-89636 GCF_036663415.1 Salinicola sp. 4072 | reverse complement strand
GGTAGCCGGAAAACCCGGCTACCAGGGAAAACAGGCCACTTGACGTGGTCAGGTAATAACCGCTGAGGCGATGATCTGGCCAGACTGAACGGTTCAGCCGACCAGAACCGAATTGTTCAGCGTTTCCCTAAGTCTTAACACTAATGGTCAATGGCAGCCGTTCTCGCAAACGCGCATGCTCCTTCCACAACTTAGTTAACAGTTTTTACTAATCAGCAGGAACCATCATGCCAACAGCCATCTACCCCTGTCTCGAGACCAAGCGCGTCGTCATCACTGGCGGCGGCTCCGGGATCGGAGAGGGTTTGGTACGCGCCTTTGCCGAGCAGGGCGCCGAAGTCCATTTCCTCGACATTCTCGAAGAGGCCAGGGCCCTGGCCGAAGCGCTGGGTGACAACGTGCATTTCCACCACTGCGATCTTACCGACGCCGAGGCCCTGATCGGCACGCTCAATGCCATCGGCGAGGTCGACATACTGGTCAACAATGCCGCCAACGACGACCGCCACCGCCTCGAGGACGTCACCCCCGAATACTGGGACGACCGCATGGCGGTCAATTTGCGCCATCTGGTGCTGGCCGCCCGTGAAGTCGCCCCGGCGATGCGCCGTCGTGGCCAGGGCGTGATCGTCAATCTGGGCTCGATCAGCTGGCACCTCGGCCAGCCCGGCATGGTGCTTTACGAGACCGCCAAGGCCGGCATCGAAGGCCTGACGCGCGCGCTGGCCAGCGAACTGGGCAGCGACGGGATCCGTGTCAACTGCGTGATCCCCGGCAACGTCAAGACCGCGCGTCAATCGCGCTGGTATACCCCCGAAGACGAGGCACAGATCGTCGCCGAGCAGAAGCTCAAGGTACGCATCCACCCCCACCACGTCGCTGCCACGGTGCTGTTCCTCGCCTCGGACGCGGCAGCAGCCTGTACCGCTCATAACTACTGGGTCGACGCCGGCTGGCTCTGATCGCGAGCCGCTCCAGGACCTTCATCGACACGCCACCGGAGTTCAACAATGCCAATATCAAGTGCTTCACAACACCCCATCGTGGTTCTGCTCATCTGCTGCGTGGCCGCCATCGGCGGCTTTCTGTTCGGCTTCGATAGCGGGGTCATCAACGGCACCGTCGACGGCCTCCAGCAGGCTTTCCAGTCGGAGAGCGTCGGCACCGGCTTCAACGTCGCCTCGATGTTGCTTGGCTGCGCCGTCGGCGCCTTCTTCGCCGGGCGCCTGGCGGACAAATTCGGTCGCCGCACACTGCTGCTGGTCGCCGCCGTCTTCTTCATCGTCAGTGCCTGGGGCTCCGGCATTGCCGATGGA
This sequence comes from Salinicola sp. 4072, assembly GCF_036663415.1. Lineage (NCBI taxonomy): Bacteria > Pseudomonadati > Pseudomonadota > Gammaproteobacteria > Oceanospirillales > Halomonadaceae > Salinicola > Salinicola sp. 4072. The sequence continues at coordinate 88,320 of NZ_JAXOVV010000018.1, read as the reverse complement.
TCGCTCGAATTCGTGATCTATCGGATCCTGGGCGGCCTGGCGGTGGGTGCAGCCAGTGTCATGTCACCGGCCTATATCAGCGAGATCGCCCCTTCTCATCTGCGCGGCCGACTGGCGACGATTCAGCAGGTGGCGATCATCGGCGGCCTGTTCTTCTCGTTTCTCAACAACTACATCCTCGCCAACGTCGCGGGTGGCTCCACGGCGCCATTGTGGTTCGGCTTCGAAGCCTGGCGCTGCATGTTCTGGATGGAGCTGATCCCCGCCGGGATATTCCTCATCGCGCTGCTGTTCATCCCGGAAAGCCCGCGCTTCCTGGTCAGTGCCGGTCATGACGACAAGGCGGAACGGGTTCTGCGCCTGGTCTACGACGAAGCCGGCACCCGCAAGCGCCTGGAAGACATCCGCACATCGCTGTCCAACCGTCACAAGCCGCGTCTGTCGGATCTGATCAACCCCGCTACCAGCAAGTTGCTGAAACTGGTCTGGATCGGCATCGGCCTGGCCGTGTTCCAGCAGTTGGTCGGGATCAATGTGGTGTTCTACTACGGCGCCGTGCTGTGGCAGGCGGTCGGTTTCTCCGAAAGCGATGCGTTGATGATCAACGTCATCAGCGGTGCCGTCAGCATCGCGGCCTGCCTGGTCACGATCGGCCTGATCGACCGCATCGGTCGCAAACCGCTGCTGTGGGCCGGTTCCGTCGGGATGACGATAACCCTAGCGATCCTGGTCTACGCGTTCTCCACCGCCGACATCGTCAATGGCAGCCTGGCGCTCTCCTCCGGTAACGGCGTTCTCGCCCTGCTCGCGGCCAACGTCTACGTCTTCTGCTTCAACGTGTCCTGGGGGCCGGTGATGTGGGTCATGCTGGGCGAGATGTTCCCCAACCAGGTACGCGGCTCGGGCCTGGCCGTCGCCGGCTTGTTCCAGTGGGTCGCCAACTTTGCCATCACCATGACCTTCCCGATCATGCTGGCATCGATCGGCCTTACCGGGGCTTACGGTTTCTACGCGATCTGCGCCCTGCTGTCGGTCATCTTCGTTGCCCGCTTCGTACGAGAAACCAACGGTCAGGAACTCGAGGAGATGGTTTACGAGTAAGCGTTCGCCAAATGGGGAACTGAACGCCACAATAACGTGGTACGCAACGAACAAGGCCCGCGTCAGATGGCGCGGGCCTCGTCGTTGCCGCTGAGCAGCGTCCCCCTTTCACCCTAACGGAAGGACGCCTTTGCCGTCATTTTGGGCTGAATGAGGGTAGGAAAAGCTATCGCTTTGCCGTCACCCCGCTGATATCTTGTCGCACCTCCTCAAGCCGAAAACGCCTCATTCAGCCACTTGATAAAATTACGTTTTTGCTTGAAATCGATGCGTAGTTGCATCAGGACTTCCGCGAAGATTTCATGCTGAGCCGGTGTTTCCAGCGTGTCGCGTAATTCTTTCAATAAGGCAATCCCCTGCTGATAGCCTTGGTTATTGGTCTTGCTCACTTCACTACGCACCAGACGCAAATATAGCGGCAAGCTCTCATCGGGGATTTTCAGCGCTTGCGCCAGGGCGTGTAATAAACCCGACGCCACTCGCCGCTGAGCACAGAGGGCCTGAGCCTCAGTCAGGCGACCCTCGTACAGATAGATTTCCAGCAAGCTATTTTCCGGCGCCGGCGCCCAAGCAAGGCGAGGCCCGGCAGTCTCACCGAGCCGCTCGGTCAGCCAGTCGATAGCAAGCTGGCGATAGTCGACGGGCAAGCCATGCGCTTCCGCCAGCTCCACCAGGTAGCAATAATCCTCAACCCGCTGCGTAAGTCGATATATCTCCCACTGCAGTTGCGCCGCTGCCTCGACGTCTTCCTGATGCAGACGTAGGCGAATTTCCAGCCGTTGGCGTTCGTTTTCCCAGCGGGGCCGGTCCTTCGACTCCACTTCGGCCGCGCGAGAAAGCCACTGCTCGACCTGATCCCAGCCGCCATGATCGATACACGCTCTCGCGGCGTCTAGGCAGTCCTTCTCGTCGTTAGCGGTTTTCTGATAAAGCGCCAGGATGGTGGATAAATCACCTGCAGCTTCGGCGCGCTTGAGCATGGGGTCGCGCAGCCGCAGGTAGCGGTACCGCTCCGACCAACTGGCATTCCTCGGCAGGTTCGGCAAGTCATCCCAGGCCCGCTGCAAGCAAGCGTGATAGGCTTCTAGCCCGGCCTGGCCCAGCACCTCGGCATAAGCGTCGGGGATCGGCGGAAACCTCTCACTGCGTTCGCCGAACGCCAGCTCATAAAGGTGCGCCGCCAATTTTTCGGCCGACCAATCGAGCCGCTGCACGGTCTCGACATGCAATGTCTGCAAATCCGCCTCGCAGTGGAGTCGAAAGCCGCCCGAATCATCAATGGTTTCCAGCGCCCGGTCCAGGCGCGACAGCGCATGATTCACCAGCATCAAGGCTTTATCAGCCGGCAACTGCGGCGCTTGCTCGACAAGCTGATCGACAACCGGCTCCGCCTTGGCGAAGTAGGCATGCACCTGCCCAAAACGAAACAGATCGCGGTTGACGGGAAATGCCGCCGTGATGCGTTTTTTCAGCGTCTTGTGATCCAGAACACCGAGTACCGCATCGGCGCGCATCGACCACTTTTGGTACAGCACCGGGTCACTCTCGATGAGTGACTCAAGCGCTTCGACCAGCGAGACCTTGTCCATCTGCTGTAGATAAGCATGCAGGCGATCCGAGACATCGCCTTCCGTCAGGCGCGTTTGCTCGGCCTGCTCCGCCCGATATGTCAAGGCAACCGCCACGCAATGCTTGCAGAAGTCGATGCCCTCCGAGGCCGGGCAATCGCATCCACCGTCCAGGCCACGCTTGCTCAGCTTCAGTGTCACGGTATAGCGCTCGCTGCCCTCCACATCGGCAGTGATGGTGGCCCCTTGCTTGATCCAACCGAGCACCATGCCCTGGCGGTAATAATCTAGACCCCGGCCAAACGCCGCCTCCCCGGCAAGCACGACCAGTTGCCGATCGGCCAGAAGCGCCGTTTCATCGTGTTGTGCCATCGCGATCCTGCCTTACTGTTATTGATATTGCTGTGTAAGGTGATGGCGCAAGCTGCGCGCTCAACCTGCCAGCCTGAACGCGATCTCGGCCACATGCTTGCCCTGGAAGCGGGCGATCGCCAGTTCGTTCTCGCTCGGGGTACGGCTGCCATCAGCGTTGGCCAGCGTCGTCGCGCCGTAGGGCGTGCCACCGGTGATCTCGTTCATGTTGGAGAGCTCGGGGCAGCTGTAGGGCACGCCGACGATGACCATGCCGTGGTGAAGCAGCGTGGTGTGAATCGAGGTCAACGTGGTTTCCTGCCCGCCGTGTTGCGTCGCGGTGGAGGCAAACGCGCTGCCGATCTTGCCGATCAACTTGCCCTGCGCCCAAGGGCCACCGGTCATGTCCCAGAAATTGCGCATCTGGGAGGCCATGTTGCCGAAACGGGTCGGCGTGCCGACGATGATCGCATCGTAGTCGGCCAGCGCCTCGGGCCCTTCGATCAGCGGCGCCTCCTGATCGGTCTTGTAGCCGGACTTGACCGCTACCTCCTCCGGCACCAGTTCGGGCACTCGGCGAAGATCGACCTGCGTACCATCGACGCCCCGGGCGCCTTCCGCCACGGCCTTGGCGAGGGTTTCGATATGGCCGTAGCTTGAGTAATACAACACCAGCACTTTGCTCATGGCATTTTCCTTGAAAGACAGGGCTTCCCTTGAAAGGCAGGGCTTCCCTTGAGAAGACAGGGTTTCGAGACGAAACATTTCCAAGGCTAGCCCGCGCGCCCAGCCGATGCCATGGCAACAATACTGCGTTTTTTGGTGGCGAAAGGCCGAAAAGATCGAACGCTCTGCGAACGCGCGATCATCGTGCCATCCGTCTGCCTCGGGCCGGCATTTGTTGCGGTAGCGGGCTAGCCGCTATTCTGTGCGCTCACTCACCCAACCGTGGTCCACGCTGGTGGATCGGAGCAAGCCATGACGACTTCCCGCGATCTCCTGGCCAACCTGGTCGGCTTCGATACCGTCTCCCGCCATTCGAATCTCGCGCTGATCGATTTCGTCGAGCACTATCTCGCCTCTCATCGGGTGCCGGCCCAGCGCATCACCAACGCCGATGGCAGCAAGGCCAACCTGCTCGCCCGCGTTGGCCCCGCGGTCGAAGGCGGTGTGGTGCTTTCCGGTCATACCGACGTGGTGCCGGTCGACGGCCAGCCGTGGCGCAGCGATCCGTTCACGCTGACCGACAGGCAGGATGGCCGACTCTATGGCCGCGGGAGCTGCGACATGAAAGGCTTCCTCGCCTGCGCCCTGGCCCGGGTGCCCGAGTGGCAGGCGCTGGACCTGAAGCGACCGATCTATCTGGCTTTCTCCTATGACGAGGAGATCGGCTGTCTCGGCGCGCCGGCGATGATCGAACGCCTGATGGCGGACGAGCCACTGCCCGGCGCGGTCATCATCGGCGAGCCCACCTCGATGCAGCCGGTGGTCGCGCAGAAAGGAATCACCACGATGCGCACCACGGTGACCGGCCGGGAGTCGCACTCGAGCCAGATCAACCAGGGCGTATCGGCGATTCACGTCGCAGCCAAACTGGTGACGCGGATCGAGGCGATCATGCAGGAGCTGGTCGACGAGGGCGCGCTGGAAAAGGTCTTCAACGTGCAGCACTCTAGCCTGCACGTGGGCCTGATCGAGGGCGGCACCGCGATCAACATCATGGCCCGCCACTGCCAGTTCGACTGGGAGATTCGTCACCTGCCCAGCGACGGATTCGAGGCGGTCTTCGCCCGCTTCGACCGCTACGCCAGGGCACTGGAAGCCGAGCTCCAGCAGCGGGTGCCGGATGTTCGTATCGTCACCGAGCAGCTCGTCGACACGGTGCCGGCGCTGGCCGATCGCGACAACGCCCCCACCATCGAGCTCTGCCGCGAGCTGCTCGACGACCCGAACGTCGACACCGGCGGCGTTGCCTACGCCACCGAAGGCGGCCAGTTCCAGCGCGCCGGCCTGCCGACCATCGTCTGCGGCCCAGGCAGCATCGAACAGGCCCACCAGCCGGACGAGTACATCGACATCAGCCAGCTCGAAGCCGGCGACCGCTTCATGCAACGACTGGGCAAGCGAATGGCGCGTTGAGCACCGTCGCTACTCTATTCCTTTAGCTACCGGGACGAATCATGCATACCCCTGTTCTCGCCGTTCGCCGCACTGCCCTGGTCGCGGTCTATGGCACCTTGAAGCGCAGATTGCGCAACCATCACTGGCTCGACGGCGCCGAGTTCGTTGGCACCGATATCCTCACCAGCGTCACGCTCTACGACATCGGCCCCTATCCGGGCGCCAGGGCCGAGCCCTCACGAGGCGTGGAGATCGAAGTCTTCCGCGTCGATGCGGCTGGTCTGAAAAGGCTGGATTACCTGGAGGATTACCGGGTAAGACGGCCGAAGTCCGGCACTTACGATCGCGCCGTGCATGACACCGCCTTCGGCCCCGCCTGGGTCTATCTCTACAACCGGGACGTGACCGGCTGCCCGGTGATTCGCCAGGGAGGCTGGCCGGCCGTGGCGTGAGGCCACGCTTGCTCAGGCGTCGAAGAACACCCGCAGCACGTGATCCATGTGCACTTCCATCGCTCTTCGCGCCGCATCGGGGTCGTGGTTTTCGATCGCCGTCAGGATGCGCTCGTGATCGTCCTGTGACTGGCGCGGCATGTCGGTTTCCATGAACAGCTCCTGGAGACGTCGGAACATCTTGCCGTACTGGTGACCGAGCAGGTGCTTGATGGTCATGGCGTAGGCGGCGTTGCCCGAGGCCTCGGCAATACGAATGTGCAGCAGCCGGTCGCCGGCCTGGTTTCTTCCACCGTGGCGATTGTCCTCGACATTGCGCGCGTAGGCGGCACGCATCGCGGCGAGATCGTCGTCGCTGGCATTGATCGCCGCCAACGCCGCCGTTTCCGGTTCCAGGTAACGGCGTGCCTGCAGCAATGAGAACGGCGGGATCTCCTGATCCAGATCGAGCTCGATCTCGCTGGCGAACTCCGGGTCGAGCCCCCACTCCTCCTGGCGCCGGGCCGCGCTCATCACCGAGCTGCCCACCTCGTCGTCGCGCGCCAGCACCAGCACGCCATGGCCGACACGAACCTCCACCTGGCCCACCACCTCCAGCGCGATCAGCGCTTCGCGCACCGACGCCCGGCTGACTCCCAGCTGCTGCGCCAGGTCCCGTTCCGGCGGTAACAGCGAACCGGGGGGAAACTCCCCCTGACGGATCAGCACCAGCAACTGGTCGGCAATCTGGCGATAGAGCCGCTGTGCACGAATGGTCTGGATCGGCATCTATCGATCTCCCGGTTTCATGAGCAAGACGAATTAGACATTGGTCGCAATTTCCAACGTTTTTACCGGCTTGGCCGAGGCTATTAGACGTTTGGCGATTTGCGGGCCGTTTCCACAAAGGATAATACTCGGACCAAAGGTCAGGCCTTTAGACATTAGAACCAACCCTGCCCTAGGAAGCAAAAAACTCGGAATCCAAACCGCCTTCAGGAGCCATCGGCCATGCGACTCGCCAACAAGACCGCGTTGATTACCGCCGCCGGCCAGGGTATCGGCCGAGCCACCGTCGAGCGATTTCTGGCCGAAGGTGCCCAGGTCATCGCCACCGACATCGATGCGGCCAAGCTGGAGGGGCTGGCGGGGGCTCAGTGCCATGCGCTCGATGTCACCGACGCGGAAGCCGTGCGGAGTCTGATCGAGTCGCTGCCGCCGCTGGACGTACTGTTCAATTGCGCCGGCACGGTGCCGAGCGGTTCGATCCTCGAATGCGAAGATGCCCAATGGGCCTTCGCCCAGCGGCTCAATGTGGACTCGATGTTCTACACCATTCGCGCTGCGCTGCCGGCAATGCTCGACAATGGCGGCGGCAGCATCATCAACATGTCGTCGCTGGCCTCCAGCGTGAAAGGCGTGGTCAACCGCTTTGCCTACGGCACCACCAAGGCTGCCGTCGTCGGGCTGACCAAATCCGTCGCCGCCGACTACATGACCCGCGGCATCCGCTGCAACGCGATCTGCCCAGGCACGGTCGACTCCCCCTCCCTGCGCGAACGGGTCGCCGAGCAGGCGCGCCAGCAGGGCCGCACCACCGACGAGGTCTTCGCCGAATTCATTGCCCGCCAGCCCATGGGCCGCCTGGGCAAGGTGGAGGAGATCGCGGCACTGGCGACGCATCTGGCCAGCGACGAATCCTCGTTCATCACCGGTACGGTGCAGTTGATCGACGGGGGCTGGTCGAATTGATGAGGGCACCTACAAACTACTGCGCTAGCCCATGCGGCGTTGGAATCCAGCTAAAACTGCTCATTTACAGACTCGTAAACTGCGCATTTTCGCTGGATTCCGCCTTGCCTGGCCTTCGCTCGCAACGTTTGTAGATACCCTCATTACGAATCATCCCATTTTTTACGTATAAGGAACTCCGCATGAAACTGCTACGCCACGGCCCCAAGGGTCAGGAAAAGCCCGGTATCGTCGATGCCAACGGCACTGTTCGCGATCTGTCCGGCAAGATCGATGACATCGCCGGCGACGTACTCTCCGATGCGGGTCTGGCGCAACTGGCGCAAATCGATACCGCCAGCCTGCCGGAAGTCGCCGCGGGTACGCGTCTCGGCCCCTGCGTCGGCCGCGTCGGCAAGTTCATCTGCATCGGCCTGAACTACTCCGACCACGCCGCGGAAACCGGCGCCGAGGTGCCCGCCGAGCCGGTGATCTTCAACAAGTGGACCAGCGCCATCTGTGGCCCCAACGACGACGTGGAGATCCCCCGCGGCTCGGAGAAGACCGACTGGGAAGTCGAGCTCGGCGTGATCATCGGCAAGGGCGGGCGCTATATCGACGAAGCGGACGCCATGAACCATGTCGCCGGCTTCTGCGTGGTCAACGACGTCTCCGAACGCGAATACCAGCTCGAACGCTGCGGCACCTGGGACAAGGGCAAGGGATGCGACACCTTCGGCCCGCTCGGCCCGTGGCTCGTCACCCGCGACGAGATCGCCGATCCGCAGAATCTTTCGATGTGGCTCGAAGTCGACGGCAAGCGCTATCAGGACGGCTCGACCCAGACCATGGTGTTCCAGGTGCCGCATCTGGTCGCCTACCTCAGCCGCTTCATGAGCCTGCAGCCGGGCGACGTGATCTCCACCGGTACCCCGCCGGGCGTCGGCATGGGCCAGAACCCCAAGGTCTTCCTCAAACCGGGCCAGACCATGCGTCTGGGGATCGAAGGGCTCGGCGAGCAGCAGCAGCGCTGCGTCGAGAGCTGATGGACTAGAACTGGACGCCCCCCTCCGCCGGTCATGCCGGAGGGGGCGGTGGGCCAATATTGGCCTGACCATTGGGCCTATAGGTCAACTTTAAGATCGCCATTCTTGGGAGCGCATACATGCAAGTCGTCGTCTGTTCGAACCCGAACGAGATGGCCGTCATCGACCGGCCGGTGCCCGATTGTGCGCCTGGCGAGGCCTTGGTAGCGATCCGCCGTGTCGGCATCTGCGGTACCGACATCCACGCCTTCGGCGGCAACCAGCCCTATTTCGTCTATCCCCGCGTGCTGGGCCACGAGCTCAGTGGCGAGGTGGTTTCCGCCGCCGACGGTGTCGATTCCGGCCTCGTCGGCCAGGCGGTCTACGTCATTCCCTATCTGCACTGCGGCGAATGCCGGGCCTGCCGTCAGGGCCGTACCAACTGCTGTCAGCGTCTCGAAGTGGTCGGCGTGCATCGCGATGGCGGCATGGCGGAGTATCTGAACGTGCCCGCCTCGCACTTGATCCCGGTGACGTCGCTGCCGCCGGAGCAGCTGGCCCTGGTCGAATGCCAGGCGATCGGCGCCCACGCCGTCCGGCGTGGGCAGGTCGAGAAAGGCGAACTGGTCGTGGTGGTGGGTGCCGGGCCGATCGGCATCGGCGTGCTGCAGGTCGCCAGGAGTCGCGGCGCGCGGGTGGCGATGATCGATACCAATCGCGACCGCCTGGCCCTGTGCCGCGATGAACTCGGCGCGGACGCCGTCTGGCATGCCGTCGAAGACGACGTGATTGCGGAGATCGAAGCGATGAACGATGGCGCCCTGGCCGACGTGGTGTTCGATGCCACCGGCAATCCCAAGGCGATGAATCGCGGCTTCGATTTCGTCGGGCACGGCGGGCGCTACGTCCTGGTCAGCGTGGTCAAGGCCGATATCACCTTCAGCGATCCGGATTTCCACAAGAAGGAACTGACGCTGATGGGCAGCCGCAACGCCACGCGGGAAGACTTTGAAACCGTCACCCGCCTGATGGCCAGAGGCGACATTCTCACCGAGCCGCTGATCACCCACCGGGGGCGACTCGAGGAACTGCCGACCTTGATGCCCCAGTGGTGCGCGCCCGGCAGTGGCGTGATCAAGGCAATGGTGACGCTCGAAAGCGCGGGCCACGACAGCGCAGCGGAGCATCAAGCATGAATGACACCATCGGCACCGACAGCCCGGCTCGCATCACCCTGCGCATCCACCCACGCGACAACGTGGCGGTGGCGCTGACCGACCTGCCCGCCGGTCGCCAGGTCGTCATCGACGACCACGCCGTCACGCTCGCCGACAACGTCCGCCACAAGCACAAGTTCACGCTCGCGGCGCTGTCGCCGGGCGATATCGTCACCATGTACGGCGTGACCGTGGGCAAGGCGACGCGTGACATCCCCGAGGGCGGCGTGATCACCGTGGACAACGTCGCCCACGCCACGGAAAGCGACGAGGTCCGCCCCGGCAGCAAGTCGTGGACGCCGCCGGACGTGACGCGCTTCCAGGGCACGACCTTCGACGGTTTCCATCGCCCGGATGGTGGCGTCGGCACGGCCAACGTGTGGCTGGTGATTCCGCTGGTGTTCTGCGAGAACCGCAACATCGAGGTGCTGCGCCAGTGTGTCGCCGATGCGCTGGGCGATGACCCTTATCGTGACTACAAGCGCATGGCGCGCCAAATGCTGAGCGGCCAGAGCGACACGCCGGAGAGCGCCGATTCGTTCGACGCCACCGCGCCCAGACGTTTCCCCAACGTCGACGGCGTGCGCTTTCTGACCCATACCCTGGGCTGCGGCGGCACCGACGACGATGCCGAAGCGCTGTGCCAGTTGCTGGCCGGCTATATCTGCCATCCCAACGTGGCCGGCGCGACGGTACTGAGTCTCGGCTGTCAGAAGGCGCAGATTCAGATGCTCAAGGCGGCGGTGGCCAAACGCGATCCGCAACGGTTGCGCACGGTGGACTATTTCGACCAGCAGTCCTCACCCAGCGAAGAAGCGCTGATTCGCAACGCCCTACAGTCGATCTTCGACGGTCTGGCAGCCGCCGACCGAATCCCGCGCCAACCGGCGCCGCTGGCCAAGCTCACGCTCGGCGTCGAGTGTGGCGGCTCCGACGGCTTTTCCGGCATCTCCGCCAACCCGCTGGTCGGCGCCGTGGTTGATCGCCTGGTCGCCCTCGGCGGCAGCGGCATTCTCAGCGAGTTTCCGGAACTGTGCGGGGTCGAGCACGAACTGGTCGCCCGCTGTACCGACGCCGCGGTCGCCGAACGTTTCCGCGATCTGATGCAGGCCTACCAGCGCCATGCCGCCGCGGTGGGGGCCGATTTCGCCATGAACCCGTCTCCGGGCAACATTCGCGACGGTTTGATCACCGATGCGATGAAATCCGCCGGTGCGGCCAAGAAAGGCGGCGACGGGCCGGTAGTCGACGTGCTCGATTACACCGAGCCGCACCGTCGCCCCGGTCTCAGCCTGCTCTGCTCGCCGGGCAACGACGTCGAATCGACCACCGCGCTGGCCGGCTCCGGCGCCAACCTGATCGTGTTCACCACCGGTCTCGGCACGCCCACCGGCAACCCGGTGACGCCAGTGCTCAAGATCGCCAGCAACAGCGAACTGGCGACCCGCATGCGCGACATCATCGATTTCGACGCCGGCCCCATCGTGCGCGGCGAACGCGGCATCGACGAGCTGGCCGAGGAGCTGCTGGCGCTGTGCATCGAGGTCGCGTCGGGACGCCATCGCTCGCATGCCCAGCGTCTCTCACAGCACGACTTCATTCCCTGGAAGCGCGGGGTGTCTCTATGAGCGCTTCGACACGGCTCTCGACGAGCGCGTCCGATTACCGCGACGCCGGTATCGTCCAGTTCGGCACCGGACGCTTCCTGCTCGCCCATGTCGATGCCCTGGTATCCGAATCGCTGGAGAAGGGAGACAGCGATGAGCGCATTCTGGTGGTGCAGAGCTCGACCCGCGAGGAAGGCAAGCGCAAGGCGCGCTTGCTCGCCGAGCAGCGCCGCTATCCCGTGCGGATTCGCGGTCGGCGCGACGGCGAAACGATTGATCGCAAGCAGACCGTCGACAGCGTCGCCGGCTGCCTGATCGCCGCCGAACAGTGGGACGTGCTCAAGCGACACGTGGTCGAGCACGCCCGCATCATCGTCTCCAACACCGCCGACAACGGCTACGACATTGGAGACGACTCGAGTCTCGCGACAGTGCCGGCGAGCTTTCCCGGCAAGCTGACCCACCTGTTGCGGGCCCGCTTCGAAGCCGGTAACGATGGCCTGACGATCCTGCCCTGCGAGCTGATCGAGCAGAACGCCCGGCAGTTGAAGTCGCTGGTGACGACAATGGCCCGCCGCGACGGCGAGGCGACAGCCGATAACGCGGCGTTTCTCGACTGGCTGGACAACCGCTGCGTATGGGCCGACACGCTGGTCGACCGCATCGTCTCGGCGCCGCTCGAACCGCTCGGTGCCATCGCCGAACCCTATGCGCTCTGGGCCATTGCCCGCCAGCCGGGCATGGCGATCCCCTGCGTGCATCCGGATGTCGAGATCGTCGACGACCTGACCCCGCAGGCGATGTGCAAGCTGCACATTCTCAACCTGGCCCATACCTATCTGGTCGACCGATGGCAGCAAGCCGGTCGCCCGGTCGAGTTCGTGCGCGAGGCGATGGAGTGCGCCGCGCTGGTCGATCCGCTGCGTGCCACCCTCGAAGAGGAGGTGCTGCCGACGCTCGCCGCCGAACTGCCCATGAACCAGCTGGAGCCGTATCTGGCGGTAACGATGGAACGGTTCGCCAACCCCTTCCTCGATCACCGCCTCGACGATATCGCCCAGCATCACGCCGCCAAACTGCAGCGACGCCTGCAGCCGGTGGTGGATAAAGCACGCCTCCAAGGGCGCGCCACGCCCAGGCTCGACGAGGCGTTGAGCTGATGGCGACAACACGAAGCATCCAAGACGACAACATCCGGAGCACGCCAATGATCACCCAACGATTCTTCCGCTTCACCGCTTCACTCACCCTGGCCGGTCTGAGCACGCTCGCGCTCACGGGCATGGCCCAGGCTGCGACCGAAATCCGCGTCGCCTACGGCAATCAGCCCGGCGAGCCGGTCGATGTCGCGGTCAAGGAGTGGGCGAAAAGCGTCGAGAAAGCCAGCGACGGCGAGCTGACGCTGAAAGCCTTCCCCGCCAGCCAGCTCGGCGGCGAGACCGAAGTGATGGAGCAGGCGCGCTTCGGCTCGCCGCTGATCACCATTACCGCCTACTCCAACTTCATGAGTTCGGTGCCGGATCTGGCGGTACTGGACGCGCCGTATCTCTCCGACGATTTCGACAGCAAGCTCAAGGTCTTCGAGTCCGACTGGTTCGCCGAGCAGGAAAAGAAGGTCGAGGAATCCGGCTATCACATCGTGATTCCCAATTCCGTCTACGGGGTGCGCCACCTGCTTTCGCGAGAAGCGGTCTCGACGCCGGAGGATCTGGCCGGGGTCAAGGTGCGGGTGCAGAACTCGCCGATGTACGTCGCCGCAATCAAGGCAATGGGCGCGGTGCCCACGCCGATGTCGCTGGGCGATGTCTATCCGGCGCTGGCCCAGGGTTTGGTCGACGGCGTCGAGAACCCGCTGCCGGTGCTGTATGGCGGCAAGTTCTACGAGGTAGTGAAGAATCTCAATCTCACCGCCCACATGCATACGGTCGCGCCGTTCGTCACCGGTGAAGCGTTCTGGCAACAGCTGAGCCCGGAAGACCAGAAGATCCTCACCGAGACCGGTCAGGAGATGGCCAAGAACCTGCGCAGCCTGGTCGAGAAGGAGACCGACAAATCGCTTCAGCAGTTGAAGGATGCCGGCGTCCAGGTGCACGAGGTGGATACCGCCCCGTTCCGCGAGCGTGCCCAGCAGGAAGTCCCGGCGGCATTCCCGCAGTGGAGCGACGGGCTGTATCAGCAGGTCAGCGATATCATCAACGGCTGACAAAATCGCCGGGAGCGATTCTGGACATCGCACAGCGATGGTCCGAAAGGCGACCGTCAGGAATGGCGGTCGCAATCTCGAATCTTGCGCGGACTCGGCGTCCCCAGCGAATCGAGGCGTTGCGCGGGACTATCGACCCTCCTTTGTTTAACGCTGCGAAGTGAGCTGTTGCTCACGTCGTTAGGAGTTGAATATTCATGCAAACGTTTTTCAAGGCGCTCGACCGCCTGATGCGACTCGATGAGGTGATCGCCAGCCTGGCGCTGTTCGGGCTGTTCGTGGTCGCCATCGCCAACGTCTTCATGCGCTACCTGTTCTCGTCGCCGCTGGCCTGGAGCGAGGAGATCCTGCAGCTGTTGATGGTGTGGGCGACATTCCTCGGCGCCAGCGCACTGGTACGGCGCAACGAGCACGTGCTGATCGGCCTGCTCAACGACAGGTTGCCGGCAGCCGTTGCGCACTGGAACACGCGCATTTTCAACATCGGCATTGTCATGCTTTGCGCGGTGGCGATGCTTTTCTGGGGGCTGGAACTGCTGCCCTTCTCGCGTTTCCGCAGCACGCCGATGCTGCAGATCCCCTACTACTGGATTCACGTATCAATCCCCATCAGCGCAGCGCTGATGCTCTATCACAGTCTGGTGCGCCTGATCACCAATGACCGATTGATTGCCGACGAACGGGAACTGGCTCCGCCGCAAGCCACCCGTGACGTCGTTACCGCCAAGGAGTGATATCGATGGCCGTTGGAATCGCGCTCGCCGCGCTCTTCATCCTGTTCTGCCTGGGCACGCCGGTGGCCTTCGCGCTGTTTGCGTCGAGTCTGACCTACTTCCTCGTCGGTGCGGATCAGCCCATGGTAATGCTGATCCAGCGCCTCGCCGGCGGGCTGGAGTCCATTTCACTGCTGGCCATTCCGTTCTTCATCATGGCCGGGGTGTTCATGAACCACTCCGGCATCACCGAACGGCTGCTGACGCTGGCCGAACTGATGACCCGTCGAATGCACGGCGGTCTGGCGCAGGCCAACGTACTGTTGAGTACCTTCATGGGCGGTCTTTCCGGCTCCAACATCGCCGATGCCGCCATGAACGCCAAACTGCTGGTGCCGAGCATGACGGCTGCCGGCTACCCCAAGGCGTTCTCGAGCGCGATCACGGCCTCGTCGTCGCTGATCACGTCGACCATCCCGCCGGGGATCGCGCTGATCGTCTACGGCTACGTCAACAACGTCTCGATCGGGCGGCTGTTTCTGGCCGGTGTCGTGCCGGGCGTGCTGATGGCGGTCGCGATGATGGTACTGGTGTCGATCCAGTGTCGCCGCCTCGGCTATCAGAAGCCGCGCCGCGAACGTGTCACTCGTCACGAATGGATCAGCGTGACCCGCGCCGGGATCATCGCGCTGCTGCTGCCGGTGGTCGTCATCGGCGGCATCCGCGTCGGCATCTTCACGCCCACCGAAGCAGGCGCGATGGCCGTACTCTATGCGCTGATCGTCGGGCTGTTCGTGTATCGGCAGATGGGGCTGGGCAGCGTTGCGCTGGCGACGCGGGAGTCGCTGATGGCGTCGGTCAACGTGCTGTTCATCATCGCGGTCGCCTCGGGCTTCGCTCGCGTGCTGACCTGGGAGCAGATTCCCCAGCAGATCGCGCTGATGCTCTCCTCGGGCGTCGGCAGCGCGGTGGCGTTTCTACTGATCGCCAACGTCCTGCTGCTGGTTCTCGGCATGTTTCTGGAGGGCAACGCGATTCTGATCGTGCTCTCGCCGTTGCTGGCTCCCGTGGCGGCCCAGTTCGGTATCGACCCGGTGCACTTCGGTATCGTGTTCATCCTCAACGCCTCGATCGGCACCATTACGCCACCCCTGGGCACGGTGATGTTCACGACCTGCAGCATCACCGGCGTCTCGATCGGCGCCTTCATTCGCGCCATCGCGCCCTACTGGCTGCTGCTGGTCGCCCTGCTGCTGGTGGTGACCTTCGTACCGGCGATCTCGCTGGCGTTACCCAACTGGGTGTTCTGACCCGGGAGCGTGCCCTGAACGCAAGCCTCCGAGTACGACCATGGCCGTATGTCGGCCTTTCCCGGTCGCGCGTTCGACGGCCGGACAGGTAAGATGAAGTCGAAACAGCCAATGTTGACCATACGGCTCAACCCACATCGAAGGCCGGGATTCGACTGACGTGAAGGACACCTCGACAACGCGTTCCCCACGCCGGCCCAGCGTCGCTGAAGCGCTGGTCAGGGAGATCTTCGCCGGCCATTACCAGCCCGGCGAATTCGTGCCCAAGGAGATCGACCTCTGCGAGCAGTTCGCGCTCAACCGCTCGGCGGTGCGCAGCGATCTGCGCCAGTTGGTCGACGCCGGCATCATCGAGCGTATCTCCGGTTACGGCTCCCGCGTTCGGGATTATGCCGAGTGGAACATTCTCGACCCGCAGGTCACCGAGTGGATGGTGCGTTTCGCCACACCCAACCCGGGTATTCAGCGCGAGATCCTGACCTTCCGGCTCGACGTCGAGCCCTATGTGGCGATGACGGCGGCCAAGCGCGCCACGGCGAGGGATCTCGTGGCGATCGAAGAAGCCTTCGAAGGCATGGGCCGTGACTTCCACAACCCCGAATCGGCCAACCGCGGGAGGCTTCACAGCGACCACGACGTCGCCTTCCACGTAGCCATCTTCAAGGCGACCCACAACATCGTCTGGAAGCAGCTATCGCACATCCTGAAGCCCTCGATTCATCTACTGGTGGAGACCTCCAACGTCAGCGCCAGCGATCCTGAGCAGAGCCTGGAGCGCCACCGCCACTTGATGGAGTGCATTCGAACCCGGCGGCCCCGCGAGGCCTTCTTCGCCTCGGTGGCGGTTTTGCAGGGAACGGCCGACGCGCTGGGGATGGAGATGCCGGAGACCTTGCTGGGCGAAGTGCCGGCAGCCGTCGAGCGCTGAGCGCCGTCCTCGCGTGCCGGCAGCGCGATACCCAAGGAGCGCGGAAACTCGCATGCCTGCGATGCCCGCCTCGATCTCGTCAGAGGAGAACCAACATGGATTTCGGTATCAACGGCCGCTGGGCCATCGTCTGCGCCGCCAGCCAGGGACTGGGCAAGGGTTGCGCCGTTGCCTTGGCCAGGGAAGGGGTCAATCTGGTCATCAACTCGCGCCGGCAGGAGACGCTGGACGCCGTCGCCGAGGAGCTGCGCGCACTCGATCCGGCGATCGAAGTGCGTACAGTTGCCGGTGACATCGGCGATCCGGCCATCCGAGAGGCGGTGCTAAGCGCGCCGCCCCAGGTCGATATCCTGGTCAACAACAACGGTGGCCCGCCTCCCGGCGATTTCCGAGACTGGGAGCGGGACGACTGGATCGCGGCGCTGGACGCCAACATGCTGGCGCCCATTGCGTTGATTCAGGCCTGCGTCGATGGCATGGCCGAGCGCGGCTTCGGCCGGATCGTCAATATCACCTCGTCGGCGGTGAAAGCCCCGATCGACGTGCTCGGGCTCTCCAACGGTGCCCGCAGCGGCCTGACCGGATTCGTCGCCGGCACCGCTCGCCAGTCGAGACTGGCCAGCCGCAACGTCACCATCAACAACCTGATGCCGGGCGCCTTCGACACCCAGCGGCTGAGGGGCGGCATCGACAAGGCCGCCAGCAAGAGCGGCCGCACGCATGACGAGGTGGCACAAACGCGTCTGGACGCGATTCCCGCCCGCCGCTTCGGCAACCCCGAGGAGTTCGGCGAGGTCTGCGCCTTCCTCTGCAGCCGCCAGGCCGCCTACATGACCGGCCAGAACATCCTGCTCGACGGCGGCGCCTATCCAGGAACTTTTTAAGGCGCCCGAGACTGCGCCTCTATCTAAGACGCCCGAGACCGCGCCTCAATCTCGGTCGAGGCGCCCCGAGCCGCGCCTCTGTCCATCGCGCTCCGAGGCTAGCGCCGCCTTCTATAGCGCCCAATGCTGACCTTCGCTCGTAGCTCGTAGCTCGTAGCTCGTAGCTCGTAGCTCGTAGCTCGTAGCTCGTAGCTCGTAGCTCGTAGCTCGTAGCTCGTAGCTCGTAGCTCGTAGCTCGTAGCTCGTAGCTCGTCAGTGATTATCTCGTGGCAAGTCCCAGGCAATCGCCCGGTACTTGGTCGCCGGCGCCAGGGTCATGCCGCGGTCGAGCTGTTCGACCATCGAACGCTGGATCTCCTGCCACGGGGTCTGGTGGTCGCGATACGGGTAGCCGCCGCTGGCTTCGAGCTTGGCGCGTCGCGCTGCCAGCTCCTCGTCGTCGATCAGCAGATTGGCCTCGCCCCGCTTGAGATCGATACGGATCCGGTCGCCGGTTTCGAGTAGCGCCAGGCCGCCGCCCGTCGCCGCTTCCGGCGAGGCGTTGAGAATCGAGGGCGAGCCGGAGGTTCCCGACTGGCGTCCGTCGCCCAGGCACGGCAGCGATTCGATGCCCTGCTTGATCAGCGCTTCCGGCGGCTGCATGTTGACCACCTCGGCGCCCCCGGGATGCCCCACCGGGCCGGCACCGCGCATCACCAGGATGGTGTTCTCGTCGATCTCGAGCGCCGGGTCGTCGATGCGCGCATGGTAGTCCTCGGAGCCGTCGAACACCGCGACCTTGCCTTCGAACGCTTCCGGATCGTCCGGATTGGAAAGAAAGCGGCGCCGGAAGTCTTCCGAGATGACGCTGGTCTTCATCAGCGCGGAATCGAACAGATTGCCCTTGAGATTGAGAAAGCCCGCCGATTCGACCAGCGGCTTGCCGTAGCGCAGGATGACGTCTTCGTCCTGAGTTTCCTGGCCGAAGCAGTTGGCATGCAGCGTCTGACCGTTGACCGTCAGCGCGGCGCCATGAAGTCGTCCTGCCGCCAACAGTTCATGAACCACCGCCGGGACTCCACCCGCCCGGTAGAACTCCTCGCCGAGATAGGCACCGGCCGGCATCACGTTCGCCAGCAGCGGCACGTCGTGACCCAGCCGCTGCCAGTCGTCGTTGGTCAGCTCGATTCCTGCGTGACGGGCGATCGCGTTGATGTGAACGGGGGCATTGCTCGAGCCGCCCAGTGCCGAACAGACGACGATGGCGTTCTCGAACGCTTCACGCGTCAGGATGTCGCTCGGACGCAGGTCTTCCCACACCATCTCGACGATGCGCGCCCCGGTGGCGTAGGCGACCATCGGTCGCTCCTTGTAGGGGGCGGGAATCATCGCCGAGCCGGGCAGACTCATGCCCAGCGCCTCGGCCATGGAGTTCATGGTCGACGCCGTGCCCATGGTGTTGCAGTGCCCCACAGAGGGCGCGGAATCGGCGATGCGGGCTAGAAACTCGGGATAGTCGATCTCGCCGGTGGCGAGACGCTTGCGCAGCTCCCACACGATGGTGCCGGAGCCGACGCGCTCCTTGCCGCGCCAGCCGTTGAGCATCGGCCCGCCGGAGAGCACGATCGCCGGGATGTCCGCCGTGGCGGCGGCCATCAGACAGGCCGGCGTGGTCTTGTCGCAGCCGGTGGTCAGCAGCACGCCGTCGAGCGGATAGCCGTGAAGCACCTCGACCAGACCGAGATAGGCGAGATTGCGATCCAGCGCGGCGGTGGGCCGGCGTACGTTCTCGTGAATCGGATGCAGCGGAAATTCGAACGGGACGCCGCCCGCCGCGCGGATACCCGCCTTGACCCGCTCCACCAGCTGGATGTGATGGCGGTTGCACGGCGTGAGATCGGAGCCGGACTGGGCGATACCGATGATCGGCTTGCCGGAAGAGAGCTCTTCCAGGGTGATGCCGTAGTTCATGTAACGCTCGAGGCACAGCGCCGTGGTGCCGGCGTGGTCAGGATTATCGAACCACCAGCGTGAACGGAGTTGATCGGGGGTTCGGCGGGGACGTTCGGTCATGATCGGGGCTCTCACAAACTTGTCACTGACTTGGCCGACGGGCCAGCGGCGTAAACGATCGCTGGCCCGGCCGGTGCTGAAGCATTGGTGCGTTGGGTCGGCGAACGCTTATAGCGCTTTTGCGGCCGCGTAGCCAAAATCCTCTTCGCTCCCGAGCGTGTTGCGCAGCGGGCGACCCAGTGCCGGCAGGTCGATCTCGTAGCGATCGCCCGGCTCGACCACGACCTTGTCGGCGAAGCTCAGTGTCGCGGTGCCGAAGAAATGGACATGAACGTCGCCGGGACGGCGGAAGTTGCGATACTTGAAGTGGTGATGCTCGAGGTTCGCCAGGCTGTGAGCCATGTTGCCCTCGCCGGTCAAAAACGGCTTCTCCCATAGCGTGCGACCGTCGCGCACGATGCGGCTGGTGCCTTCCAGGTTCTCCGGCAGCTCGCCGATGAAGAGCTCCGGGCCGAAACTGCAGGCGCGCAGCTTGGAGTGCGCCAGCCACAGGTAGTTGAAGCGCTCGGTGACGTGATCCGAGAATTCGTTGCCGATGGCGTAACCGACGCGCCAGGGCGTGCCGTCCTGGCCGACGACATAAAGCCCGGCCAGCTCCGGCTCCTCGCCAGCATCCTGGGCGAACGCCGGGGACGGGATGTCGGTTTCCGGCGCCACCACGCAGTCGCCATCCCCCTTGTAGAACCATTCCGGCTGCGGCCCGACTTCCCCCGCCTTCGGCTTGCCGGCCTCGATGCCCATGCGGAACATGCGCATGGAGTCGGTGAGTTCACTTTCCTCGACCCTGTCAGGCGAGGACATAGCGGCAGCGTGCATCGCCGAACGGGTATCGGCGCTGCCGAGATGCGTCAGCCCCGTTCCCGTGACCAGGCAGTGCGCCGGATCCGAATGCGTCAATGGCGGCAGCAGGCGACGCTCGGCGACGATCTGCGCGTAGTCGAGACGCTTCTCGGTTAGCGCCGATTCGACTACCGCGGTCAGCGGCTTGCCCTCGTCGATGGCGCGTTTGGCCAGACCGTAGACGCCCTCGTCGGCGTCGACGACCTGGACCTCCCGTTCATCGATGACCATCGCCACGGTCAGTTGGTCGTCGTTCAGGCACTGTATCAGGCGCATCGTTCTTCTCCTCCATCGCTCATCGGTCATTGCCACCACGACGTCTCGACCACCCTGGCGGGACGTCTCGAATCTCATCCGGCTGGCCACCCGGCCCGGCGTCGGCGCCTCGTGACGCAACGGCCGCCGTTTATCACCTGACGCCTATGTTGAACATATGAAAAATAAGTACAACATAGACTTTCGGAGCAAATACCTCCGAAGCGAACCGGCGTAATCTAGCGGTGAAGGTCATTGTTCGGCACGAAGGGTTTCTCCACGATTTGCCTGACGATATTGATTAGCCAGAATAAAACTGCCTTCATCCGATCCGTTTTCAGCATGTCGCGTCACCAGAAAGGCATGGCCATGGTTTCGCAGTTATACCAATGTCTAGCCAATACGCATATTGCACTCAATGGTCATAAACCATAGCTTCATTGAGCGAAATGCAGGTTCATAACCACACAAAATATCCCCGCCGAGGAACATGCCATGAAGACGTCAATAACCAGAAGTCATCTCGCAGGATTGCTTGGATTGTCGTTACTGCTGCCGCTGCCGGCAATGGCCGACTATCCCGAGAAGCCGATTACGTTGATCGTTCCCTGGGCGGCCGGCGGGGGCACCGACGCGACCGCTCGAACCATCGCTGCCGCGCTGGAAGAGGAGCTGGGTCAGACGGTCAATGTGGTCAACCGAACCGGCGGGAGTGGCGTGGTCGGACATACCGCCATGGCCATGGCCAAGCCGGATGGCTATACGCTCGGTCTGATCACCGGCGAGATCAACATGATGCACTGGCAGGGACTGACGCAGCTCACCTACCAGGACTACACGCCGATCGCCCAGATCAACTACGACTACGCCGGCATCCAGGTCGCCGCCGACGGCCCGTTCGACTCGGTCGAATCGCTGGTCGAACAGGTCAAGAACGAGCCTGCCCGAACCTATACCGCTTCCGGTACCGGACAGGGTGGCGTCTGGCATCTGGCCTTCGCCGGCTTCCTGCTGGATCAGGGAATGGAGGCCGATCGCGTCTCGTGGATACCCAGCCAGGGCTCGGCCCCGGCGATGACCGAAATGGCAGCCGGCAGTATCGATATCGTCCCGAGCTCGGTCCCCGAAGGGCGCTCGATGATCGATGCTGGCAAGGCCAGGAGCCTGGCGATCATGGCGCCGGAGCGGCTCGACAGCTTCCCCGACGTCCCGACTTTGAAGGAAGCGATCGGCAGCGACTACGCCATCGGCGAATGGCGCGGCATCGCCGGTCCCAAGGGGATGGATCCGGCCGTCGTCGAGACCCTCGAGAAAGCGGTCGAAGCTGCCTACAACAGCGACACCTACCAGAACTTCATGGCCAAGCAGGGCTTCGGCACTGAATGGCGGGGCGCGGACGATTTCGGCAAGCTCATGGCCGAACAGGACGAGCGCTTCGGCAAGATCGTCGAACAGGTAGGTCTGGCCAAGTGATCCGACGACCCGACCGGGAGACGACCTCATGAGAGATTTCCTGCTCGGACTGGCGTTCATGATCGGCGGCGGCGTGGTCATTGCCGTCGCCCAGACCTATCCGACCATGCCGGCGCTGCAGTTCGGCCCGTCACTGTTCCCCTCGCTGATCGGCGGGGGAATGGTGGTCGGCGGGCTGCTGCTGGCACTGACTCGGGTGGGTCAACTCAGGAACGCGCTCGCCGGTCCTCGCGCGGGTCCACACACCCTGGCGACGCGCTACGATTACCGCGGCCTGTTGATCTCGCTGCTGCCCTGCGTGCTGATCGTGTTCTACATCCTGGCCAGTGAATTTCTGGGCGCGCCGCTGTGTATGGCGGTGAGCATGCTGGTCCTGATGCTGATGCGTGGCGCCAGGCTATGGCTTGCGCTGATCGTCTCGATCATCGTCGCCGTGGCAATCTATGTGCTGTTCTCGCGCTACCTGCTGATCCCGCTGCCGGAAGGCACCCTTTTCTCCCAAACCCTTCCCTTCGCCTGGTGACTGCTCATGGACGCTTTTCTGCAAGGCCTGGCAATGGTGTTCAACCTCCAGACGATGCTGGTCATCGTCGCGGCGGCCGTTTTCGGGCT
Source organism: Salinicola sp. 4072 (assembly GCF_036663415.1). Classification (NCBI taxonomy): domain Bacteria; kingdom Pseudomonadati; phylum Pseudomonadota; class Gammaproteobacteria; order Oceanospirillales; family Halomonadaceae; genus Salinicola; species Salinicola sp. 4072. The sequence continues at coordinate 65,898 of NZ_JAXOVV010000018.1, read as the reverse complement.
CTTCGTCGGTGCCATACCCGGCTTGACCGCTACCATGGCGGTGGCACTGCTGGTGCCGATCACGTTCTATATGGATGCCACCCCGGCCATCGCCGCGATCGTGGCGACGTCGGCGATGGCGATTTTCGCCGGTGATATCCCCGGCACCTATCTCAACATTCCCGGCACGCCGGCATCGGCGGCCTACGTCGGTGAATCCTATCGACTCGCGCAGAAGGGGCGCGCCCGCGAAACGCTGGGCACCAACCTGGTCTGTTCGGTCATTGGCGGGCTGTTCGGCACGATGGTGCTGGTGTTCGTGTCACCCTCGCTGGCCGAAATGGCGCTCAATTTCAGCTCCTTCGAATACTTCTGGCTGGCGCTGCTGGGCCTGAGCAGCTCGATCTTCATCGCCATCGGATCCCGGGTCAAAGCCTTCCTGTCGCTGACGGTGGGCCTGCTGCTGTCGACCGTGGGGCTGGACATGATGAGCGGTGCGCCCCGCTTCACCTTCGGCGTTCCCGACCTGATGGCCGGGATCAACTTCATCCCGGTGATGATCGGCATGTTCGCGCTGAACGAGATCATGATGTTCTACGGCTCGCGGGTCGAGGAACGCCATGTCCCGGTGACAGCGAAGGACAGCGTCTTCCTCAAGGCGCCGGGGCACATCAAGACCTACTGGCGTAACGTCCTGCGTGGCAGCTCCCTCGGTACGCTGATCGGCGCGCTACCCGGTGCCGGAGCGGACATCGCCGCCTGGATCGCCTACGCACTGGGCAAGAGCCGCTCCAAGGAGAAGGAAAAATACGGCACGGGCCATATCGAGGGTATCGTCGACGCCAGCTCCGCCAACAACTCCGGCATCAGCGGCGCTTGGGTCCCGGCGCTGGTGTTCGGCATCCCCGGCGACACCATTACCGCCATCGTCATCGGCGTGCTCTACATGAAGGGCATGAACCCCGGCCCGACGATCTTCATGAATGGCGGCGGTCAGGTCTATGCGCTGTTCACGGTGTTCTTCGTCGCCAACCTGATCATGCTGCCCATCGGCTATCTCGCCATCCGCGCCTCGAAGGTGTTCATCCTGACACCGCGCAAGATCCTGATGCCGGTCATCCTGAGCTTCTGCATCGTCGGCGCCTTCGCCATCAACAACTCGATCACCGATATCTGGATCATGCTGATCATCGGACTGGTGGCCTTCGTGCTCGCCCGCAACGACTTCCCGATGGCCCCCGCCATTCTCGGACTGGTGCTCGGCAGTACCCTGGAGAACAGCTTCATGAGCTCGATGCTGAAATCCAACGGCGACCTGCTAGCCTTCTTCGAGCGGCCGATCAGCGCCGCGCTGGGCGCGCTGGTCATCCTGATATGGCTGTTGCCTTCACTGATCCGCCTGTTCCGCCGCTGGCGTAGCACGCCACAACCCAGCCACAAGCCGAGGTCCTCATGACCCGATATGATGCCGCCGCCCTGCATTCGACGCTGGTTACCCTGTTCGAGGAAAACGGCGTAAGCCCGGAGGTGGCGGAAACCACCGCACGCATTCTGGTCGAGGGGGACCTGCTCGGCCATCACACCCATGGGGTGAAGCTGGCCAACGGCTACCTCAAGGATCTCAAGGCGGGCCATGCCTGCGGCGATCACGAACGGCTCGAAATCCAGCAGAACAGCCCGGTCGCGGCGCTGTTCGACGGCCACTACCTGCTGGGGCCGTACCTCGTCCAGCGTGCGCTGGACCACTGCCGCGAGGCGGCCACCACCTTCGGCATCGGCATGGTCAGCCTCAAGCGCTCGCATCACATCGCCTGCCTGGCGGCGTACCTGCAGCCGTTGGTCGAGGCCAACCTGGTGCCGCTGATCCTGACCTCGGACCCGGCGGTCGCCTCCGTCGCCCCTTATGGTGGGCTGGATCGCGTCTACACGCCGAACCCATTGGCGATCGGCATTCCGGGGCGCGAGCAGCCGATGCTGATCGACGTCAGCATGTCGACCATCACGAACGGCACCGTGGGCAAGACCCGCGCGGCCGGCGAAAAACTCGACCATCCGGCGATCCTGACCGGCCAAGGCGAGATCAGCGACGACCCCGAGGACTACTTCGCCTCGCCCGAAGGGAGCATTCTGCCGCTGGGGGAACTCGCCTTCGGCCACAAGGGCTTCGCGCTGGGGCTGATGGTCGAAGCGCTGACCTCCGCCCTGTCCGGTTTCGGCCGCAAGGACGCCCCCGAGGGCTGGGGCGCTTCGGTGATGGTGATGGTGATCGATCCGGCCCGCTTCGGCGGCACCGAGTCGTTTCTCGACGAGACCGATCATGTCGCCAGACGCTGCCTCGACAGCCGGCCGCGCGACCCCGCCAGGCCGGTGCGTCTGCCCGGTCAGTCCGGCCTGGCCCGGCGCCGGGACTATCTCGACAACGGCATTCCCCTGCCCTCGGACGTGGTCGAGGCCATGCGCGATGCCGTGGCAGACTCATCCCTGGCCGGCAGGACAGCCTTCGGCTAACAAGCACACATCCCTTTCGACTCGACAGGAGCTCTGTTTTTCATGACCCAACCCAATGATCCCGGTCGCCTTCACGACGACTGTCTTCCCGAAGATGCCGATCAGGCGCTGCTGGTGGGGCGCGTCTGGCTGACCAGCGATGATGGCCGCGCCGGCCCGGCGCTGGTAGCGCTGCGCGGCGAGGTATTGGTCGACCTTTCCGAGCATGTCTCGACCATGGCCGACCTGCTGGAACGCGACGACGCCGCCTGGCTCGCCCGTGAAGCGCCGGGTAACAGCGTTGGCACGCTGGCAGAAGTGCTCGCCAACAGCCTCGAGGACGCACCGCGCGCGCCCTATCTGCTGGCCCCCTGCGACGTGCAGGCGATCAAGGCGTGCGGCGTGACCTTTGCGGTCAGCCTGCTGGAGCGGGTGATCGAGGAGCAGGCGGGCGGCGATCTCAAGCGCGCTGCCGAACTGCGTCAGGAGATTCAGTCGCTGATCGGTGGCGATCTGTCGCGGATCAAGCCGGGCTCGGAAGAGGCGATGGCGCTCAAGGCGGAGCTGCAGGCGCGTGGCGGCTGGTCGCAGTACATGGAAGTGGGTATCGGCCCCGATGCCGAGGTGTTCTCCAAGGCGCAGCCGCTGTCCGCCGTCGGACATGGCGCCCGCGTCGGGCTGCATCCCGCCTCCGAGTGGAACAATCCGGAGCCGGAGATCGTGCTGGCCGTGGACGCCCAGGGGCAAGTGCGTGGCGCCACGCTGGGCAACGACGTCAATCTGCGCGATGTCGAGGGTCGCAGCGCCCTGCTGCTGGGCAAGGCCAAGGACAACAACGCCTCCTGTTCGATCGGGCCGTTCATCCGGCTGTTCGACGAGCACTTCGGCATCGACGACGTGCGCAATGCACAGGTATCACTGCGCATCGAGGGCGCGGACGACGACTTCCTGCTGGAAGGACAGAGCGACATGCGCGAGATCAGCCGCGATCCGCTGGATCTGGTGGCGCAGACCTACGGCGTCCATCATCAGTACCCGGATGGCTTCATGCTGTTTCTCGGTACCATGTTCTCGCCGATTCAGGACCGTGACGGCGAAGGCCAGGGCTTCACTCACCACATCGGTGACCGGGTGACCATCTCGACGCCCAGGCTGGGGTCGCTGAGCAACGTCGTCGACCGCAGCGACCGCCTGCCGCCATGGACCTTCGGCATCCGCGCACTGCTGGCTCACCTCGGTCAGCGCTGACGCCGGTTCAGCGTGAGTCCATCGCCTCTCCTGCCGATGCTGCCCTGGCGTCGGCAGTGGAGATTCAGGGTTCGTCGCGCATCAACAGCGTATCGATGAACTCGCCGACCACATCGGAAATCGCCTCTCCCTTGCGGGTCAACACGCCGTAGTAGCCCAGCGGTTCGCCGATCACCAGCGGCAGCGCGGTGAACTTGCCCGCCGAAATGGCCGTCTTGAGCACCGATGTCGGCAGCAGGGCGATGGCATCCGACGAGCTGACCAGTTGCAGCGTGGTCTGCGTCGAGGTGGTTTCCACCACGTTGCGCGGCGTCGCGACCCCGGCTTCGGCCAGCGCCACCTCGAACAACCCCCGCATGGGGCTGCTCATGGGATGCAGCACCCAGGGCCAGCGCACGACCTCGCCCAGGCCGGGCGGGCGCTCGCACAGCGGGTGCCCCGCCCGCACCACGATCGAGACCGGCTCTGCCTGAAGAGGCAGGAAGTCGAACAGGTGATGCTGAGCGTGTTCCGTCACGCGTCCGATGACCACGTCCAGCCGTTTGTACTCCAGGTCCGCCAGCAGCCGATCGCTGGAATTCTCGAACAGGCTGACCGCCAGTTGCGGCCGTCGCGACTTGATCGTGGTGATCGCCTTGGGCAACAGCAACGGTGCCGCGCCAGGGACCGCGCCAATGACCAGCTTGCCGTGGCCCCCTTCACGCAGCGATACCAGATCGTCTATCAGCCGATCGGTGTCGTTGAGGATCGTCCGGGCGTAACGCACCAGCAGCCGCCCGGCATCGGTGATTTCCATGCTGCGAGGCTGGCGATAGAACAGCGTCATGCCGAAGAAGGTCTCGATGTCCTTGAGCATCTTGCTGGCCGCCGGCTGGCTCATGTTCATATGGCGAGACGTGGCGTGAAAATTGCGACTTTCGTCCAGCGTGACAAGCAGCGCGAGATGCTTGATACGCAGCCAACCCTTGACGTGATTACGACTATCGTTGGACATCATTCCGATCCGGATAAGCCTTTGGTCAAAGACAATAACCCCCGGTTATCGAGGTTGCAAAAAAAAAGATTGGTCAGTGCCAACGAGCGCCAATTAGTCTGACGACACAGCCCCAAAAGACAGCCGGGTTTCATGATGACTTTCCTGAAATAACCGCACCAATCATCGGTAATACTACGACTAAAGATATCGAATTGGCGTCCGGTATTTTTCGAAGTTTTCCATGAAAATCGTGACAACCTTCATCCATAAGGCAAGGAATCTCGTCAGCATGCCCACGATTCAACGGGTCGAAGTTCAGGACATTCGTTTCCCGACCTCCCGCGAGCTGGACGGGTCGGATGCCATGAACGCCGCGCCGGATTACTCGGCCACCTACGTCATCCTGCATACCGACGCCGACGACGGCATCACCGGCCATGGCCTGACCTTCACCATCGGCCGGGGCAACGAGATCTGCGTCAAGGCGGTAGAGTCTCTCGCCTCCCGCCTGGAAGGGCGTTCGCTTTCGGATATCACCGGCGACATGGGTGCCTACTGGCGCGAGCTGACCAGCGGCGACAGTCAGTTGCGCTGGCTGGGTCCGGAGAAAGGCGTCATTCATCTGGCCTGTTCGGCAATGATCAATGCCGTCTGGGATCTGTGGGCGAAGCACGAAGGCAAGCCGGTGTGGAAGCTGCTCGCCGACATGACGCCGGAGGCGCTGGTGCGGTGTCTCGATTTCCGTTTCGTTACCGATGCGCTGACCCCGGAAGAGGCGATCGGCCTGCTCAAGCGTCGCGAGGCCGGCAAGGCCGAGCGCGAAGCCGCGCTACGCGAGCACGGCTATCCGGGCTACACCACCTCGGCCGGCTGGCTGGGCTACTCGGAAGAGAAGATGCGCCAGCTCTGCCGCGATGCCATCGCGGACGGCTGGGATCATTTCAAGCAGAAGGTCGGCGGCGACATCGAAGAGGATCGACGTCGCGCCCGTATCCTGCGCGAGGAGATCGGCGAAGCGCGCCTGCTGATGATGGACGCCAATCAGATGTGGGATGTCGACGAGGCGATCGCCAACATGCGACGGCTGGCGGAGTTTCGCCCTCACTGGATCGAGGAGCCGACCAGCCCCGACGACGTGCTGGGTCACGCCGAGATTCGTCATCGCCTGGCGCCGATCGGCGTCGCCACCGGCGAGCACTGCCACAACCGGGTGATGTTCAAGCAGCTGTTTCAGGCCGATGCGATCGATTTCTGCCAGCTCGATGCCGCCCGGCTGGGGGGCCTCAACGAAGTGATCGTGGTGCTGCTGATGGCCGCGAAGTACGACATTCCCGTCTGCCCCCATGGCGGCGGCGTGGGCCTATGCGAATACACCCAGCACGTCTCGATGTTCGACTACATCGCGGTTTCCGGCTCGTTGGAAGGCCGTTTGCTCGAATACGTCGACCATCTCCACGAACACTTCGTCGACCCGGTACGAATCCGTCGCGGGCATTATCTGGTGCCGGATGCCCCCGGCTACGGCGTCACCATGAAGGCGGACTCGCTCGCCGCTCATCGATATCCCGATGGCAGCGCCTGGCAATGACGGCGCCGCCGACCCGAGCATTCGGCCGCCGCCGAGACCCGCGGCGCCGGACTGCACGTCACTCACGCCATGCACGCCAATTGCGCTATTCACTTCACTAACGTTCTGGAGCTGAAGATGACAACAATCACATCATCGCATCCCGCCACACGATCCCGCCGCGCCCGTTCTCCGTTGACGACGCTGATGGTGGCGACCGTCCTGAGCTTGACCAGTCTCTCCGCCACGGCCGCCACCGAGATGCCGCCCTTCCCGGAAGTGACCGGCGATGTCGTCGAGGGCGACGGCAACGACTACAGCCTCAAGTTCAACATCGGCCTGACCCAGTCCAGCGCGCAGTACCGGGGACTGGAATACTTCAAGAAGATCGTCGAGCAGCGTAGTGACGGCCATATCGAGGTGCAGACCTTCCACAGCGCCCAGCTTGGCGATGACCTTCAGTCGGTCAGCGCCCTCCAGGCCGGCACGCTGGAAATGACGGCGCCTTCCACCTCACCCATGGTCAGCATGTTCCCGCAATTCGCGGTGTTCGACCTGCCGTTCCTGTTCCCGACGCCAGAGATCGCCGACAAGGTGCTCGACGGCGATATCGGCCAGCAGATGCTGGAAGAGGCGTCGACGAAGGGCCTGGTCGCTATCGGCTGGTCCGAGAACGGCTATCGCCAGCTCACCAACAGCAAGCAATCGGTGACCTCCCCCTCGGACCTGGACGGGCTGAAAGTCCGTACCATGCAGAACCCGATCCACCTGGACATCTGGCGTACGCTTGGCGCCAACCCGACGCCAATGTCGTTCGCCGAGCTGTTCACCGCGCTGGAACAGGGTGTCGTCGACGGGCAGGAGAACCCGTGGATCACCATCGAGTCCTCCAAGTTCAACGAGGTCCAGCCCTACGCCACCGAGACGAACCACGTCTACACACCGTTCATCACGCTGGTTTCCGAGCGTTTCTGGAACCGCCTGCCGGAGAGCTACCAGCAACTGCTGCGTGAGGCAGCCAAGCAGATGGGCGACTACGAACGCCAGGTCAGCCGCACCCTCAACGACCAGATCAAGCAGGAGCTGAAGAACGAGGGCATGCAGATCACCGAGCTCACGCCGGAACAGATCGCGACCTTCCAGGAGGATCTGGCGCCGGTCTACGACGAGTGGCGTGACAAGATTGGCGGCGACCTGATCGACCGTATCCGCGCCGAGTCCCAGGCTCAGTAAGTGCCGATTCGCCGCAGGCGTCACGGACGCCTGCGGCTAGCCCTGCGTGATCATGGAGGTGATGATGAATGCCGACTCCCCCGCCACCCGGGGTCTCCTGGGCTGGCTCCGCCAAACGCTGGAAATCGCCGCCGGGCTGCTCGTGCTCGGTGTCGTCTTCTGCGTCACGGCCAACGTCTTTGGTCGTTTCGTACTCAACTATTCCTACACCTGGGCCGAGGAGCTCTCCCGGGTGCTGTTCATCTGGCTGGTGCTGCTGGGCGCCGGCGTCGGCAGTCTCGGCAACGAGCATGTGGCGGTCACCTTCTTCCGCGACAAGGCGCCCGCCGGCCTGCGCAAGGCCGCGGTCCTGCTGAGCATTGCCATCATCTACATCGTCTGTATCTGCATTCTGCTGGGGTTCAAGGAAGTGATCTCAGGTTACACCAGCGCCACACCGATGCTGGGCATTCCCCAGACCTTCCTTTACAGCGCCATGCCAGTGATGGCGATCCTGACGATGATCGCCAACACCATTGCCTTGGTCGAATTGATCAGAGGCGCCCTGTTTCGGAGCAAGACACCATGATCCTGTGGAGCATTCTGATCGGGCTGGCGATCTGCATCGTCATCGGCATGCCGATCTCGTTCGGCCTCGCGGCCATCAGCCTGTTCATCTTCTTCGAATCCGGCTATGCGCTGTCGCCGATCGTGTCCCAGGCGGTCAATGGCCTGGACTCCTTCCCTCTCCTGGCGATTCCCCTGTTCATTCTGGTCGGCGAGGTGATGAGCGCGGGCGGCATCGCCACTCGACTGGTTCGTCTCGCCAGCGCCCTGGTCGGCTTCGTCGCCGGTGGCCTCGGCCAGGTGGCGGTGCTGACGTCGATGTTCTTCGGCGGCATCAGCGGCTCCGCCGTGGCCGATGCCTCTGCCGTCGGCAGCATGATGATCGAGCCGATGAAACAGCATCGCTACAGTGCGCCAATGGCAACGGCCATCGTCGTTGCCGCTTCGGTGGTGGGCATCATCATTCCGCCATCGATTCCGATGATCCTGTTCGGCGTGGTCACCAACACCTCGATATCGCAGCTGTTCATGGCGGGGATCGTGCCCGGCATCCTGATCACGCTGGGGCTGGCGGTCACCACCTACGTCCAGTCGCGCAAGAACGGGCGCGGCCAGCCATTCTCGGTGCCCGAGCTGTTCGCGGCATTGAAGGAGGCCCTGCTGGCGCTGCTGCTGCCGGTCATCATCGTCGGCGGCATTCTCTCCGGCGTGTTCACACCGACGGAGAGCGCGGCGATCGCCCTGGTCTACGCCTTCGCGGTGTCGTTCTTCATCTATCGCAGCCTGACGTTGAAGCGCTTCTTCGAGCTTTGCATCGCCACCGGCAAGCTCACCGGCGTCGTGATGCTGCTGCTGGCGTTCGCCAGCGTGCTGGCCTGGCTGTTGACGGCCAACATGATTCCGCAGCAGCTGGTTGTCAGCCTGTCGGCCATCACCGAGAACCAGTTCCTGCTGCTGCTGATACTGACGGCCTTTCTGCTGGTAGTCGGCTTCTTCATGGACCTGACCCCTGCGATGGTCATTCTGGCGCCGCTGATGACGCCGGTGGTGGTCAAGCTGGGCGTCGATCCGGTCTATTTCGGCGTGCTGATGTCGTTCGTGCTGGGGATCGGCCTGATCACGCCACCGGTGGGGACGGTACTCTACGTCGGCTGCGGCGTGGGCAAGGTCGGCATGGAGAGCCTGGTGAAGAGCCTGCTGCCCTTCTATTTCACGCTGATCGCGCTGCTGGCGCTGTTCCTGCTCTTTCCCCAGATCGTGCTGTGGTATCGCTGAGGCCAGGTGATTTCGATGATGCTGAATGATTTCGACGATGTCCCTTTCGATAACCTCTGGAGAGGTGATTCATGACCCCGCAGGCTGCGCTGCTCGACGATCTGGCTACCCTACTGGGCAAGGGCGGGCTGCTGACCGAGGCCGACGACATGGAGCGCTATCGCGTCGACTGGCCAGGCCATCGCGGCGCCGAGCCGATGGCCGTCGCCCGTCCCTCGACGACGCGCCAGGTGGCCGATGTGGTGAGCTACTGCCATCGCCACGATATCCCGCTGGTGCCACAGGGCGGCCACAGCGGGCTGGTCGGCGGTGCGCTGCCGGATGCGGATCATCCGGAGCTGGTCGTCAGTCTCGAGCGCATGGCGTCGATTCGCCATGTCGACCCCATCAACTTCACCATGAGCGTCGACGGCGGCTGCGTCCTGCAATCGATCAAGGATGCCGCCGAGGCGGCCGACTGTGATTTCCCGCTCTCGCTGGGGGCCCAGGGTAGTTGCCAGATCGGCGGCAATGTCTCGACCAACGCCGGCGGTCTCAATGTGCTGCGCTACGGCATGATGCGGCAGCTGGTGCTGGGGCTGGAGGTCGTACTGCCGGACGGGCGTATCTACAACGGCATGAAGGCGCTGCACAAGAACAATACCGGCTACGATCTGAAGCAGCTGTTCATCGGCGCCGAAGGTACGCTCGGCATCGTCACCGGTGCCGTACTCAAGCTGTTTCCGCGTCCTCAGGTCAGCCGCACGGCGCTGCTGGCCTGCCCGGACGTGGATGCGGTGCTGGCGCTCTACGCCCTGGCGAGACGCAGTTGCTGCGATCTGCTGACCGCGTTCGAACTGGTGCCGCGCACCTGCCTCGAACTGGCGATGGAGGCAGCCCCCGATCTGCGCGACCCGCTCGACGCTCCGGCACCGGTCTACGTACTGATGGAGGTCGCCGCCAGCGGGCCGCTGGACCTCGACGCCATGATAGAAGACCTCTTCGAACGCGGGTTCGAAGCTGGCGCCCTCACCGATGGCGTGCTCGCCGCCAGTGAAAGCCAGGCCGGGAATCTGTGGCACATTCGCGAGGCGATGCTGGAGGGGCAACGCAATCGCGGCGAACACCTGCGCACGGATGTTTCGATCCCCATTTCGTCGCTGAGCGCCTTTCATCAGCGCGCTTCCGAAGAGATCCAGGGTCTATGTCCGCAGGCGACGATCATCGCTTACGGCCATATCGGTGACGGCAATCTGCACTTCAACATCCTGCCGCCGCCCGAGCTCGGAGCTGACGAACGTTCGGCGCTGCTGCACGAGCTGGAGGAGCGTCTGTTCGAGATCGTCGACGACTTCGACGGTAGCATCAGCGCCGAGCACGGCATTGGCCGCTTCAAGCAGAGCGCCTTCATGGAGATGCTGTCGGAGCCGGAATACGACATCATGCGGGGACTCAAGCACCTGCTGGACCCCCGCGGCCTGATGTCTCCCGGTCGTATTCTCCCCCGCCCCGCCGAATGACGCGCCGGGCTCGGACCCGGCGCTCGACCCCATTCAGGAAGCTTCGCCATGCACCATTCCCACACGCTTTCGGACCGTCCCGCCCATCCCGATAGCCAGACCGTCGCCGTCATCGGCACCGGCATCATGGGTGCGCCCATGGCCAGCCGTCTGGCGGCCGCCGGCCATCGCGTGCGCGCCTGGAATCGCTCGCCGGACAAGCTGGTTCCGTTGCAGCGCGTAGGCGTGGAAGCGGCCAGCTCTCCCGTGGCCGCCGCCCGCGACGCCGATGTCGTCATCGTCATGTTGAGCGCCGGGCCGGTCTGCGACGAAATTCTGCTGGGCGAGGATGGCGTCATCGCCATGATGCCGCCCGGCAGCAGCCTGATCGTGATGAGCTCGATTCCCGTGGATACGGCTCGGCACCAGGCGGAAGTCGCAAACCGTCACGGCGTCGGCTACCTGGACGCCCCCGTCTCCGGGGGCGAACGCGGCGCCATCGATGGCACGCTGGCGATCATGGCCGGCGGCGAGGCGGAAGTCTTCGAACGCTGCCGGGCCTTGCTGGCGAATCTCGGCCGCCCGACCCACGTCGGCCCCGCCGGGAGCGGACAACTTGCCAAGCTCGCCAACCAGATGATCGTCGCGAATACCATCGCCACGGTGGCAGAAGCGCTGCTGCTGGTGGAACGTGGCGGCGCCGATCCCGCGCAGGTGCGTGAGGCGCTGATGGGCGGCTTCGCGGATTCGACGATCCTCAAGATGCACGGCCAGCGCATGCTCGAGCGAGATTTTGCCCCCGGCGGCCCTGCCAAGTGGCAGTACAAGGATACCCAGACCGCGATGGCGGAGATGACTCGCCTGGAACTGGATCTTCCGGTCAGCATTCAGGCCGATGCGCTGTTCGGCGACATGCTGAGCCACGGCGACGGTGAACTGGACCACAGCGCGCTGATCCGGGAACTCCACCGTCGCAATGGCATGGCCGTCGACTGATACATTGGCGGGCGCCCCGCTCTCTTGCGCGCCCCGCCCTCTTGCGCGTTTCGGGTCAGCGCTGGCCGAGCCAGCGCAGATAGCCCGGCGCCTCCAGTTCGCCGGTATGGCGGAAGTTGGCCAGTCGCTCCTGAACCAGCGACTCCGATGCCTCGAGATGTTGATGCAATGCCGAGCCGGCCAGCGCGGGGCGGCGTGCCTGCATGACCTCGAATACCTGCCGATGCGCCGCAAAGAACGGATCGCCCGGCGGCAATTCGATCTCTTCTCCCAGCAGGTGCTTGCTGATCAGCAGGATTGGCCGCGTGCGCTGCAGCATGATCAGTATCTCGGCATTGCCGCCATGCTCCAAGGCTTCGTGATGCAGGTCGTTCTCCAGCGCATCGAGCTGACTGGCCTGAACCTCGGGATAGCGGGCCTGCGCCTGATCCAACCTGTCGAGATAGCGGCGAATCGCAGCGTCGGGGATCCGGTCGCAGGCGCGCGCGATCATGAACGGCTCCAGCTGCCGCCGGGCCTCGTAGAGTTGATGCAACCGCTCGTCGTCCAGCGGCACCACGTTCCAGCTGCTGTACTTGATCTTCTCGACCACCCCCAGCGACTGCAGTTGCAGCAGGATGCGATACGTCGTGGCACGGCTCACATCCAGCGACTTGGCCAGCTGCAGCTCGTTGAGCTCGAGACGCCCCTTCATCGAGCAGAGCACGATATCGTGCTCGACCTTTTCCGCCAGGGCGCGCCAGGAGTCCGTGCGCCTGACCGAAGCCCGCCCGCCCGCCGCGCGAAAATCGGCGGCAGTCAGCGAACGCCGCACGACCGTATGCGGATCGCGACCCACCAGGAATCCGCGCCCCTCGAAGCGGCTGATGGCCCCCTCCTGATGCAACCGCCCCAGGGTCTGGCGTACCGGAGAGCGACTCATGCCGAAGATTTCGGCAATGTTGCCTTCGAGCAGCACCAGCCCCGGCTCCAGGTGCCCGCTCGCCATGCTGCGCAGCAGCGCATCGTATAACTGATCCTTGAGTGTCTTTGCCATCGAACGCATTCCCGCCGTGTGTCAGGAGAGCGCGAACCGGGACGTGCCACGATTCAGCGATAACGAGTATTGCATACAAAGATCGTCACTGGCTGCCCGACCTAGGGACTACGCCCCGTCCTGAATCACCCGGAAGAGGCCCGGTCAACGCCGGGCCGACGACAGGCAAAATAAAACGCCGCCCACTCGAAGTGGGCGGCGTCTCGATGCTACCTGGGGCTGGGCCCCGCTATCGGATCAGTCGTCGGCAGTTCAGGCGCGAGAGCGTCGCACCGGCGCGTCGCCATCGTTGCGACGACGCGGCGCGCGTTCGGGTGCGCCTTCGTCTTCGGAGATCTCCAGCGGCCGGCCACCGACGCGAGCCCGTGCCATCTTGGCCAGAATCGAGGACGGCAGACCGCTCGGCAGCTCGACCACGGAGAAGGCGTTACGGATATCGATACGGCCGATGCGTCCGCCTTCGATGCCGCCCTCGTTGGCCAGGGCACCGACCAGCTGACCCGGCTTGACGCCATCCTTGTGGCCCACGGAAACGCGATAGCGCGTCATGCCTTCACGCGGCGCGCTGTCGCGGCGGCGCGGCGCGCGTTCACGGCCGCTATCTCGGCCGCTATCTCGGCCGCTATCTCGGCCGCCCTCGCGGCGCGACGGTGAGTTGGTGATACGCCCGATCGGAGCTTCACCGGCTCGCGCCAACGTGGCCAGCGCTGCTGCCAGATCGATCGGATCGTGACCTTCCTCGACCAGCTTCTCGATCAGCGCACGCTGATGATCCGCGCCGGCTTCGAGCATTTCGCGCAGACGCGCACTGAAGCGGTCGTCGCGATGCGTCCGGATGGCTGCGTCGTCGGGCAGCGGCATCTCGGTCATCGACTGACCGGTCGCCTGTTCAACCCAGCGCACCTTGCGAGACTCACGGCCACCGGCGAAGGTGATGGCAACACCGTCACGACCGGCACGGCCGGTACGCCCGATTCGGTGGATATAGGCTTCGGAGTCCTGCGGCAGGTCATAGTTGACCACGTGCGTGATGCGCGGCACGTCGAGCCCGCGAGCCGCGACGTCGGTCGCCACCAGCACGTCGACCTTGCCACGCTTGAGGCGCGTCACGGTGCGCTCGCGCAGGCTCTGGTCGAGATCCCCGGACAAGCCGGCAGCGTTGACGCCACGGGCGGTAAGCTGCTCGACCAGCGTGGTACAGGCAGCACGGGTACGCACGAACACGATGGCCGCGTCGACCGCTTCGACTTCGAGGATACGGGCCAGCGCTTCCAGCTTGCTGGGGCCTTCGACACGTACCACACGCTGTTCGATGTTTTCGCCAGTGCTGACCTTGGAATCGATCGCGACCTTGACCGGATCGACCAGGTAACGGTTGACGATACGCTCGATCTCGCTCGGCAGTGTAGCCGAGAAGAACACCCGCTGGGCATCTTTCGGCGTGTCCGACACCACGCGTTTCACATCGTCGATGAAGCCCATGCGCAGCATTTCGTCGGCTTCGTCGAGTACCAGAGCCGACAAACCGTCCAGCTTGAGGCTGCCACGGTCCAGGTGATCGATGATTCGTCCGGGCGTGCCGACAACGACCTGCGCGCCACGCTTCAACGCCGACAGCTGCTCACGATAATCCTGACCGCCACAAAGGGTGGCGATTTCCAGGCCTTTCAGATTCTGGCCGTACTTGGAGAACGACACGGCGACCTGCTGTGCCAGTTCCCGCGTCGGGGCCAGCACGAGGACTTGCGGTTCACGCCGGCCGAGGTCGAGCCGGCTCAGCAGCGGCAGCGCGAACGCGGCGGTCTTGCCGGTACCGGTCTGCGCCTGGCCCAGCATGTCGCGACCTTCCAGCAGCGCAGGGATGGTCTGCGTCTGGATCGGTGAAGGAGTTTCATAGCCCAGGGTTTCGAGGGCAGTCAGTACTTCCGGCAATAGAGCCAGATCGCCAAAGCTTGGCGAAGCAGTAACAGTCGAGGTCATTTCACACCTTGGAGTGGCCGGTAGGCACCGGCGAAAATGTCATGGCATCGGTGGCGTGATCACCACGGAATGCCGGTCGCACCTGGCATTGCGCTTGTCGCCCCGCGGATGACGGGAGCGATAGCATATGTGGCGACCTTGATGCGCCCGGTTGCTTGAAACATCAACCGATCTAGGCGCTCCATCGTTGCATCCGGACGCGAAAAACGGCTTGGCCGCGCGTCATGTACGAGATACGTCCGGTGCTGGGCATCGATTCACAAGTCGATGGCGTCGATTACAGACATATCGGCAGGATGGTGGGGTCAACACATGCGAGGAGGCGCCACTATACCATCGGCGTAGGCGTTTCACCACCGGAACGTAAAAATCCTACAGAAACCAGGGAACGAGGCCGCCGGGATGAAGCGCCTCGTCGAAGGCCGTAGACTGTGCGCTCCTTTTTCCGGCCACCGAGCATTTCGCCATGCCGATACCCAAACCCACGCTGTGGGTCGATGCCGACGCCTGCCCCCGCGTCGCCCGCGACATCATCGTCCGGGCCGCCGAACGCACCCGCACCCAGACCTGGATGGTCGCCAATCACGCGCTACCGTTACCGCCATCGGCATGGGTCAAGTCGCGCTCGGTGGCCCATGGTTTCGACGCCGCGGACAACGCGATCGTCGAGGCTGTCGCTACCGGCGACCTGGTCATCACCAGCGACCTGCCGCTGGCGCAGGAAGTGATCGAACGCGGCGCCGAGGTCATGACCACCCGCGGCGAAAGCCTGAGTATCGACAACATCAAGGCGCGAGTGCAGATGCGGGACTTCATGGAGACGCTGCGTGCCAGCGGGGAGCATACTCGGGGGCCCAACGCCTATACCGATGGTGATCGCCGAGAGTTCGCCAATGCGCTGGATCGCTGGCTGCAACACCACGCCCGTGGCTGACATGGCCACTTCCGGCGCGCAGCGGGGCTACCGAAAGCGGCGGTTCTCAGTCGGCGCCGCGAATTCCCTGCCCGGGTAGTCGCCCACGATCATGCGGCGCATCCAATGTCAGCGACGGCCCCAACGGAACGATTCGGGTCGGATTGATCGTAGGGTGACTGTAATAGTAGTGGCGCTTGATGTGGTCGAAGTCCACCGTCTCCGCGATGCCCGGCCACTGGTAAAGCTCGCGCAGATAATTCGACAGATTCGGGAAGTCGGCGATGCGCTGGCGATTGCACTTGAAGTGGCCGTGGTAGACCGCATCGAAGCGCACCAGTGTCGTGAACAGCCGGATATCGGCCTCGGTCAGCCACTCTCCCGCCAGATAGCGCTGGCCCTCGAGCCGCGCTTCCAGACGATCGAGACAGTCGAACAGCGCCATGAAATGCTTCTCGTAGACCGCCTGTTCGGTTGCGAAGCCGGCCTTGTAGACGCCGTTGTTGACGTTGTCGTAGACGTCCGCGTTGACCTCGTCGATGACGTCGCGCAGGTCGTCGGGATAGAAATCCAGACGGTTGCCGGTCAGTTTATCGAATGCCGAGCCGAGCATCCGCAGAATCTCTGCCGATTCGTTGTTGACGATGCGCCGCTGTCGCCGGTCCCACAGCGCAGGTACCGTCACACGGCCAGTGTAGCGAGGATCGGTCAAGGTATAGAGCTGGTGGTGATAGTCGACGTGATTGACCTCGTCGCCGCTCGATCCCTCCTCCACGCGATAGCTCCAGCCCTGCTCGAGCATCAACGGGCTGGTATGGGAGACGCCGATCAGCGCCTCCAATCCCTTGAGCTTGCGCATGATCAGCGTGCGATGCGCCCACGGACAGGCCAACGATACATATAGGTGGTAGCGTCCACTTTCCGCCGCGAGCCCTGGCTGCCCCTGCGGCCCCGGTTCGCCGGCGGGCGTGATCCAGTCACGCAGCTTGGCGGACTCGCGCACGAATTCGCCGCCGTGGCTCTTGGTGTCATACCACTGGTCTCGCCATTCTCCGTCGACAAGCAATCCCATGAGTCTCTCCTGTCAATGCCAGTGCGCGCCGTTCGGTGACGCGTGCCGTTAGATGCCGAATGGCTGACAGGATAGACCTCTTCGGTCAGAGATCGAGCGTAATAACTCGGCTCATTCGTTCGGCTGCGTCGATGCATTCGGGTTCTGCGGCTGGGCATCCTGCGGGCAGGTGGCTACCACGCTGGCCATCAACGCCTCGGCCAGAGCACGCGTCGCAGGGCCGGCGCCATCGATGTCACGATAGACGAGCTGCAGCGACACCCGGCGCACGCCACCCACGCGCAACGGCAGCACCTTCAATCGTCCCTGGTCCAGCGCCGCCCGAATGCGCGTTTCCGGCACCCAGGCAAAGCCAAGGCCCCGCTCCAGCATGTCGATCGATGTCGATAGATGACTCAGCGTCCAGCGCTGCTCGGCCTTCAGCCAGCCTGCATCGAGCCGGTGACGCACTGCGGAATCCCGGATGACCAGCTGCCGATGTCGCTCCAGATCGCGCAAATCCAGCTCGCGCTGCAGCTGATGCAAGGGATGCCGGGGATGAGCCACCGCGATGAAGGGCACGTCGACGATGGATTGCCCCAGAAATCCCTGGGCGCTGACGCCAGAGATGATGAGATCGGCGCGCCCCTCGTACAACATTTCGACAGCACCATTGAGGACGGTCTCCTGCAACTGCACGCGCACGTGCGGGAACGCATCCGAAAACCGCGTCAACGCCTCGGCCAGAGCATCCGCTGGAAAGACCTGGTCCACAGCCAGAGTGACTTCCGCCTCCAGGCCGCCGGCGAGACGCTCGGCCACGTCTTCCAGCGAGGCAGCGTTCTCGATCAATTGACGCGCTCGGCGCAGCAGGAGGGTTCCCGCTTCGGTGAGCACGACCTGGCGCCCCCTGGGCTCGAAAAGCACCACGCCCAGCTGCTCCTCGATCTTGTGGATCGCGTGATTGAGCGTCGACGGGCTTCGATGAATCACTTCGGCAGCCTTGGCAAATCCACCGTTATCGGCTACCGCCGCCAGCATTTGCCACTGCAGCAACGTCACTTTCGGCACAATACTCTCCCGTTGGCTTCGAACCTTCATGCGCAGAAGAATCCCATGAAAGCCCGGCTTTTCTTCGATTCGATATTCTGCGGTCAGGTTAAGCGTCAGCGCCATGACCATGACTGACCTGCTGTTACGATGCCGAAAAAAATACCTGACCATGGCAATCTTCTGGAACAATAAAAGTCCTACAAAACTTTTACGGGCGAAGATTCTGCTGGAAAACAGCGCTTTATTGTGCACCATAGTGGTGCGCAATCATGCACCACTGCGTTACATGTACTTACGCTCGGCCACCCTCGCCCCATACTTTCAGCTGATGCCTTTTCTTCGCCGAAGCCCCGCGAGCCGTGGCCTCGTACACTGTATTTAAATACAGACTAGACAATTAACACCAGCTTGGGGTATGGTTCCCCGGCCTTTATTTAAACTTGTCATCCTTTTTCATCCGGGCCTTCATCTTCATGTTGCGAATATTTCATTCGCTACCCCGCACGCATAAAGTGTTATTGCTTCCGGTTGCCACCATGGTCACCGTGCTGGGTACGCAAAAAATCATGGGTGTTTTCGGAGATACCGAAAACGACCAGCAGCAGATTCCTGTCGCGACGACGACGACCATTTCTCAGTCGATCGTCAATTCAGCCGCCCCGAAAGAGGCGGCCGAACCCACGTTTTCCTTCGGCGATTTAACGCAAGACATTCCCCTGGCGCAACTCAAGCCGCTGGAGGTAATGCACGTCGATTTCATCTCTGAAGCGCAGGCTGACGAAGGTTCGACGGTGCCTTCGCAGGCGCAGGCGATCTCTCCCATCATCAAGCCGGCCATCGAGCCCGGCGCGAAACAGGTAGCAATGCAGCTGCCTGCGGAAGATGTACAACCGGCGTCCGACGACGACGGTAGCGACATCGGGGGCACGTCTTACGAAGATTGGTCGTTCGACAATACGATGGACCCCTCCGGCGATACCGAGCTGGGTGACGAGATCGCTTCCGAGGAAACCTACGTCCCCGAATGGCAGAGTTATACCATTCAAAGCGGTGACTCCTTCGCTCTGACAGCCGAAAGAACGCTGGGTCTCGTATACAGCGACGTGATGCAGATCCTCAATACCGTACCGGATCAGAAGGTCCTGACCCGGTGGCGTGTCGGCAATAGCTTCGACTACAAGCTCGACGAGAATGGCCAGCTGCTGGCACTGCGCGTGATGAAGGATCCTCGAGAAGGCTACCTGATCCAGCGCGACGATGAATCGGCCGACTTTGCCTATTCACCGATCGAGAAAGCCGGTGAAGCCGCTCAGCGCATGTTCAGTGGCACGGTCAATGGCTCGTTCGCACTATCGGCTCAATCGACGGGGCTCTCCAACGCCGAAGTCTCCGAGCTCACCAATGTGCTGTCCAAGAAACTCGATTTCCGTCGCGATGCACGGGCCGGCGATCAGTTCCGGGTACTGGTGGAGTCCGACATGATCGACGGGCACCCCCTGGATTCCAAGGTGCTAGCTGCGGAATACGAGGGCGAGCGCATGAATCTGACGGTGCTTCGCAACAGCGCCGACGATCATTTCTACACGCCGGATGGCAACAGCCTCGACCCGGCTTTCAACCGTTACCCTTTCCAGGGTCACTACCGCATCAGTTCCTCGTTCAACCTGCGTCGGCATCACCCGGTCACCGGGCGCATCAGCCCGCATAAAGGCACCGACTTCGCGATGCGCAGCGGCACGCCCATCGATGCGCCGGCCGATGGCGTCGTCGAACGCGTGGTCAACCACCCCATTGCCGGTCGTTACATTACCATTCGGCACAACAACGGTTATGTGACTCGCTTCCTTCACTTGAGCAAGGCCCTGGTCAAACCCGGCGAACACGTCAAGATGGGCGAGGAGATTGCGCTCTCGGGCAGTACCGGTCGCGTTACCGGCCCTCACCTGCACTACGAGGTACTGGTCAACAATCACCAGGTCGATGCCATGCGCGTGAAGCTGCCGGAATCCCAGAGCCTGCGTGGCGATGCCCTCGCCGCCTTCAAGCGCGAATCGGAAAACCTGCTGGCCAAGCTGGATCAGCGGGATGACAACGAACCGGCTATCGCGCAGGTGGAAGTCAAGAAAGGCGACGACGCCGACGACAATACCTGAGATCACGGATCGCCCGTTCATCGAGCCCTGCTTCGGCAGGGCTTTTTCGTTTCTGCCGTCTGGCTCTCCCTCGTCAGCGCAGGGATAGGTACCGGCCATCAGAAGATCACGCGACCGGTTTTTGCTGCCGATGTGAAAAAAGGGGGTAGCGCTTTCGGCGTCGTGGGGTCATTCTGGTAACGACTTCATCCGTCAGAGAGGTAAAGCCGACACAGTCTTTACGTTCCAACGATAGTGGCACTGACGGAGTGAGTCGGGCGACATCGAGCTGTCACCGCACTCTGTCAGGGTCGAGAAGCCTTGAACTCACAGGAGTGCTTTTGCCGATGGTGCGAATCGACAAGAAAGCGAACAGGCTCTACGTACTGGACACCAATGTCCTGATCCACGACCCAACAGCCCTCTACCACTTCGAAGAGCATGACGTCGTCATCCCGATGACGGTGCTCGAGGAGCTCGACAAACACAAGAACGGCATGCGCGAGATCGCGCGCACGGCCCGACAGATCAGCCGTACCCTATCCGACCTCACCGCTCACGTTACCCCACGGGAGATCCAGCAAGGCATCCCCATTCCTCGCGTGACCGGCGGCCCTGCCGGCCGCCTGCGTTTCCTCTGCTACCGAGACCTGGCGCCGCTGGAGACGCTGGAAAACTCCCCGGACAACCGCATCCTCGCCGAAACCTGCCGGCTCCGCGATGAACGGCCGGATGCCTCGGTCATCCTGGTGACCAAGGACATCAACCTGCGAGTCAAGGCCACGGCACTCAACGTGCCGGTCGAAGACTATCTCAATGACAAGGCGTTCGATGACCTCGACGCGATGATCGAAGGCGCAAAGGTCTACGCCGACGCAGGCCGCGACGGTCGCAGTCTGTGGGAGTCGCTGGACGTCGAAGTCATGGTCGAGCGCGCCGACGGCCACACCTTCTATCATCTGGAAGGCCGCATTCCCGAGGACTGGCACGTGGGAATGCTCGTTTCCGACAGCGACAACGGCGCGGAATTCGAAGCGATCGTGCGCAGCCATGGACCCAGCAAGGCGACGCTGCAACTGCTGACGAACTACCGGCATCATGGCGGCGTCTGGGGCGTGCATGCACACGACAGCCGCCAGAACTTCGCCCTCAACCTGTTGATGGATCCCTCCATCGATTTCCTCACCCTCGCTGGCAGCGCGGGCACCGGCAAGACCTTCATGACCCTGGCGGCTGCGCTGCAGCAAACGCTGGACGGCAAGCAGTTCGAACGTATCGTCTTCACGCGGGCACCCATTCCGATGGGAGAGGACATCGGCTTCCTGCCAGGCACCGAGGAAGAGAAGATGTCGCCGTGGATGGGCGCCTTCCACGACAACATGGACAACCTGCTACGTGACGAGCGTGAGGGCTCGTCCAGCTGGAACGATGGCGCGACGCGCCAGTTGATCGGCTCTCGCGTGCAGATCCGCTCACCCACCTTCATGCGTGGACGCACGCTGAACGACACTTTCCTGATCATCGACGAGGCTCAGAACTTCACGCCCAAGCAGCTCAAATCCCTGATCACGCGTGCCGGGCGCAATACCAAGATCGTCTGCCTGGGCAACGTCGGCCAGATCGATACGCCCTATCTCACGGCTAACACCTGCGGTATGGCCGCAGTGGTGGAACGCTTCCGCGACTGGCCCCATGCCGGCCATATCACCCTGAAGAGCGTCGAGCGCTCGAGACTTGCCCTGGCGGCGGAAGAGCTGCTCTAAATCCCCATTCCCTTCGAAACCCAGACGCAAACGCCCCGGCTTGGCCGGGGCGTTTGCGTTCGACACTCACCGCATCGCGCTTCAATAGTCTTCTTCGGAAGGCTTCTTGTTGTTCATGACGTCTTCGATCAACTGCTCGGATTCGCTGCGCGGTGTCTCTGCCATGATCCGCTCGGCCTCTTCCCAGGAGCAGACCTCGGCATTGCAGGAGGTGCAATA
This sequence comes from Salinicola sp. 4072, assembly GCF_036663415.1. Classification (NCBI taxonomy): domain Bacteria; kingdom Pseudomonadati; phylum Pseudomonadota; class Gammaproteobacteria; order Oceanospirillales; family Halomonadaceae; genus Salinicola; species Salinicola sp. 4072. The sequence continues at coordinate 43,966 of NZ_JAXOVV010000018.1, read as the reverse complement.
GACCTGATCATCCGCGGATTTGGCCTGGGAAACCTTCATCATGTGGTTGCCACAATTGGGGCAGCCCTTGGGCATGCGAAACTCATCGGAAAAGTCTGACATGGCGTCACTCCTTGTCGGCCACTGAATGTCTGTGTTGAGTGTAGTCGAGTTGCGGGTGCCTGCGGCGATATCTTCCTGACGCGTCAGGAAATCGCAGCGATCTCAACGCCGCCAGACGACACAAAGGTTGTTGGCCGGCAATTCACGGATCGCCTCGCACGTCAGCCCATTGTCGCCGGCCAAAGCCTCGACCGTTTCGAGGTCGCGAACGCCCCAGCGCGGATCCCGCGAGCGCAGGTCCGCATCGAACGCGGCATTGCTGGGCGCGGTATGCTCGCCATGACGCCGGAAAGGTCCGTAGACCACCAGCACACCACCCGCCGGAAGTCGCCGGCCAGCCTCGGCAAACAGCGCTTCGCTCGCATCCCAGGGCGAAATATGCAACAGGTTGATGCAGACGATCGCGGCGAGATCCGGCAGCATCGGCCACTGCCCGGTGACATCGAGACGAACCGGCGCCGCCAGATTGTCCAGCGCCTCGGCTTCGCGCCAGGCCGCGATCGACGCCAACGCCGTCTCGCTGGGGTCCGAAGGCTGCCAGCAAAGCGGCGCCAGATGGTGGGCGAAATAGACCGCATGCTCGCCACTGCCGCTGGCGATCTCCAGCACCCGCCCCGTCTGCGGCAACGTCGATCGCAACACGTCCAGGATCGGCTCCCGGTTGCGCCGGGCCGCGGGGCTGGACAGGCGCCGGTCGGCTCCCTCGCGCTCGAGGTTATCCATGCTGTTCATGTCGAACTCCGATCATCCCAGCGTCGCGGTCAACCAGGCCGCGATGTCCTGTGCCTGCTCGGGGCAGAGACTGTGCCCCATCTCGTAGGTCCGGTAATTGACCGGATACCCCAGCGCTTCGACCTTTTCCGCGCCTTCCCGGCCCAGCGATTCCGGGACGACCGGATCGGCCGAGCCATGATGGGCTTCGATGGGAAGACGACGATTGGCCTCTGCCAGCTCGATGCTGTCGGCCGTGGCGAAGTAGGTCGACAGCGCCAGCAAGCCCGCCAAAGGCTTCGGATAGGAGAGCGCCGCCTCGTAAGCCACCGCCCCACCCTGCGAGAAGCCGGCGATCACGATACGACGGCTGTCGATGCCGGCGGCGATCTGTGCGTCGATCAACCCGTGGACCCGCCTGGCCGATGCCCGCAGCTGCTCGACATCGACCCGCCGCCCCAGATTCATCTCGAGAATGTCGTACCACGCCGGCATCGTCATGCCACCGTTGACGGTAACCGGCAGTTGCGGCGCGTGGGGCAGCACGAAGCGAACGGCCAGGGAATCAGGCAGCCCCAGCGCCGGTATCAGCGGCTCGAAATCATGACCATCCGCCCCCAGCCCGTGGAGCAGAATGACGCAGGCATCGGCTTGTCGCCCATTCGTCGGTTCAATGATCAATTCTTGCGCAGATGCCATATTGGATCGTCCTCGTCGCCCCGGTTTGGATTCAAGATTCTCGCCACCCAGTTTAACGTGCCATCCGAAAGCTTGCCCGCTGCGTAGTTCAATGAATAGTTCAATGAATAGTTCGATGAGTAGCTCGATGCGTAGTTCGAGGAGTATTCGAGGAGTAGTTCAATGAAGCGGCCATAGCGCCTCATCTCACCCTGGTGGACCGATGCTATGCTGACCCCGAATCGCCGGACCCGACTCAAGGACGAGCCATGATGTCTTTTCTCGACCGGGCGCCTCGCTGGCGCCTGGTGCTGGCCCTGCTGTTACTCAACGGCTTGCTGCTGACGCCGGAACTGCCCTGGGCCGGGTTCCCGCCAAGGCACTGGATCGCACTCGAAGCGCCGCTGGTCGTCGGGCTGTTGGCACTGTTGCCGCCAGCGCCCTGGCGGCGCTGGATCGCCGGCCTGATTGCCCTTCTGGCGCTGGTCATCGTGCTCGGTGCCGCCGGCAACGCCTTGACCCAGACCATGCAGGGCCGGTCGCTGAACCTCTATACCGACATCAAGCTGATCCCCATTCTGATCGAACTGGTCGTGACCAATCTTGGCCTGCCGCTGGCGATCGCCGGACTGCTGGTCATTGGCCTGGCTCTGCTTGCCCTTGGCCTCGTGCTGACGAAACTGCTGCAGGGCTTTCATGGCCGCAACACGTCGCGCGGATTCGCGCTGCTGCTGATCCTTCTGGGGGGTGCGGGTCTGGCCCGCATCGACGCCATGAACCGCGACGAGACGACGGGACTCACGGCCAGGATCGGCCACCCTGCCGTCAGCTTCGTGACCTTCGAATGGCAGCGTGCACAGGAAACCCGTCAGGCAATGGCAGCATTCGGACGCCAGCTATACGAAGACGACCACGCCTACGCCAGGCCCGATGGCCAACCACTGCCGGGGCTGGCCGATACCGACGTCATCCTGGGCTTCATCGAATCCTATGGCGTCGCCGCCATCGAGCGCGCACCGTTCGAGGCCGAAATCAGGCCACGCCTCAGCAAGGTCGAGAGCCAGCTTGCCGATGCAGGCCTGTCGGTCGTCACCGGGCGCGTCACCGCCGCCACGCTGGGCGGGCAGTCCTGGCTCAATCACGCCACCTTTACCAGCGGCCTGCCGGTCACGTCCCAGTTGCGCTTCGAGCTGATGATCAACAGCCCCCATTCGACCCTGATCGACGATTTCCAGGCCACCGGCCACGACGCCGTCGCCCTCATGCCGGGCATCACCCGGGAGTGGCCGGAAGGCGGTCTCTACGGTTACGACGACATCCACACCTCGGACAGCATGGGCTATCGCGGGCCTGCGATGGGCTGGGCGAGCATGCCGGACCAGTTCACCTGGCAGCGGGTCGAGGACTACGTCCTGTCACGCCACGACGGCCCGACCTTCACCGAATTGGCCACGCTCTCGAGCCACGCCCCGTGGTCGCCGGTGATCGATGTGATCGATGACTGGACGTCGATCGGCGACGGCCGGGTTTTCGATCGGTGGGAAGGTGCGGGCGAGGATTACGCCACGCTGTGGCAGGACACGGCGGCGATGCGCCGAAACTACGCCCCGGCGATCGACTATGCGCTACAGGCCGCCAGCGGCTTTGCCCGCCGCTACCTGGGCCAGGACAGCAGCGGGAACCGCACGCTGCTGATGGTGCTCGGCGATCACCAGGCTGCACCGGCGATCATCGGCGACAACCCCGGCCGGGACGTGCCGCTGCATGTCATCAGCGACGATCCGACGTTGCTCCGAGGGTTCATCGACAACGGCTTCCGGCCCGGCATGTTCCCGCCCGGGCCGGAAGCCGCGATCCCCATGGAGGGGATGCGCGGCCTGCTGCACCGGCTCTACGGCAACCTCACTCCTGATGAGACGGCGCCGACTTCAGGTTCCGGCTCTTGATCAGGCTGGCCACGGTGGTGATGACCAGTGTGCCGAGGATGATCGTCATCGACAGCCAGATCGGGATCTCCGGCACCAGGTGCAGTGGCTGGCCACCGTTGATGAACGGCAGGCTGTTGGTATGCATCGCTTCGATGATCAGCTTGACGCCGATGAAGGCCAGAATGAACGATAGCCCCAGGCTGAGGTAGACCAGACGCGTCAACAGACCACCGAGCAGGAAGTACAGCTGCAGCAGCCCCAGCAGAGCGAAGGCGTTGGTGGTGAAGACGATGTAGGGCTCCTTGGTCAGCCCGTAGATCGCCGGGATCGAATCCAGCGCGAACAGCACGTCGGTCATGCCCAGCGCCACCACTACCATGAACAGCGGCGTCACCAGACGCTTGCCGTTCCTGACCGTCAGCAGGCGATCGCTGTCGAACTCATCGGTGGCCGGCAGGCGCTTCTGAATCCAGCGCACGATGGCGTTGGGTTCGTACTCCTCGTTCTCGTCATGACCGCCCGTGCCCTCGCGCACCAGCTGGATCGCGGTGTAGAGCAGAAACAGCCCGAACAGATAGAACACCCAGCTGAACTGCGCGATGGCCGCAGCGCCGACGGCGATGAAGATGCCACGCAGAATCAGCGCGATCACGATGCCAATCAGCAGCGCCTTCTGCTGGTAGGCGCGCGGCACCGCGAACTTGGCCATGATGATCAGAAAGACGAAGAGATTATCGACCGACAGGCTCTTCTCGGTGATGAAACCCGCGAAATACTCGGCGCCATGCTGCGCGCCCCAGACCCACCACAGGCCGCCGCCGAAGACCATCGCCAGAGCGATGAAGAAGACCGACCACCAGGCCGCTTCCTTGAAGGAGGGATCGTGGGGCTTACGCACATGGGCGTAGAAATCGAAGATGAATAGTGCGGCAATGCCAGCGACAGTCGCCAGCCAGACCCAGACGGGTACGTGCATAGAGAAACCTCCGGTAGACGGTGAACGTCACCGAAAGTCTCTCCCGTCACTCTGATTGCCCTGTCTCCAATCGTGACATGGCTCACAGAGCGACCGATAGCGCCGGGGCATGTGGCCCGTGCTGACGACGCTATCGTCGGGGAGGATCGACGATCCTGCCCGTGGGATACTCCCCTTCCGTGCTGCGCGCATTGTGTCCCGAAGCCAGCCACGACACAAGACTTGCCCGCAAGTCAGGCAACGGCATTCAATGCTGCTCGCCGGTGCTCTCGGCTGACGGGGTTGCTTCCTCTTCCTGCTTCGTTCCCTTCATGAGCTGTTCCCGGGCGGAAGGCGAACCGGAGTCGCCAGAGTCGACATCGTCGCTGGTCTGGCCATCCTCGCTGCTCATTTCGTATTGTGCCGACGCGCCCTGATTCTGGCCCTCGACCGTGTCCGCCTGCATGTCGGGGTTATTCTGAGTCTGGTTATCTTCACTATTCATTTCGCCAATCTGACTCTTCGTCTGGACGTCGTTGCCTGACTGGTCGGTGCTGTTGGACTGTGCCATGGCCCCGGTGGAGAACAACGCAATGGCGATTATCGATGCAAAGTGAGAAATGCGCATGGTATGACTCCTTGCTGGTATAGATCACTACCGTTGGCAGCATCGAAAGCCTTTGCCTTCGATCACCTAAACGATATAGAAGTCATTCCGTCACCAGACAATTACGATGGTTAACAGACTTTAAGCTGCCAGAACGATCATGGATTTCACGCGCGGGAATACAACCGTGCTCCCCATTCAGCAACTTCGTCTCATGCCATCGCTGCTACAAGCTCGCGCCGATGGCACTCCTCGGCGTGGTCGTTGACCATGCCGACGGCCTGCATCCAGGCGTAGACGATCACTGGGCCGGTGAACTTGAAGCCACGCTTCTTGAGCGCTTTGGATATCTCCAGGGAAAGCGGCGTCTGCGCAGGCACGGGGCCGTCGTTTTCAAAAGAGCGCTGGATCGGTCGGCCGCCGACCATGCCCCACAGGAACTCGGAGAATTCCTCGCCGTTGTCTCGCATGGCGAGATACGCGCGGGCGTTGCCGATAGTAGCCTCGATCTTGGCGCGGGAGCGAATGATGCCGACGTTGCCCATCAGTCGCTCGACGTCGTCGGCATCGAAGCGAGCAACCCGCTCGGGATCGAAGCCCGCGAAAGCTTCCCGGAAGGCGTCGCGCTTCTTGAGAATGGTCAACCAGGAAAGGCCGGCCTGGAAGCCGTCGAGCATCAGCTTTTCCCACAGCGCGCGGCTGTCGTACTCGGGAACGCCCCACTCCTCGTCGTGATACTCGGCATTCAGCGGATGGGTCTGCGCCCAGGCACAGCGCGGCAGGTCAGGGATCGGTTCACTCATCATCGGCTCTCGCGGGATTGTTTTCGCAGGGTCGTGGTGGGGCCGATTCTGCCGTCTATCGCTGACGCAGCCAAACGAAAAAGAGCCGGCGATGCCCCAACGCATCGCCGGCTCGTAGCTCGTAGCTCGTAGCTCGTGGCTCGTGGCTCGTCGCTCGTCGCTCGTCGCTCGTAGCTCGTAGCTCGTAGCTCGTAGCTCGTAGCTCGTAGCTCGTAGCTCGTGACTAGCGAAGCGTCCCGTGCGGATCGATGACGAACTTCTTCGCCGCGCCACCATCGAAGGCGGCATAGCCTTGCGGCGCTTCGTCCAACGAAATGGTCTGGACGTTTACGGCGCGACCGATCTGCACTTTGTCGTGGAGGATCGCCTGCATCAACTGGCGCTGATAGCGCATGGCCGGTGTCTGCCCGGTGTGGAACGACATCGCCTTGGCCCAGCCAAGGCCGAACTTCATCGAAAGATTGCCTTGTTTCGCTTCCTCGCTCTCCGCGCCGGGATCCTCGGTCACGTAGAGCCCCGGAATCCCGACCCGGCCACCGGCCTGGGTAATCTCCATGGCGGCATTGAGCACTGTCGCCGGCTGTTCATGCGCATGGTTGTGGCCGTGGCAGTTGGCCTCGAAGCCCACCGCATCGACCGCGGCGTCGACCTCGGGGACGCCCAGCACGGACTCGATCAGCTCGGACATGCTGGCGTCCTGCTTGAGATCAAGCCCGACACAGCCGAAGCTTCGCGCCTGCTCCAGACGTTTGTCGTTCATGTCGCCGACGATCACGCACGCGGCACCCAGCAGTTGGGCGGAAACCGCGGCAGCCAGCCCGACCGGACCTGCACCGGCGATATAGACTGTCGATCCCGGCTGAACCCCGGCAGTCACGCAACCATGGAAGCCGGTGGGGAAGATATCCGAAAGCATGGTGAGGTCGAGGATCTTCTCCATCGCCTGCTCCCGGTCGGGGAAGACCAGCAGCTGGAAATCGGCATAAGGCACCATCACGTATTCGGCCTGGCCGCCGACCCAGCCACCCATGTCGACGTACCCATAGGCACCGCCAGCACGGTCACCGTTGACGTTGAGACAGATATGAGTATCGCCACGCCGACAGTTGCGGCACCGGCCGCAGGCAACGTTGAACGGGACCGAAACGATGTCGCCGACCTTGATGAATTCGACGTCGCGACCGCATTCGATCACCTCGCCGGTGATCTCGTGACCCAGCACCATGCCCTCGGGCGCCGTGGTTCGACCACGCACCATATGCTGGTCGCTGCCGCAGATGTTGGTCGTCACGACCTTGAGGATGACGCCGTGGTGGCATTGGCGGCTACCGAGAGCCAGCTCGGGGAAGGGAATACTTTCGACGGCGACCTTGCCGGCGCCGCGAAAGACGACGCCGCGGTTGGCGGGTGAAGACATGGCGTGGACTCCTGTGACTGGTCTTTAGATGCCTTCCCGATGTCCGCTCGAATCACGATCTCTCTCATCACGGTCTTTCGAGGAAGGCATGCCGTAGCCAGCGTACAGCTCCGGCGCAGCCGGGTCAAAAATCGATCACGACCTTGCCTCTCGGCTTCGAGCAACAGGAGAGAATGAAACCTTCGGCTTCGTCTTCCTCGGTGATGCCGCCGTTGTGCTCCATCTCGACCTCGCCTTCCAGCTTCATCACGCGGCAGGTGCCGCAGATGCCCATGCCGCAGGCCTTGGGAATATGCAGGCCGAGCTTGGCCGCCGCCGAGTGGATCGTGTCGTTCTCGCTGACGCGGATACTCTTGCCGCTGCCGGTGAACTCCACCGGCATCAGCGTCGCCGTATCGACCTCTTCGGCGTCGGCTTCGGCCTGCTCAGCCAGTTCCAGCACGTCCTCCTGGACGCTCAGCGGCGTCGCGCCGAAGGACTCCTGGTGGTAGCGCGACATGTCGAAGCCGTCTTCCAGCAGCACCTGACGCACCGCCTTCATGAAAGGTGTCGGTCCGCAGCAGAATACCTCCCGCTCGAGATAGTCCGGCGCCATCAACGTCAGCATCTGCCGCGTCAGGTAGCCCCGGAATCCGGACCAGGCCTGGCTGAGCTCGTCGCTGCGCTCGCAGACGATATGCAGGCGGAACTCCGGCAGGCGCGAGAACATGTGCACCAGTTCACGGTGATAGATGATGTCGTTGGGCGCCTGAGCGCAATGGATGAACTCCAGGTCGACGGCGGCATTGGTATCGAAGAACCAGCGCGTCATCGACATCAACGGCGTGATCCCGACCCCTCCCGATAGCATCAACACTTTCTCCGCCGGGTGATCGATGACGTTGAAATCACCGACTGGCCCGTGAACGACCATCGGGTCGCCGACCTTGAGATTGTCATGGAGCCAGTTCGAAACCTGGCCACCCGGCAGGCGCTTGACCGTGATCGAGAAGCTGTAGGGTATCGAGGGTGAACTGGAAATCGTGTAGGAGCGCATCACCGGCTGCCCGGCGATCTCCAGTTCCAGCGTGACGAACTGCCCCGGCTTGAAGAAGAACATCACCGGCTGGTCGGCCATGAAACAGAACGTCCGCACGTTCCAGGTTTCCTGAATGACCTTGACGCACCGCACCTGATGGCGGCCGTTGGTCCAGGTTTGCGTATTGACCGGATTGAAGAATTGCATCGTCACCGCGCTCGATCGGAGGAAGATGGCGCTGGCGAGACGACATCGGCCCGCACCGCCGCTTCCGGTGAATTATCCTCATGAGCGGATTCTGCGCACGCCGAGGCCGGCCGACTTGCCCATCAGCGACACAGGCATGCCAACCAACCCCAGCCGCCACCAAAACCTCGATGCAGAAACGAAAACTTACCTATCGTGACGCCCACGCAGTGCCATCGGCGCTCCGGTATCGACCGGTGATGTGACAGTGAGCATTTGTACCTGCCGGTCGGCCTGACATCGACGAATGTCGCGGGTGGACAATCTCATGGCCGACACCTAAGCGACACTTCGCCCAAAGGATGAATCATCGCCGCCACCTGCCATTCATGTCGTTCCCGCCGCGACATACGGAAACGACCCATATCTGTCATTGATGAGGATGCGACCATGTCACCACTTCCACGCGATAGCCTGGAGGATTCTCTCGCCAGTACCCGTCAGGCCGTGGCCGACATGCTGGACCAGCGTGCCCCTGCCTTCTCGCTGCCGCAGCCGTTCTACAACGACCCGCGCCTGTTCGCACTGGACATGCAGAACGTGTTCGAAAAACAGTGGCTGTTCGCCGGCATGAGCTGCGAAATTCCCGCCAAGGGCAACTTCTTCAAGGTGGAGATCGGCAGCAACTCCGTCATCGTGGTGCGCGGCGCCGAGAATCGTATCCACGCATTTCACAATGTCTGCCGCCATCGCGGCTCGCGGCTCTGCCTGAAGGACAAGGGCAAGGTCGCCAAGCTGGTCTGCCCCTACCATCAGTGGACCTACGAACTCGACGGCCGGCTGCTGTTCGCCGGCAGCGACATGGGCACCGATTTCGACATGAGCGCCTACGGTCTCAAACCGGTGGCGGTGAAGAGCGCGGGCGGATTCGTGTTCATCAACCTGAGCGACGACCCGGAACCGATCGACGATTTTCTCGTCTCGCTGGAACACTACCTCTCGCCCTACGAGATGGATAACGTCAAGGTCGCGGTGGAGTCCAACATCGTCGAGCGCGCCAACTGGAAGCTGGTGATCGAGAACAACCGCGAGTGCTACCACTGCAATGGCGCACACCCCGAGCTGCTCAACTCGCTGATCGAATTCGACGACACCGACGATCCGCGCTCCACCGGCGAATATCGCGATCTGGTCGCCCGCAAGCAGGCCGACTGGACCGCCTGCGAAGTACCTTGGCAACTGGCGCGATTCGGCAAGCGCAACCGCCTCACCCGCACGCCATTGATCGACGGCGTCGTCTCGATGACCCTGGATGGCAAACCCGGCTGCAACAAACTGATGGGGCGTATTCCCAACGCGGACATGGGTTCGCTGCGCATCCTGCATCTGCCCAATTCGTGGAACCATTTCATGGGCGATCACGCCGTGGTCTTCCGCGTATTGCCGCTGGGCCCGCAGGAGACACTGGTCACCACCAAATGGCTGGTTCACAAGGATGCCGTCGAAGGGGTCGACTATGACCCCGAGCGCCTGCGCCAGGTCTGGGATGCCACCAACGACCAGGACCGGCGTCTTGCCGAGGAAAACCAGCTCGGCATCAATTCGCTGGCGTATCAGCCGGGACCTTATTCGAAGACCTACGAATTCGGCGTGATCGACTTCATCGACTGGTACAGCGAAACGTTGAGGGCCAATCTCGGCATCGAGACATCGAGCCACTTGCAGGTCGCTTCGCAATAGTTCTATCTCGTCCAGTCCAGGATTCACCGACGAACTCACCAACGAAAAAGGCGCCCCGTCCGGGGCGCCTGAGATTGGCGACAAAGCCGGCGTTGGGCCGGGCTCTCGTTCGGTGCGGAAACTGTATTACCAACGATATTTCAGACTGCCGATAACGCTGCGGGACTCACCGTAGTAGCACCAGTAGTCACAGCCGCTGACATAATCTTCATCCGTCAGATTGGTCACGTTGACCTGAGCGGTCCAGTGGGAATCGATATCGTAGCTCGCCATCGCGTCATACAGCGTGTAGGCCGCCACTTTCGTGTCGCTGTATTGAGGCGAGTCCACGCTGGTGCCGACATAGCGCACCCCGGCACCCAGATCCACCCCCTTCAACGCACCCTGTGCAAAGTCGTAATCCAGCCATAGCGATGCCTGATGGCGCGGAATCAGTCCGGCACGAAGCTCTTTCTGGGTATCGCTGACATCCAACGTCACATCGGTATAAGTATAGGCCGCAGTAACCTGAAGATTGTCGGTGACGTAGCCCACGCCCTCCAGTTCGAAACCGCGCGAGTGACGTTCCCCGCCCTGGTTGCTGGAAGCCCCTCCACTGGGATAGAGCGTGTCGCTCTCCTTGAGATCGAACACGGCCGCGGTGACATAGCCGTCCAGCCAATTGGGCGCGTACTTGAGCCCTAGCTCCCACTGTTTACCCTCGCTAGACTGGTAGGTATCACCGTTCAGGTCATTGCCGATATTGGGCGTGAATGACTCGCTGTAGCTTAGATACGGCGACAGCCCGTAGTCGCCCAGATACATGACCCCGCCGGTGTAGGACATCTGGGTATCGTCATAACTCTGGTCTTCGCCGCCGTCCTGCTTGTTGGTCACGTCGACGCTATCGTGCCGTGCCCCGGCGAGCAGAATCCAGCGATCGTAGAGGCGCAACTGATCCTGCACATAGACGCCGATCTGCTCCTTGCCCTGATCGTAGTAGGTCGGATCGCCGGGTTCACCGACACCGCTATTGTGAGGATCGAAGATATCGATGGTGTCGTAGGCGAAGTTGTCGCGACTGAGATAGTCGGCATCCAGATGCTGATAATCCAAGCCCACCAACAACGTGTTTTCGGTGTTATCCGTATACCAGCTACCGATCATGCGGTTGTCGATGGTAAAGGCGTCGTAGCTACCGTCGCGATAGGTCAGGCCACGCTGCGCGGTACGATCATCGAGCATATACGAGGGGTAAGCGGTTCGCAGAAACAGGTCCAGGGAAGCGAGACGTGCGTTCTGCTGGAATTCCCAGGTATCGTTGAAAGTGTGCTCGAGCTCATAGCCAACCGCGATCTGCTCATGCTCGAGACGATCGTTGTCGTTGTCACCGAGGTCCGTATCCCGATCCACCTTGCCAAAAGGCGTATCATTGACGGAGCCGTAAGGCAGATAGAATACGTTGGCGGGCGTGCCGTGATCGCGCTGATAGCTGGCCAGCAGCGTCAGCGTGGTGTCATCGGAGAGATCCACCGCCAGGCTCGGAGCAAAATAGACCCGCTCGTTATCGGTGCCATCGAGTTCACCGTCCTGATCTCGAAACAGACCGACAAAACGGTAGCGCACATCACCGCTGTCGGTGACCGGACCGGACGTATCGATGCCGACCTGGCGATGCCCTTTGTTACCGCCCTGGATCTCGAACAACCCTTGCGTCTCTTCCGTCGGCCGCTTGCTGACGGCGTTGACGATACCGCCGGGAGGCGCCTCACCATAGAGAATCGAGGCCGGCCCCTTCAGAAAATCGACCCGTTCGAGGCCGAACGGCTCGGTCTTCCACCACAGGTAGCCAGCCTCGCGGAACAGACGCAAGCCATCCTGATAGGTCGAATCCTCGCCCGAGAACCCCCGAAAAAAGAACCAGTCCGCCTTGGCGTCGTTACCATAGGGCGAAGACAGTGCGCCGGAACGATAACGCAGCACCTGGTCATATCTGTTGACCGATCGTTTCTCCAGTTCCGAGTCGCTGACGACGGAGGTCGCGCGTGGCGTTTCCAGCAGCGGCGTATCGACCTTGAGCGCCGTCCCGGTAACGACCACCGTATCGTTGTTGACTGTCGACTCCTGCGCGAGAGCATTTCCGGCGTAGATCAACAGCAACGAACCGCCGACGGCGGCAAAGGTGTTCCCTGATTTCATCGGATCGAGTGCCCGTTCATGACGTGGTGGAAGCCGGCGGCGTCCGACCGGCGATTATTCTCGCATATCATTGTAAATAACAATCATTACTATGTGTATCAGCAATTCGCTTTCGCTCACTCTCCTCGATTGATAACGATTGTCATTCGATCTACCATCACCGCCCAACGCCGCTTCCAGCGCCCTCTCGAGTCAGCGGGCGTCTGCGTCATCGTTTCCCGTTGCCAGGAACCCGTCATCTTGTCGCGTGCCCGTCCTATCCCTGCTCTCCTTGCACTCGCCATGACCGTGCTGCTGGGGTTGGCTACCGCACTTGCGAGCACGCCAGCGAATGCCGGTTCGCCGCCATTGCGGATCGCCGCCGCCAACTGGACGGTCGCGGAAACGCTGATTGCGCTTGGCGTCGTGCCCTATGCGGTTTCCGATATCCCCAATTACAACGCCTGGGTCAAGGCACCCCCGATTCCTGATTCGACGTTGGATATCGGCCTGCGCAACGAGCCCAATCTCGAACTGCTGGCCCAGAATCCGCCCGATCTGCTGCTGACCAGCGCGCTGTTCTCCCGCGACAATGCCCGTCTCGAACGGCTGATGCCGGTCAGGATGATCGACAACTTCTATACCGACGCGCCGTTTTACGAAGCGACGCTGGCCATGACCCGCAAAATCGCGCAGCTGACCGACCGCGAGCCGCAGGCGGAGGCGTTGATCGCCGAAACCGATCAGGTGCTGGAAGAGACAGCCCGGGCATTGCAGGGCTTCAAGGCGCCGCTCTACATCGTCCAGTTCAGCGACGCGCAGCACGTGCGTGTCTTCGGCCACGGCAACACGGTGGGCACGCTCTTCTCCCGCACCGATCTGACCAACGCCTGGACGGGCCCCACCAATGCCTGGGGTTATGCCAGCATCCCGATCGACCGCCTGGCCGAGCGACCCGATGCACGGATCGTCGTCATCGAACCGTATCCACGCGGTGTCGGCGAGGCACTGAAAGACAATCGGATCTGGCAGCATCTGCCGGCGGTGCGTGAAGGTCGCGTGAGCTTCATCGAGCCCATCTGGCCCTACGGCGGGTTGATCTCTCTGCAGCGGCTCGCCCGCTCGCTGGTCGCCGTCAGCGACAGGATCCCGCCCGCGGACCCGGCAACCGAGGAAGGCGCGCCATGACGCTTCGTGCCCGCTCGCCGGCCTGGTTCGCCCTAGCCCTGTTGCTGTTGGCGGTGTGCCTGGGGGCCGCCACCTTGCAGACTCAGTTTGCCGACCTCTCGGGACACTGGTGGCAGGCGATCCTCTCTCCGGACGATGACCAGATTCGGCAGATCGTGATGCACTATACCTTCGCCCCGAGGCTACTGGTCGCGCTGCTGGGCGGTGCCGCCCTGGCGCTGGCGGGCTGCCTGATGCAGCAGGTACTGCGCAACCCGCTGGCTTCCCCGGCAACCCTGGGGGTCACCAGCGGCGCGCAGTTGGCGCTGGTCATCGCCACGCTATGGGCGCCGAGCTGGATGCTGGCCGGACGCGAATGGATCGCGCTACTGGGCGGCATCGCGGCAACGCTGCTGGTCTTCGCGCTCTCCTGGAAGCGACGGCTGGCGCCGATGGTGGTGGTGCTGTCCGGCATGGTGGTCAGCCTCTACTTCAGCGCCATCAACAGTGCGCTGCTGCTTTTCCATCAGGAGAGCCTGTCGGGGCTATTCATCTGGGGAGCGGGGGCGCTCGCTCAGGACAACTGGCACGACACGCAGTTCTTGCTTCTGCGCCTGGGTATCGTGGTGGTGCTGGCGCTTCTGCTGCTGCGCCCGCTGTCGCTGCTCGATCTGGAAGAGGATGGCGCCCGGAGCCTGGGCATCTCGCTACGCAAGCTACGCTTCGCCGGCCTGGGGCTGGGTATCTTCATTACGGCCTGCGTGGTCAGCGCGATCGGGCTGATCGGCTTCATCGGCCTGGCTTCGCCGGCCATCGCGCGCCTGTCCGGTGCCCGCACGCTGCCCCAGCGACTCGTCTGGTCGATGATCCTGGGCGCGCTCCTGCTCGCCGTAACGGATCTCGCCGTGCAGCAGCTCGCCCCGTTCACCGCTTCCCTGCTGCCGACGGGCGCCATGACCGCGGCCCTCGGCGCTCCGCTGCTGCTCTGGCTGCTGCCACGACTCAAAGTCGGCGGCTCCCGGCCGACTCCCAGCACGGGCCTGACGCTGCCGCGCCTTGCGCATCCTCGCCATCGCCTGTGGGCGCTGGGCGCGATGACGCTCATCGCCTGCGCGCTGGCCCTCGTCGTCGGCTTCATGCTCGACAGCCACTCGAAATATCCCAGCCTGGCCGGTCTCGACGACTTGGCGCTGATCGTCGACTGGCGGTTGCCCCGTGTCGCTACCGCCGCCGCGGCCGGGCTGATGCTGGCCGTCGCCGGCACGCTGCTGCAGCGGATGACCGGCAACCCCATGGCCAGCCCGGAAGTCCTGGGCATCAGCGCCGGCGTGGCGATCGGCGTCATCGCGCTAATGCTGCTGCCTCTGGGCATCGCCCCGCTCAGCGGGTCCGTGATGGGATTCAGCGGCGCGACCGTGGCCCTGCTGGTCCTGATCGCCTGCAACCGTCGCAGTGGCTTCGCGCCGGAAAGGCTGCTGCTGACCGGGATCGCCATTTCGTCGCTGCTGGATGCGATGCGCGCCATCGTGCTGGCCAGTGAAGACCCGCGTGCGCAACAGCTGCTCTCCTGGCTCGGCGGCTCGACCTACTACGCCAGCCTCACCTCCAGCGCCTGGATCGTGGTCATCGCGATCATGCTGTTCGCGCTGGCGCTGCCATTGCAGCGCTGGCTTACGTTGCTGCCGCTGGGTGCCCCCACCGCCAAGGCGCTGGGCATGGACGTGGACCGGAGCCGCCTGGTGTTGCTCGCGCTGGTGGCCCTGCTGACGGTCGCGGCGACGCTGGTGATCGGCCCGCTCTCGTTCATCGGGCTCATGGCCCCGCACATGGCACGCCTGATGGGATTCCATGGCGCCCGCCACCAACTGCTCGGTGCCGGGCTACTGGGGATGCTGGTGATGGTGACCGCCGACTGGCTGGGCAGGAATCTGTTCTTCCCCTATCAACTGCCGGCGGGACTGATCGCCGCGCTGATCGGCGGCGTCTACTTCATGTGGGGGTTGCGAAGACTTTGACGTTGCCGGATGATCAGGCACCGTTGAATGCGGGCAACAGATGGCGCTCTATCGCCTCCCGAACCGACGGCAACATCACGTCGGTGTGCTGCATCAGGTCGCGAATGGCCGGTTCCAGCCCTTCGACACCTCTGGCACGATGGCAACCCGCCGCCAGCCGGGCACAGGTCTCGGGGCACGCCTCTTCGGGGATACGCACGCCCAGCGAAGTCAGCCGCTGACGAAAATCTTCCCCATCGATAAGATCGACGATCATCATGTCTCGTCTCCCGTTCGGTCGTTGGTTTACCTCTCGCGCTGGCGAAGGACCGATCATGTCGTCCACTGGCCAGCTGTCCTCGTCGAGAATGCCGAAGCTGCTCGATCACGGCATCTCATCGCCCAGTATCTTCTCTTCACTTAGTATCTTCTCTTCGCGCAGATAGGCAATTAGCCTATCGGCCGCCTGTTCGGGGGTCAGATCGGTCAGCACCTGGCCGCCAGCCGACGACCTGGCCGCCGCGGCTCGGAAGCGATCCCGCGCATTGCCGGACTTGACGATCTTGAGCCGCTTGGGGCGGGCCCGTGCCGGCTGCCATCGCCATTCGCCGCTGGCCGAATCCTCTTCGGCGGTCAGCCCGTCGACCACGCGAACGCGGCCCCGTCTTGCCGGGCCAAAAGCGCTCTGGCGCGGTGAGGGTGCCAGGGCATCGACGGTGATCAGGCAAGGCAGCGACACCTCCAGCCGGCGGCGCTGCCCCTGCGGCAGCACCTGCAGCAGAGTGACGCGATCCACGTCGACCCGCTCGATCGTGGCGGCGCCAGACACGATCGTCCAGCCCAGCCGTTCGGCGAGCAGATAGGGCAGCAGCCCGGAGCCCTCGCCACATTCGGCGCGCTGCCCGGCAAGCACCAGCCGACAGCCGCTTTCCGCCAGCCATGTCGCCAGCAACGGCACGGCATCGTCGGCGGGTGTCATCGGCAGCAGCGCCAGCTCTCCCTGGACGGCAGAATCGTCCAGTCCATGATACATACCCAGATAGTCGCGCAGCGCAGGCTCCTCGGCGTTGCCTGCATGGACGAGTTGCAGGCGCGCCCCGGCCAGCGTCAACCCCATCTCGACGGCTCGCGCATCCTCCCGGGCGCGTCCCGGCCGCCCGGAAACCGGATGTCGTCCGCTGGAGACCAGCGCCACGACCGGGCATGCGGCAGCATCAGGCGGCGTCATGATAGTGCTCCTCTTTCGACAAGGCCCCGGACCCGGCCTCTGACACAGCTTCGGACGGCTCGGCGGCACGCGGCTGGCCCAACCGTTCGCACACGGCCGCCAGCACGGCATCGCCATCGACGATGAGCGCCAGATCGGCGCGCTTGACCATATCGCATCCAGGGTCGCGGTTGATCGCGACGACCCGCTGGCATTTGGCGATACCCTGAAGATGCTGCACCGCGCCGGAGATCCCCACCGCGATGTAGCAACTGGCGAAGACGAACGTTCCCGTCGCCCCGACCTGCCGAGCGCGGGGCATGTTGCCGTCGTCGACGGCCACCCGCGAGGCGCCCTCGCTGGCCCCCAGCACCTCGGCGGCGTGATGGAAACCCGCCCAATCGCCGACACCGCGCCCGCCGGAGAGAATGAACGGCGCCTGGGACAGCGGAATCTGCTGCGGGTCCACCGCGACCCGGCCGAGGTCGACGACTCCGACCGCGGTCATGCTCGATGTCATGGCCGAGGGCATGGAGCCGACCGCATCGATCGACACTGGCCGCGCCTCGTGCCGCGTCTCGCTGACCGGCTTGGCGCACTCGGGCAGGGCCAGCAGAATACGCGGGAGTTCGCGCTGGATATCCTGCCGATCTCCCGCCCGCGACAGGGCAAGACCCTCGGCGACCTGCCACACCCGCGTCGCCGCTCGCGCGTTGGCGCCATGACTGGAAGAACGGGAAAGCCGCGCCGCCAGACGCCGGCCAAGATCGCCGCCGCCGGGGAAGCTGTCCGCGAACAGCCAATGCCGTGGCGACATGGCCGCCTCCACGCTCACCAGCGCCGCGAGACGCGATTCCGGATCGTGGGTGTCGCCATCGACGGTAGCCGACAGGTCGATCCAGCGGTCGGCGCCGGCCTCTTCCAGCCCCGCCACCGCGCCCTGGAACGTGACCGCCGTGACAGCGAGCGTCTGCCCATCGGCCAACTGCCTGGCCAGACCGAACAGATCCCGGTCGTGATCGCTCAGTCGCCCTTCCGGGCACTCCGGCACCACCATGACGAAGCCGGCCGGATCGTCGATCACCACCATGCGGCGCGAAGGTCCGCTCTCGATTGGTGACGATGCCAGCGGCTGCGTCTCGACGACGGCGCCGCTGCGATCGATCCGCCTGATGCCGTTGGGGCCGAGGGCGCCGATCGCATGCGGATCGATTCGTGTCACCCCGTTGGGGCCGGCCCAGCGCCAGGCGGGACGCGCGAACTCCTGATGGCGCGGGTGGAGCCGATTGCGCCGGATCCGTTCGGCGTAGGGGTCGATGCGTCTGACGTTCATGCCGGTTCCTCCTCGCGACTCGGGCTCGAGACAGCGACACTCGCTTCGGGCTCGGCCGATGCCGGCGTTACCAGCGCATCGGCCACCAGCTCGGCCAGATCCTTGATTTGCGGCCGCGGCTCGACCACGCCTTCCAGCATCGCGGTGCATTGCGGGCAGGCGACGGCGACCGTGGTGGCCCCCGTGGCGCGCGCGTCCTCCATGCGCATGTCGGGGATGCGCGCGCGACCTGGGAGATCGGCGGGCACGTCGGAAAGCGCCGCCCCGCCACCGCCGCCGCAGCAGCGCGAGCGGAATCCGGAGCGTTCCATCTCGGCGATCTCGATGCCGAGTGCCTCGAGTATCCGTCGCGGCGCAGCGAATTCGCCGTTGTAGCGCCCCAGATAGCAGGGGTCGTGATAGGTCACCGTCTCCTTGCGCTCGGCCGGCCTGATCGTTAGACGACCGGCGTCGAACAGCTCGGCGATGAAGGTGGAGTGGTGCAGCACCCGATATTTGCCGCCGAAATCGGGATATTCGCGGCCCAGCACATGAAAGCTGTGCGGGTCCACCGTCACGATGCGCTGGAAGCGGTAGCGCGAGAGCGTGATGATATTGCGCTCGGCGAGACGCTGGAAGGTCGCCTCGTCGCCCAGGCGCCGGGCGACATCGCCGCTGTCCCGCTCCTCATCGCCGAGCACGGCAAAATCGACGCCGCCGGCACGCAGGATCTGGACCAGCGCGCGCAGTGTGCGCTGATTGCGCATGTCGAAAGCGCCATCGCCCAGCCACAGCAGCACGTCGACGCCCTCGGGCCGAGTCTGAATGCGGGGCAATTCCAGATCCGCCGCCCAGTCGAGGCGCGAGGCGTTGTCCAGCCCGCCGGGGTTGTCGGTGGCGATCAGGTTGTCGATCGCCACCGCGCCCTTTTCCGGCGTCTCGCCCTTTTCCAGCGTGAGAAAACGGCGCATGTCGACGATGGCATCGACGTGCTCGATCAGCATCGGGCACTCCTCGACGCAGGCGCGACACGTCGTACAGGCCCACAGCGTTTCTGCCTCGACAAGCTGAGGCACGATGGCCTGTTCCGGCGCCCCCTGGTGTTTACCTATCTCGATGCCGGGATAGCCGGCGCCGGCATAGCCCGTATCGGAGCCGCCGGCCATACCGACGACCATGTCCTGGATCAGCTTCTTGGGATTGAGCGGCTGCCCCGCCGCGAATGCCGGACATACCGCCTGACAACGGCCGCACTGCACGCAGGCATCGAAGCCCAGCAGCTGATTCCACTGGAAATCCGCCGGCTTTTCCACGCCCAGCTTCGGCGCGGTCAGATCGAGCGGGAACAGCGCCGTCGATCGGCTGCCGCGATGAGCGTCATGCGTGTTAGTCGATCCGGCATGGGCCTGCCGATCGTCGAAACGTTCCGGACGTCGGTGAAAAGCCAGGTGCAGCGAGCCGGCGAGGGCGTGCTTCATCGGCCCGCCCCAGCCCATGCCGACGACCAGTTCCAGCACGCCCCAGGCGACGAGCGCGATCAGGACGATCGCCAGTACGCCACCACCGAAAACGACAGGACCGATACCCACCAGCGGCAGGCTGACCAGGAACATCCCCACCGAATAGGCGAGCAGACTCCTGGAGAGCCGCTGCCACGGGCCTTTCGAAAGCTTTTCGGGGAACGGCCTGGCCGGCGGATGGATACGACGGCGATTGACCGCCAGCGCGCCCACGAACATCACCGCGCTTGCCGCCAGCAGCAGGCCACCGAGAAGCGGATTGCGCCAGCCGAGGCCGTGGACGACGATCGCCAACGCCATCGCCGCCACGAAGCCCCCGGCGGTCGCCACGTGGGTATGTGCCATCGCCTTGTCCCGGGCGACGACATGGTGAAGATCGACCAGATAACGCTTCGGCATCCGCAGAATGCGAGCCCAGCCCACCGGCGTGCGCTGGCCCTGGCGCCACAGGCGGATGCGACGCGCCGCACCGATAGCACCCACGATCAGCGCCGCGAAGATCAGAATGGGGAGTAGCGTCTGCAACATGTTCTGCTCCTCGTTTGGCCGCCTCATACAGAAGCCGTAAGCCGTAAGCCGTAAGCCGTAAGCCGTAAGCCGTAAGCCGTAAGCCGTAAGCCGTAAGCCGTAAGCCGTAAGCCGTAAGCCGTAAGCCGTAAGCCGTAAGCCGTAAGCCAGGCAAACAACCGCTTCCACCTGCCAGATCAAACAGTTTTGGTTTTTGATTTTTCTTACAGCTTAAAGCTTATGGCTTACAGCTCTTCCGCTCGTGGCTCGTGGCTCGTGGCTCGTGGCTCGTGGCTCGTGGCTCGTGGCTCGTGGCTCACAGATCTTTCAATAATCGCAACGCATCATAGATCGCCGCATGCGTATTCCTCGGCGCCACGCAGTCTCCCAGCCGGAACAGCGCGAACTCGCCACTTTCGGCAAGCGTCGGCTGCGGCTTGATCGCGTAGAGCGCTTCGAGATCGATCTGGCCGCGATTGCGCGAACGCTCCTTGAGCGCGTAGTAGAGCGATTCGTCCGGGCGCACGCCGTTTTCGACGATCACCTGATCGACCACCCGCTCTTCAAACTCGCCGGTGTATTCGTTCTCCAGCAGCGCCACCAGCTTGTCGCCTTCGCGGTAGACCTTGTGCAGTGCCAGGTCGCCGGTCATCACCACGGCGTTCTGGTAGAGGCTGCGGTAGTAGGTCGGAAAGGTGGTGCCGCCGATCGCCACGCCGGGCTTGGTGTCGTCGGTGACGATCTCCACCGTGGCGCCCTGGCTGGCACAGTAATCCGCCGTCGACATGCCGCTGAATTCACACATGGTGTCGAAGATCAGCACGTTCTTGCCCGGCTCGACCTTGCCCGAAAGGATGTCCCAGCTGCTGACTACCAGCCCTTCCTCCGCGCCCCACTCGGGGACTTGCTCCAGGAACGGATGGCCGCCGTTGGCGAGAACCACCACGTCCGGCTGCCGATCGCGGATCATCGAATCATCGGCGCGTGTTTCCAACTGGATATCGACGCCGAGGCGCGATAGCTCCATCTCGTACCAGCGGGTGATGCCGGCGATCTGGTCGCGCTGTGGCGCCTTCGCCGCCAGCGTGATCTGTCCGCCCAGTTGCGGTTCGGCCTCGAACAACGTGACGTCGTGGCCCCGTTCGGCAGCGACCCGTGCCGCTTCCATGCCGCCGGGGCCGCCACCGACCACGACGACGCGGCGTCGTGGCCCGGTGGTCTTCTCGATGACGTGCGGCAGGCCCAGGTACTCCCGCGAGGTCGCCGCATTCTGGATGCAGAGCACATCGAGCCCCTGATACTGGCGATCGATGCAGTAGTTGGCGCCGACGCACTGACGAATCCGATCCACGTTGCCGGCCTTGACCTTGGCGATCAGGTGCGGGTCGGCGATATGGGCGCGGGTCATCCCGACCAGATCGACATAGCCGCCCTCGAGCACGCGTTCGGCCTGGGTCGGGTCCTTGATGTTTTGGGCGTGGATCACCGGCACCGAGACCACTTCCTTGATCCCCGCCGCCAGATGCAGGAACGGCTCCGGCGGGTAGGACATGTTGGGAATGACGTTGGCCAGCGTGTCGTGAGTGTCGCAGCCGGAGCCGACGACGCCGAAGAAATCGACCATGCCGGTGGCGTCGTAGTAGGCGGCGATCTGCTTCATGTCGTCCTGGGAGAGGCCGTCGGGGTGGAATTCGTCGCCGCAGATGCGCATGCCGACACAAAAATCGTCGCCGACCTCGGCGCGCACCGCCTTGAGCACCTCCATGCCGAAGCGCATGCGGTTCTCGAAGCTGCCGCCCCACTGATCGGTGCGCTTGTTGACGCGCGGGCTCCAGAACTGATCGATCAGATGCTGGTGGACGGCGGAGAGCTCGCAGCCGTCCAACCCGCCCTCTTTCACCCGACGCGCGCCCTGGGCGAAATCGCCAATGATGCGCCAGATCTCCTCTTCCTCGATGGTCTTGCAGGTGGCGCGGTGGACGGGCTCGCGGATGCCGGAAGGCGACAGCAGCGTCGACCAGTGGTGGCCGTCCCAGCGCGAACGCCGGCCCATGTGGGTGATCTGGATCATGATCTTGCCGCCGTGCTTGTGAACGGCATCGGCAAGATTCTGAAAGTGGGGAATGATGCGGTCGGTGGAGACATTGACCGAACTCCACCACTGCTGGGGGCTGTCGATGGAAACCGGCGAGGAGCCGCCGCAGATGGCGAGCCCCACGCCGCCCTTCGACTTCTCTTCGTAGTACCTGACATAACGCTCGGTGGTCATGCCGCCGTCGGTGGCGTAGACCTCGGCGTGTGCGGTACTGACCACGCGATTGCGAATGGTCAACTTGCCGATCTGTATCGGCTTGAACAGTGCCTCGTATGCCATCGCAATCACCTCACATGGACCGACTCGAAAGCGGGCGTCTCACCGGCTTTCCAAATCGATCTCGGTCACCATGAATTCAGGGTCTCGTTATCAGAAACGATGTCGCGCCTAGAGGGCGCTGACCTCGAAATAGCCCACGTCACAGCCGGCTTCCGCGCCGCTCTGGGTCTGTTCGGCACGGGTGCGGAGATCGATGGCGCGCGCAGCCAGGATCTGGTCCATGGCGCCGGCGAACCAGCCGGTGAACAGGTACTCCTCGCGCTTGCCGGTCTTGCCGAGCTGGTAGACGAAGCAGGAGTGTTCCAGGCGCACCTTCGCCGTCCCCGCCTCCAGATCGATCGCTTCGGTGACGAACTTTCCCCACCCGCGCTGTGACAGTCGATTCATGTAGTGCTCGAACACCGCCACGCCCTCGAGGCCGTGCAGCTCGGCCTCCTTCTCGCACCAGTACCAGGCCGACTTGTAGCCGGCGTCGTAGAGGATCTTCGCGTAGGTCTCGACACCCAGAGCCTGTTCGATTGCCACGTGATTGTTGATGAAGAAGTGCCGCGGCACATAAAGCATCGGCAGCGCATCGGTGGTCCAGACACCGGTTTCGCTGTCCACGCTGATCGGCAGTTCAGGGGCCATTGCAGTCATCTCGTTTACCTCGGAAATTGTTCTTTGAGCTTCGGGCTTCGGGCTTCGGGCTTCGGGCTTCGGGCTTCGGGCTTCGGGCTTCGAGCAAGAAATCGTCGGCTGCGGACGCTAAAACAGAAGGTACGAGCAAGATCTTTGGGCTTTTGCGTTATCGAGCACCAAACTCAAAAACTCACTAACCTGCTCGCTGCTCGCGGCTCGAAGCTCGTCGCTGCTACTCGCCCCAGACATCCTTCAAGACTCGAACCCAGTTCTCCCCCATGATCTTCCGCACCACCGGCTCGGAAAGCCCGTGATCCAGCAGCGCCTGGGTCAGGTTGGGGAACTCGCCGATGGTACGGATGCCCTTGGGATTGATGATCTCGCCGAAGCGGGTCAGGCGCCGGGCGTAGCCCTTGTCGTGTGTCAGCCATTCGAAGAAGGCTTCGTCCTGGCCCTGGGTGAAGTCGGTGCCGATACCGATCGCGTCTTCGCCGACGATGTTCATGATGTAGACGATCGCTTCGACGTAGTCCTCGACCGTGGCGTTGACGCCGGCCTTGAGAAATGGCGTGAACATGGTGACGCCAACGAAACCGCCGTGATCGGCAATGAACTTGAGTTCATCGTCGGACTTGTTGCGGGGATGTTCCTTGAGCCCGGTGGGCAGGCAGTGGGAATAGCAGACCGGTTTTTTCGATTCGAGAATGACCTCTTCGGAGGTCTTCGAACCGACGTGGGAGAGATCGCACATCATACCGACCCGGTTCATCTCGGCGATCACTTCGCGGCCGTAGCCGGAGAGCCCGCCATCGCGTTCGTAGCAGCCGGTGCCGACCAGGTTCTGGGTGTTGTAGCAGAGCTGAGTAATGCCGACACCGAGCTTCTTGAATATCTCGACGTAGCCCAGCTTGTCCTCGAAGGCGTAGGCATTCTGGAAACCCAGGATGATGCCGGTCTTGCCCTCTTCCTTGGCCCGGGTGATATCCCGCGTGGTGGTTACCGGTCGTACCAGTTCGGCGTTGTCGCGCATCAGCCGGTTGACGCTGACGATGTTATCGACGGTGGATTCGAAATCCTCCCACACCGACACCGTGCAGTTGGCGGCGGTCAGGCCACCCTTGCGCATGTCCTCGAACAGGGCGCGGTCCCACTTGGCGATGATCAGACCATCGATGATGATGGCGTCGTCGTGGAGAGATGGCATCGACATGGAAAGTTCCTCTTCGGTTGCGCGCCCCCGGCAAGTCGGCTGGTTGCTGGAAGGTCGTGATGAAGCGCCGGGGCGACCGTTCTGCGCAGCATATCCCCGCGCTCGCTCCATCCGCCGACCGAAAGCGAATCCCAGTGTTCCGATTGCGTCACGCCGACTGTCCCCTGTGCGACAGTCCTTGCCCCCTCGAAAGCCCTATTGACCGACGCGGATCCGTTCTTTATATAGAACGTTCGATATATAGAACGACGTGAACCGCAAAGACCATGGACGAGATTTCACTGGAAACCCTGGGGCGACATCTTCAGGCGCTCCGTCAGGCGCGCGGACTTTCCCTGTCCCAGCTCGCCGGCCAGGCGGCGATTGCCAAGTCGAATCTGTCGCGCCTCGAACAGGGCAATGGCAACCCCACCATCGACACCCTGTGGCGGCTGGCACGGCAGCTACGAGTGCCGTTCGGCACCCTGATCGCGCCGATTGCAACATCCGTGGAAGACAGTGGCGTCAGCGTGCAGTTGATCGAGCAGAGCCAAGGCCGCGGCGAACCGGCGGTGGACGCCTACCTGATGCGCTGCGCGCCCCACACCTGCCGACGCGCCGAGGGCCACGCCTCCGGAACGAGGGAAACGCTCCAGGTGATCGAAGGGTGGATAGCCGCCGGCCCCACGGGAGCGGAGCGCCAGCTCGCTGCCGGCGAGCTCTTCACCTTCCGTGCCGATCGCCCGCATGACTATCGCACCAGCGACGTCGCAGCGACGCTGCTGGTCACTATCGTTTACGCCAGGGAAGACGAATCGAATGGCTGACACCGAACACTCGCGCCGGCCCCGTGGCTGGCTGATCGGCATCCGTGAGGCGATTCCACTGCTGGGCGGCTATATCCCGGTGGCGATCTCGTTCGGGCTGATCTCCACCCAGGCCGGTTTCAGCACCGCCGAAACGATGGCGATTTCGACGCTGATCTATGCCGGCGCCTCGCAGTTCCTGTTCGTCGGCATGGCCGCCAGCGGCTCGCCGCTATGGCTGACCGTGGCGATGACGCTGCTGATCAACGTGCGCCACGTCGTCTACGCGCCCAACATCGCGCCCTGGCTACCCAAGAGCCGCTGGTGGCCGTGGCTGATGCACGGCCTGACCGACCAGGTCTTCGCCCTCGCCCACAGCCGGCTGCCGCAGCTGCCGGAGCATCAGCGCGTCGGCTGGTTCTTCGGCGCCGCGATGCTGGCCTGGCTCAGCTGGATTGCCGGTTCCCTGCTGGGCGCTGTCGGCGGCGAATGGTTGACCAGCCGCTGGCCGTTGCTCGGCGAAGTCATGCCTTTCGCCCTGCCCGCACTGTTTCTGGTGTTGATCGTGCCGCGATTCACTTCGAAACGTTGGGCTGCCTCATTGAGTGTCAGCGTCGCCGCGGCGCTCGTCTGCACGCTGGTCGGGTTGACCAATATCGGCATCCCGCTGGCCGCAGCCTGCGGTGCGCTCTGCTTCTACATGATTCGTCTGCCGGAAACGGCCGGAACGGACAAGGGAACGACTGACAAGGGGACGACTAGAGAGGGGCGTCCATCATGAGTCTCGAACTCTGGATCGGCATGATCGTGGCCGCACTGGGCACCTATCTGATCCGGCTCCTGCCCCTGCTCTGGATGCAGAAGCGTCTGACGCGCAGCGAGGCGGATGGCCCCGTCGACGCCTTGCCCAAGTGGCTGGTGATCCTGGGGCCGATGATGATCGCGGCGGTACTCGGCGTATCACTGGTGCCGCGCACGCCGGATGCCGCCGGTTGGCTCGCGACCGTCATCGGACTGGGAGTGACGCTGGCGATCTGGCGGCGAACCCGCTCGCTCGGCTGGCCGGTGGTGGGTGGTGTACTGACTTTCGGGGTGGTGGTGATCGTGGCGCGCTCACTGATGTGAACCGTATCCCCAAGGGCTGTTGCCGTTTCATGCCCCAGAAGCTGTTGCCGTTTCATGCACGGCCGCGCCGGTGGTCACGGCGCGCCACGATCGCCGATATCGTGATGCGGCGTCTATGGCGAGGCATCGTCGGTAGAAAGGCGACCCAGCCATTCGCTGGCGGCATTCGCGGCCAGCGGTCGCGACAGCCAGTAGCCCTGAACGATCTTGCAACCTTTCGCGCGCAGGAAATCGGCCTGGGCGTCGGTTTCCGCCCCTTCGGCGATCACGTCTAGCCCCAGCGCGTTGGCCATGGCGAGGATCGCGCCGACAAGCTCGCCATCTTTGTAACTGTCAGGCAGTTGCCGGACGAAGCTGGCGTCGATCTTGAGTGTACTGATCGGCAACTGGCGCAGATAGGCCAGCGACGAATAACCGGTGCCGAAGTCGTCGATCAGCAGGCGAATGCCGCGGTCCCGCAGTCGCTGCAACATTCGATGCGTCGTCTCGGAATTCGGCAGCAAGGCGCTCTCGGTCAGTTCCAGCTCGATCAGCTCCGGCGACAGCGCATAACGCGCCAGACACCTTTCGACGTCGTCGACGAAGCGCCGATCGCTGAGCTGCAGCGCCGAGACGTTGACTGCTACCGGCACGCGTGCCAGGTGTCGCCAGGCATGAAGCTGGGCACAGACGCGATCCAATACCCAGCGACCGATACGATCGATCATGCCGAGCTTCTCGGCCAGCGGAATGAATTGCTGCGGTGACACGACACCCAGTTCGGGATCGTTCCAGCGCAGCAACGCCTCGAAGCCGACCAGGCGTTTGTCTTCCAGCGCCGCCTGGGGCTGATAGACCACCTCTAGCGCATCGTTGTCGAGCGCCCGGCGCAGGCTCTGCTCCAGCGTCAGCGCCCGCTGGTCGTGCTCCCCCATGTCCGATTGGTAGAAGCACCACTGGTTGCGGCCCGCCTCCTTGGCACGCGACATCGCGGTGTTGGCATGCTTGAGCAGAATTTCAGCGCTCTCGCCGTCTTCGGGGTAGAGACCGATGCCGATACTGGCCGACACGCTGAGCGTGTGGCCGAGCACTTCGATCGGACGGCAGAGGCTTTCCAGCAGCCGCGCCGCCTGGGCTTCGAGCGCGTCGGGATGCGCTATCTCGTGAATGAGTACGGCGAACTCGTCACCGCCGAGGCGTGCCACCGACTCGCCGTCATCGGCCAAAGCCTGCAGGCGCGTGGCGATGGTAGAGATCACCCGGTCGCCGGCATGGTGGCCGAGGGTATCGTTGATGCGCTTGAACAGGTCGAGATCGAGAAACAGCACTGCCATGCAGTGGCCGCGCTCACGAGCGTTGGCCTGCGCCTGCTCGAGCCGGCTCAAGAACAGCCGCCGGTTGGCCAGGCCGGTCAGGTCGTCGAAGTTGGCCAGCCGGTGAAGCTTTGCCTCCCGCCGCTTGCGATCGGAGATATCACTGAAAATCGCCACGAACTGCTGGATCTGGCCCTCGTCGTCGCGGATTGCGGTAATGGTGAGCCATTCGGGATAGGTCTCGCCGTCCTTGCGCTGGTTCCAGATCTCGCCCTGCCAGTAGTCCCGCTCCAGCACGGTGCTCCACATGTCGCAATAGAATGCCTTGGTCTGACGCCCGGAGCTCAACATGCTGGGGCGATTGCCGACGGCTTCCTCCGCGCTGTAACCGGTCACCACGGTGAAACTGGGATTGACCGACTGAATGACGCCGCGAGCATCGGTGATCATGATGCTGTCCATCGAGGCATTGATGACCCGGTGAGCAAGACGCAGGTGCTCCGCGGAGGCACGCAGGGCTTTGTCCCGCGCTTTCAGCGTCTCCTTGAGCTGCAGCGCGATCTCGTGTTCGAAGCCGGCCATGATGTCGGCGAACGATAGCAGGCCACGCAACTCGCCCTGCTCGTCGAGCACGCCGAGATGGCGAAACGCCTGCTCTCGCAGCAGCTCCAGGGCCTGCGCCAGCGCCATGCCCTGCGGCCTGGCCAGCAGGGTCGAACTCCCTGCCTCGCCCAGGCAGCAGCTCATGCGTCCGCCCGCCAGCCATGCCACCATGTCGTGCTCGGTGAAAATGCCCAGCGCACCGTTGCCGTGGTCGATCACCGCCGCGTCGGCGTTCGCTTCACGCATGCGGATCACGGCCTGTTCCAGGGGCAGTGAAGCCGCCAGCACCAGCGGCGAATGGGAAACGATCGAGCCGATGTCGCGTATCGCCAGGTAGTGTTCAACACCCTGGCTCCGGACGATATCTGCCTGGGTGATCATGCCGAGCGGGCGCCCCTCGCCGTCTTCCACCAGCAGGCGGCGCAAGCGTCGGCGCTTCATCAGCAAGACAGCCTCGTCGAGCCCGGCCTCGTGGGCAATACGTACCACCGGGCTGCTCATCGATTGGGCAACCGGCGCGTCGAGCAGGTTCGGGGCGGACAGATCGAGGCGGCGCACGTCGCCTTCGCTCCAGATACCGCGGATTTCATCGTCCTGCGTCACCAGTACAGAACTCGCCCTGGCGGCATGCATGCGCTGAATGGCATCGCCAAGGGTGGCCGATACGTCACAGGTCAGCAGCTCGCCGCTGATCAACTCCGCGACTCTGGGTTCATCGATTGCCGTCCCGCTCGGGGAATGTCTCGTCACGCTATAACCATGCTTGATGATCAAATGGGCAATCGCTCCGGAAACCTCGCCATCGAGGCGAGGGAAGCGCCTGTTGCTGGTCTATTGCCACCGTTTTCTATCGATATCGTGCTATCGCCAACGTTCTATTGATATCGTTCTACCGCCAACGTTCTATCGCCATTTTTCTATCGCTGCCCTGGCCGAGCCATACCCGAAGATCATGGCGGCGTCGGTGCGGTCAGCAGAATATCAACCCGGCGATTGGAAGCTCGCCCCGCCGAGGTCGCGTTACTGGCCGCCGGACGCGTATCGCCATAGCCGATCGCGCGCAGGCGCGAAGCATCGACGCCCTGCCCCACCAGGTACCGCACCACGGCGATCGCCCGCGCTGCCGACAGATCCCAGTTGGATGGAAACTGCGGCGTCGAAATCGGCACGTTGTCGGTATGTCCCTCGACGGAAATCTCGCCGTCGAACGCCTTCAGTTCGCCGATCAGGCTGGCGATCGTCGTTCGGCCCTGGTCGAGCAGTGTCGACCGCCCGCTAGGAAAGAGCAGGTTGTCCTCGATGCGCAGGGTGACACCCTGCTGCCCCTCGATGACGCGAACGCCGGGGATATCGAGATTGGCGAAACGGGGGCTCAACCCCTCGTGTCGCGGCTGAATACCGGCGCCCGCACTCGCCACCGAGGCAGCAACCTCGGTTGCCGTGGCGTCGTCTCCCTGCCCCCTGGGGATGATCGCCAGCAGCAGGACAAACAGGGTCAGCAGTAGTGTCAGCACGTCCAGATAGCTGGTCAACCAGCCCTCTTCCTCTCCCCCGGCCGTGCTCGGTGGCGCCAGCAGTCGCTGCATTGCGTGGTTCTGCATGAGACTACCCCTCCTGCGCCGGGGCGGGCCGCGGCTTCACGTTGCGATCGCTCAGCTCGTCGTGGTAATTGGCGACGAAGGAGTGCAGGGTCTCTTCGATGAACGACGGCAGGCGGCGCTTGCTCATCAGCGAGATCCCCTCCAACACCATATTCATGGTGATCAACCGCTCTTCCGTGCGGCGTTCGAGCTTCACCGCGATCGGCTTGAACACCAGGTTGGCCATCAGAATGCCGTAGAAGGTCGTCAGCAGGGCCACAGCCATGCGCGGGCCGATGATGTCGAGCTGCCCGGCGTCGACCACTTCCAGCATGTTCACCAGCCCGACCAGTGTCCCGATCATGCCGAACGCTGGCGCATACGTCGCCATGGTGCGAAATATCTGCGCATCCGCCTGCTCTCGCGCCTTGAGCCGAGTGATGCGCCACTGCAGCACGTCGAATATCTCATCCTCCCGGGTATTGGCGATAAGCAGCTGGATCCCCGAGCGAAGGAACGGGTTGCGCACGTACTCGAGCTGGTTTTCGACCCCGCGCACGTCGCCCTGGGTCCACAGTTTGGAAAGGCGGACGAGTTCATCGATATCGGCACGCACATGGGTGTCTTCACGCTTGAATACCACGCCGACCAGACGCACCACCCGCAAGACCTCTTTCAGCGGATAGCTGATGAAGGTGGCCGCGAAAGTGCCGGTGATCACCAGCGCCAGCCCCGGCAGGTTGATGAAGCTTTCGGGCGATTCGGCAGTGAAGAACAGGACGCAGATCAGCAGCACGATGCTGGCGAAAATGCCTATCAGCGTCGAGGGATTCATCAATGGCTCCTTTGCGGTCGTTGAACGTCAGTGGCAGGCTTCCCGTCATCGGGAACGACATCGGGTCGATGCGCGGGCGGCGATTGGCTACCAGACGCCTGGCTTGGCAGAAACGGGAGGCGGGATCGAGTCGACGCCCTCCCCCATAAGAACGGCCAAAATCAGGGGAAATTTACATTCCTTAATATATTTTGACTATTTTTTTCATCCTTTACAGGAGCACGCTTCTCGCCCGCGCCGAATCGTCGCCGGCCGGTCAGGAAGACATCACGCCATGTTCGGCTGGGAAAAGGCTCGGAAAGAGGGACGTGCTGAAGATCGAGGTCGGGCGCCACAGTAACCATCAGGCACACGCGAGGTGCGCCCGATATCACGGTCACGAGCGAAGGCGCGAGGAGAGAAACACGAGAGAAGAACGATTCCGCCCATGCCGCGGATCGCGTGGGCAAGTCAGCAAAAGACCGATGGAGGGCGAGCACGGATGTATCCGGCATGGCCGGCAAGATAACCTCGGCGGATTCGCCGGGCCGGCCGTGTCACAGATGCCAGGAGGCCGTCACCCTAGCGCGACGCTGGCGTAGGTTGGCTCCCCCCGGGCATGGCTCAACGCGACACTCGCGCTGCTGGAGGGCGTCGGTGATGCGTCGCCCGTCGGCATGACCGCCGGTTCCAACCGCCGAATCTTCAGCGTCTCGCCGCGATCCTCGCGCGGTGGCGTGCCGAAGAACTCTCGGTAGCACTTCGAGAAATGCGGCGTGGAAACGAAGCCACAGGCGGAGGCGATCTCGATGATCGGCAACGGCGTCTGCTTGAGCAGCTGCCGGGCCCGCGTCAGCCGCAATTTGAGATAGTAGCGCGATGGCGAACAGTGTAGGTGGCGCTGGAACAGGCGTTCCAGCTGACGCCGGGAGACATCGACATAGCTGGCCAGTTCGTCGAGCTCGATCGGCTCCTCGATGTTGGCCTCCATCAACGCCACGATCTCGAGAAGCTTCGGCTGCGTGGTGCCCAGCACATGCTTGAGCGGCACCCGCTGCTGATCCTCCTCGCCACGGACCCGCTCGTAGATGAACATCTCGGAGATGGCCGCCGACAGGTCCCGACCGTGATCGCGTCCGATCAGGTTGAGCATCATGTCCAGCGGCGCGGTGCCGCCGGAGGCCGTGAAGCGATCGCGATCGATCGAGAACAATCGCGTGCTCCAGGCCGTGCGCGGGTACGCTTCCTGAATCGCGGCCAGGCACTCCCAATGAATGCTGGCATCGTAACCGTTCAGCAGGCCGGCCTGGGCCAGGGCCCAGCTACCGGTGCACACCGAACCGACCCGTCGTAGCTGGCGCTGGCGGCTCTGCAGCCAGGTCAGCAGCGCCGGCGTTACCGAGCGCTGTGGCGCGACACCCCCGCAGACCACCAGCCAGTCGAGCCTCAACGGTGAGTGAGCGCTGGCATCCGGCGTGACCTGCATACCGTCGCTCGCCCGCACCGGCGCCCCGTCCATGGTCATCACGTACCAGCGGTACAGCTCGCGGCCGGCAAGCTGATTGGCCATGCGCAGCGGCTCGATGGCCGACGCCAGCGAGATCAGGGTGAAATCTTCCAGCAACAGGAAGCCGAGTGTCTGTGGCTCCGGCACGGCACCTTCGGGAGCGGCGCCTCGAGGGGGATGGATTGCCATTTCACGTCTCCTCCAAGGATGTATCGGTGATTATTGTTATTGCGGTTTCCCTGGCGCCTGTCGGTCCCGGTGCGTGGCGAGGCACGCCGGCGAGCGACCATGACGAAGATCTCGAGCGGCTTTCCTGAAGCCTTTTCGGTCTCGTTTCGACTGTAAGCCCTGTGAAGTCGGGACGCATGCGTTTTTATCCATCCGCGACAGACACAACGTCATTAGATAGCTCGATGTCGTTTTCAGAACAGATTGACGCCTTCGCGCCCTCGAAATGCCGACGATATATTCTGCTTACCGGTCAGGCCCCAGCGCCGGCGCCGCCGATGCCTCGATTTCTCTGACGCGCTGTCGATCCTCCTCCAGCACAAGCCCCTGATCGAATCGCTTGATCACCCGCATCATGTGTTCGCGGGCAATACGCTTGATACGGTCGTCGCCCACCGCGGCCAGGGCCTTCAACGCCTTCTGCAGCCGGATGCCGATCTCGACCGTGCTGGCGCCATCGCGGGCGATGGGAGTGAAGAAGTCGTCGAACAGATCAGCGCCATCGAGCGCCTCGACGTAGACATGGCGCACCGGCTGAGGCTTCTCCTCGACGCTGCCGGCGGCGTGCCGCAACCAGGGGGTGAACACTCTCACCCCGCAGCCGATGACGTCGATGGCCGTCCCGGGATCGTTGATGCCCGGGGAGAGCGCGCGGGAAGCCACCTCCGACAGCACGATGACGCCGAAGCGCGGATCCTGTTCGAAGCGTCGCGCCGGCCCGACGGTAAAGGCGCTCATGATCTTCTCGGCACGCTCGTCGTCCAGCCTTGGCGTCAAGGCCAGCACCGCCAGGGTATCGACGAAGGTGCCCGGCAGCGCCTGGACGTAGATCGAATCCGCCGCGCCTTCCGCCAGCGAATCGAGCAGCGGCATATCGATGTGCTGCACGTAACCCACCTTGCTCGCCCGCACCGGCACCAGATCCGGTGGCAGCGTTGCCGGCATCGCCTGGCCGCCCAGGTAGGGGTTTTCCATGCGCATCTCGAAAGCACCACGGGCAGCGGTTTCTATCTTGCCGATGGTGTCGCGGACCCGTCCCAGGCGAGTGAGATAGCCGGCCCACTTGATGAGCTGGTAGACCACCAGCACGATGACCACGAGGGTCGCGGCGAACAAGAGCGTACGGCCGTCTTCATCGTAGATGCCGGCCGCCAGCGCGACGATGCCGACCAGACTGAACAGAAAGGCGCCGATGAAGGTCGCCAGGGTGTTCTGCGTGACCCGGTCCTCGATCAGCAAAAGCGTCGCCCGCGGGCTGACGTTGCTGGTCGCCGAACCGTAGGAAGTGACCATGGCGCTCAACGAGAAGGTCGTCACCGCCAGCATGCTCGAGGCAATGATATTGAGGATGCTGTCCACCGCACTCGACCCGACGCTGACCACCGCAGGTACCTCCAGCCAGGGCGTGGCGATCCAGGCGATCAACGCCGTGACGACGCCCGCGAGCGAATAGAGTGCCGCGCGATACCACAGCGAACGATGCATCCGTCGCCACATCCATTGAAACCGCCCTGTCATCTCGCCTCCTGTCCACGAACCGAATCACGCCAAGTCTACGTCAAACGGGCCATCGGCGACCCTTTTGCCGAGGCTGGTCTATTCTGATCTCGAACCTGTTCCGCCACTGACGGCGAACGACATCGACCGGTTTCGGCAAAAGGAGCTTGCCATGACCACGACCTCCCCCCGGCGGGCGACCCGTCACCGCTGCGGCAAGGGCTTCACCTATCGCCTGCAGAACGGCAAGACGATGACCGACAAGGCCTGGCGCGACTGGATCGGCTCGCTGGCCATTCCGCCCGCCTGGCGTGACGTCGAGATCGTGCTCGACAAGCGTCACCATATCCATGCGACCGGTCGCGACGCTGCCGGTCGCAAGCAGTACATCTACAACGCCGATTGGCGCGAGAAGCGCGAGGTACTCAAGTTCGATCGGATGATCGAATTCGCGCAGCGTCTCACGCCCATGCGCCGGACGACCGGCCAGCATCTCGCGCTCGACGGCATGCCACGGGAGAAAGTGCTCGCCTGCATGGTGCGACTGATCGATGGCGCCTATTTTCGCCCCGGCAGCGAGCGCTATCGTGAGGAGAACCACTCCTACGGCCTGACCACCATGCGTTCGAAACACCTGACCATCGACGGTGACGAACTGATCTTCGACTACAAGGGCAAGAGCGGGCAGCAGCAGCACCGCGTGGTGGAAGACGAGCGTCTGGCGAAGATCGTCGGTGAGCTAGACGACATTCCCGGCTACGAGATCTTCAAGTACTTCGACGACGACGGGCACAAAGTCCGGGTCGACAGTCACGATCTCAACGACTACGTCCACGACGTCATGGGTGAACGCTTCAGCGCCAAGGATTTTCGTACCTGGGCCGGCACCTCGATCGCCGCGTTGGCGCTGGAAGAGGTCGGCCCGGGCGAGAATGACAAGGCCAGCCAGAAGAACATTCGCCAGGCCGTCGAGCGGGTCGCCAGGACGCTGGGCAACACGCCGAGCATCGCCAAGGCAAGCTACATCGATCCGCGTGTCGTGGAGTGCTATCTCGACGGACGCACGCTGGATCATTTCCGCAAGCTGGTGGAAACCGAACTGGAACAGGACGACGAGCTGACCGGACCGGACGAGCGCGCGATACTCAATCTGCTGCAGAGCCGGCTCGAGGCGAAGCGCTGACGGTAACGGCGGGCACGACTTATCGGCAATCGACGCCGGCACGACTACGATGCTAAAAGGAAGGTTTGTCCATCAAGCTCTGTTCATAAAGATAAGGAAAGCGCCATGAACCCAGCCGAACCTGCTATCGATACCGTCGTCTACGCCGCCAACGCAGGCGACGGAACCATCGGCAGCTATCGCCTGGATCGCCAGACCGAACAGCTGATCCCGCTGGCCACGACAGAGGCGGCCGAAAACGTCATGCCGTTGGCCATCAGCCCCGACAAGCAGATGCTCTACGCCGCCATCCGCAGCGATCCGCTACGGGTGCTGAGCTATCGCATCGAAGCGGGCACTGGCGCCCTGACCCCGCTCGGCAGCGGCGCGCTCTATGGCAGCATGGCTTATATCGCGACCGATCGCTCCGGGCGTTACCTGCTGGCAGCCTCCTACGGCGGCAATCTGGTCAGTGTCAGCCCCATCGATGACAACGGGGTCGCCGGCGATGCCACGCAGACACTGGAGACCGGCAGCCGCGCCCATGCGATCCTGTCCACGCCGGACAATCGCCATGTCTTCGCCACCAACCTGGGCGACGACCGGCTGGCCCAGTTCCATTTCGCCGATGGCGCCCTCGTCCCCAATGACCCGCCCGCGGCCAGGACGGCCGATGGCACCGGCCCGCGTCATTTCGTGTTCTCGCCCAGCGGTCGGTTCGTCTATGTCCTGGGGGAATTCAGCGCTACCGTCACGACTTTCGAACTCGACGCGCAGAACGGAACCCTGACCCAGATCGCCGTCTGCGAAGGGCTCCCCGAAGGAATGAACCTGGCGCCGGGCATGCCTCAGGAAGAGATCCCCGCCGGCGACGAGACGCCTCGCATCTGGGCGGCCGATCTGCACATCACCCCGGACGGCCGTCATCTGTACCTTTCCGAGCGCACCAGCAGCACGCTGAGCACGCTGCGGGCCAATCCGGATTCCGGCGAGCTGCATTTCGTCGGCAACCAGCCCACCGTCAAGCAGCCCCGCGGCTTCGAGGTCGACCCTACCGGCCGCTATCTGGTGGCCGCCGGGGAATTGAGCGATCACCTGGCGCTCTACCGCATCGAGCCGACCAGCGGCGAACTGGTTCACGTCAGCGACGCGCCGACCGGCAACAAGACCAATTGGGTGGAGATCGTGTCGCTCCGCTAGCCGCGATGATCGGACCGGCCGCGTGAATGCGTTGGTCACGTGGCGCTGGTATACTCTGGCGCGACCGCAGGTTGTCGACAACTTTCGATCGTCGATGCCGCGACCGAGTTCAGATCGCGATGGCGACCTTCATCAGGGTCTCGAAGGCCGCCATCGTGGTGCATCGCGCTCCACGGATCGAATCGTCCTACCGGTCCGCACAGGTGGCGCGACGCGCATTCGCGTTTCCGTAAGCGCTCGACACTTCGTGCCATTGCCAAAGAGAGGTTAACGAATAGACATGTCCAATACGCCGAAGATCATCTACACCCTGACTGACGAAGCGCCTGCCCTGGCCACCTACTCTCTGCTGCCGATCATCGAAGCCTTCACCGGTACTGCCGGCATCACGGTCGAGACTCGCGATATTTCCCTGGCCGCTCGAGTCCTGGCGCAGTTCCCGGACCTGCTCAATGACGAGCAGCGCGTCAGCGACGATCTGGCCGAGCTGGGCCAGCTGGCCACGACGCCGGAAGCCAACATCATCAAGCTGCCCAACATCAGCGCTTCCGGACCCCAGCTCAAGGCCACGATCAAGGAGCTGCAGAGCCAGGGCTATCCCCTGCCGGACTACCCGGACGAGCCGAAGAACGACGAAGAGAAAGCGATCAAGGCCAGCTACGACAAGGCCAAGGGCAGCGCGGTCAACCCGGTACTGCGTGAGGGTAACTCCGATCGTCGTGCCCCGAAGTCGGTCAAGAACTACGCCCGCAAGTATCCGCACCGCATGGGCGAGTGGAGCAGCGAATCGCAGTCTCACGTCGCCCACATGAGCGAAGGCGACTTCTACGGTAGCGAGCAGTCCGCCGTGATCGCCAAGGCCGGCAAGCTCAAGATCGAGCTGCAACAGAAAGACGGCACCCATATCACGCTGAAAGATGGCCTCGCCGTCAAGGAAAGCGAAGTCGTCGATGCTGCATGCATGAGCAGCCGCCGCCTGCGCAATTTCATCGACAGTGAAATCAAGGACGCCAAGAAACGCAACGTGCTGTTCTCGCTGCACCTGAAGGCGACCATGATGAAGGTCTCCGATCCGATCATGTTCGGCATCGTGGTCGAAGAGTTCTACAAGGACGTGCTCGAGAAGCACGCTGACGCGCTCAAGCTCGCGGGCTTCAATCCCAACAGCGGTATCGGCGATCTCTACAGCGCCATCGAGTCGCTGCCGAGCGAACAGCGCGACGCGATCACGAGCGACATCGAAGCGCTTTACAAAGAGCGCCCGCCGATGGCGATGGTCAACTCCCACAAGGGCATCACCAACCTGCACGTGCCCTCTGATGTGATCATCGACGCTTCCATGCCGGCGATGATTCGCGACTCCGGCAAGATGTGGGGCGCCGACGACCAGCTGCATGACGCCAAGGCGGTGATCCCGGACCGCTGCTACGCCACGATCTACCAGACGGTGATCGAGGACTGCAGGAAGAACGGCGCCTTCGACCCGACCACCATGGGTAGCGTCCCCAACGTCGGCCTGATGGCACAGAAGGCCGAAGAGTACGGTTCCCACGACAAGACGTTCCAGATCCCGGCAGACGGCACCGTCGTCGTCACCGACGAAAACGGCCAGACGCTGTTCAGCCATGACGTCGAAGCCGGCGACATCTGGCGCATGTGCCAGACCAAGGACGCGCCGATCAAGGACTGGGTCAAGCTGGCCGTCAGCCGTGCCCGCGAAAGCGGCGCACCGGCGATCTTCTGGCTCGACGCCAACCGCGCCCATGATGCCAAGCTGATCGAGAAGGTCGAGACCTACCTCAAGGATCACGATACCAGCGGCCTGGACATCCGCATCCTGGCGCCGGTGGAAGCGATGAAGGTCTCGCTGGAGCGTATCCGCAAGGGCGAGGACACCATTTCGGTGACCGGCAACGTGCTGCGTGACTACCTGACCGACCTGTTCCCGATCATGGAACTCGGCACCAGCGCCAAGATGCTCTCCATCGTGCCGCTGATGAACGGCGGCGGCCTGTTCGAGACCGGTGCCGGCGGCTCCGCGCCCAAGCACGTCCAGCAGTTTCTGGAAGAGAACCACCTGCGCTGGGACTCGCTGGGTGAATTCCTGGCGCTGGCGGCCTCGCTCGAGCATCTCGGCAGCACCTTCGACAACGCTCGCGCCAAGATCCTGTCGGCCACGCTGGACAAGGCCAATGGCGAATTCCTCGACAGCGACAAGTCGCCCAAGCGTAAGGTCGGCGAGCTCGACAACCGCGGCAGCCACTTCTACCTGGCGCTCTACTGGGCGAAGGAACTGGCCGCGCAAACCGAGGACAGCGAGTTGAAGTCGCTGTTCGAAGAGATCGCCAGGACGCTGAGCGACAACGAGAAGACGATCGTCGACGAGCTCAATGCCGTGCAAGGCAAGCCGGTGGACATCAAGGGCTACTTCCACCCCAACGGCGAGCTGGTCAGCGAAGCCATGCGTCCCAGCAAGACGCTCAACGCCGCGCTGAACAAGCTCTACCAGGCGTCCTGATCGATCGACCGGCCCGGTATCGCCGAGCCGGTCATCGACCTGCCCTGCGCCGATAGCGGCGATACTGAAAAGAAGCGGGCCCGTGCCAATGGCACGGGCCCGTTTTCTTTGTGCTGCATGAAGTCCGTGCATCGAACGGACTTGTCTGTCAGGCGTTCTTGTCGAAAGCGCTTGTCGAGCGTTCCCGTTGAAAACTCTTGCCGAACGAGCCCGTTGGTCGGACAGGCTCGTTCAATGAAGCGAATCGGCGATCAGCTCGTGGCCAGGGCGCCGGTCGGCTTGCCATCCTTGAAGGTCGGCACTTCCGGCTCGTCGACGGCGAAGATGCCACCGCTCAGGCGGCGTACACGCTTCATGAACAGCGCGATGCAGATCAACGTACCGATGGCAGCCACGACGTAACTCATCTGCAGCGACAGGCCGAAACCGATCGGCGCATAGGCGAGATAGGTAAAGGTCGCCATGGTCATGAACGTCGCCGGAATCGACGTGATCAGATGCGGTTTACGCGCCAGCACCAGATACATGGTCGCAACCCACAGCGCGATGACGGCCGTGGTCTGGTTGGCCCAGGAGAAGTAGCGCCACAGCAGCGTGAAGTCCATGTGCGTCAGTCCGTAGGAGACCACGAACAGCGGTGCGGCAATGAAGATGCGCTTGACGATGGGGCGCTGATCGATCTTCAGATAATCGGCAATGATCATGCGCGCACTACGGAATGCCGTGTCGCCGGAAGTGATCGGCAGCACGATCACGCCGAGAACCGCCAGCGTACCGCCAATGGCGCCCAGCATGGTGGTGGAAACTTCACTGACCACTGCCGCCGGGCCACCGGCCGCCAGCACGTCCGACAGCGACTGGTCACCATGGAAAAGACTCATGGCGGCTGCCGCCCAGATCATCGCGATGACGCCTTCGGTGATCATCATGCCGTAGAAGATCTTGCGGCCATTGCCTTCGTTCTCGGTCGTCCGCGAAATGATCGGCGTCTGGGTAGCGTGGAAGCCCGAAAGCGCCCCGCAGGAGATGGTCAAAAACAGCAGCGGGAAGATCGGAGCCCCTTGCGGATGCATGTTCTGGAACGACAGCTCGGGGATCGGCGCGCCGGTGAAGATCATGCCGAGCCCGATACCCAGCGCGCTGAACAGCAGCAGCGCACCGAAGTACGGATAGATGCGACCAATGATCTTGTCGATCGGCAACAGCGTTGCCAGCAGGTAGTAGGCGAAGATGACCATGGTGATCAGCGTGATCGACAGCGGCGTCATGTTGGCCAGCAGTGCCGCGGGAGACGTCACGAAGACCGTACCCACCAGCAACAGCAACAGGATGGCAAAGCCATTGACGACATGCTTCATGATCTTGCCCAGAAACTTGCCGGCCAGTTGCGGCAGATGCGCACCGTGATTGCGGATCGAGATCATGCCCGTCAAATAGTCGTGCACGGCGCCGGCGAAGATACAGCCGATCACGATCCAGACGAAGGCCACCGGGCCATAGAGAGCGCCGAGAATAGGACCGAAAATCGGGCCCACACCGGCGATATTGAGCAGTTGGATCAGCGAGTTGCGCGTCGTGTTCATCGGCACGTAGTCGATGTTGTCGCGCATGGTGAACGCGGGTGTGCGACGCTTGCGGTCGGTCACGAACACGCGTTCCACGAATTTTCCGTACGTGAAGTAGCCCACTATCAATAGCAGGATCGATGCAATGA
The DNA here is from genome assembly GCF_036663415.1 of Salinicola sp. 4072. Classification (NCBI taxonomy): domain Bacteria; kingdom Pseudomonadati; phylum Pseudomonadota; class Gammaproteobacteria; order Oceanospirillales; family Halomonadaceae; genus Salinicola; species Salinicola sp. 4072. The sequence goes on along the minus strand of NZ_JAXOVV010000018.1, from coordinate 3,727 downwards.
ATGTGATCATCTAGGGTCCCTGGAGCAGAAAGAACGCCTTGTGGGCATTCGGCAGGTGCTTTTATCGGTACGTTTGGCGGACCGATAACGGTCGCGGCTTGGTTATCCGCGCCAATTTACGAAGAAGGCTAAGTAATGACATCTAGACTTTAGTGGCATAACCCCACCTCGCAGTGCTTGCCTGGCTTCGCATCGTCCCGCATGCTGAAGACCCTCCAGCGGCGCGGTTCGTCCTGCTTCGATGATCAATCTCTCTTTTTCGCTACCCCTGCCGACCTCGGTATCCCGCTCACTGGCTTCGGTATCCCGCTCGGTTGCCTTGTCCTTCCTGGTAGGCGGCATGGCGTCGATTCTGGCCGCAACTGCCGTCGCGGCGACACCACCAGCCTCATCCGACCTTCTGGCTCGTGCCGGCACGGTGTCTCGGCTCACCGCGACATCGCTCGAGCGTCTCGCGCCGGATGCGGACCCGGATGTCATCGCCCTCGGACTGGCGACCATGCAGTGCGCGCAGCGCCACGGCGTGGGCGAACAGGCACAGCGCCTCGCGGTCATCGATTACAGCCGTTCTTCGCTGACACCGCGTCTGTGGGTTTTCGACCTGAAGCACGACAAGCTTTTATACCGTGAAGTCGTGGCGCACGGCCAAGGCTCGGGCGGCGATATTCCGGACCGATTCTCCAATGAGGAAGGCTCGCATGCCTCGAGCCTGGGGTTGTTCGTCACTCGCCAGACCTATGAAGGCAAGAACGGCTACTCGCTGCGTCTGGACGGACTGGAACCCGGCTTCAACGATGCCGCCATGAGTCGCGCCATCGTGATACATGGCGCCGATTACGTCGATCCTGAAAGCGGCGAACGCCAGGGCCGGCTGGGGCGAAGTTGGGGCTGTCCTGCCCTGCGCCCGGATGTCGCTGGTGACGTCATCGATGTTCTCAAGGAAGGCCAGTTCGTCTTCTCCTATTACCCCGAGCGGGAGTGGCTGATGCATTCGGCACTGGCGCAGTGCGCTCAGGCCCGTATCGACGATCGCGAAAGTCCTGACGACACTTTCCTCAGCTCACGCTGACCAGCCTCGCGCCAGCGGTTGCCATACCGACTCGCGCGTACGACTCGAGAACATGCATGAAATCGGGAAAGAGAAGGCCAACCGGGGAGCCAGCATGTCGCGTCTTGGAACCATACTGCTACTGACCGCCGCCCTGCTGTTTTCGTCAACGAGCTTCGCGGTGCCCTTCTGGGGCGAAAAGCAATCCAGTCCCGTCGATACATCGGTGGATCACCTTTCGCCGGGGGCCTGGATCTGGGGCGGCGACGACAAGCGCGGCGGACCGTTGGCCGTCATCGTCAGTCTGACCGAACAGCGCGCCTATGTTTATCGCAACGGCATCCTGATCGGGGTGACCACGATCAGCAGCGGTCGCGAGGGCTACGAAACACCGACCGGCGTCTTTACCGTGCTGCAGAAAGACAAGGACCACCGCTCCAACCTCTACGGCAACGCGCCGATGCCTTATCAGCAGCGCCTGACCTGGGACGGCGTGGCGCTACATGCCGGTGGCCTGCCGGGGTATCCCGAATCCCACGGCTGTATCCATCTGCCGAGCGAATTCGCACGCCTGTTGTTCGATGCTTCCAATATCGGCATGACCGTTGTCGTGGCACAGGAGGGCCAGGCGCCAGTCTCCGTCGTCCATCCGGGCCCGTTGAGCCCCATCGATGCTGATACCGGTGCCGATATCGACATGCCGATGCTGGCCAGCGGCAGCAGCTGGCGCTGGGTCATGGATCCGCCCACCCAAGGCCCGGTCTCCATGGTATTGAGCCGCAGCGACCGCATGATCGTGGTCTATCGCAATGGCGTCGAGATCGGACGCTCGCGCGTCGAGCTTGGCCGCCCCGACATCATGACGGGTACCCGTGCCTATATCGTCGAGGGGCATTTCCAGCCCCCGAGCCCGCAGCAGAGCCTTCAAGAGAATGAAGAATATCTGCGTAAGCTACCCCTGCCGACGTGGATTGCGATTGGCGTACCGGGCTACGAAGCTGAAGCCGGCCAGGCGGTGCCGGCCGACATCGTCAATCAGGTGATCGTGCCGGAGGGTTTCAAACGGAAGGTGCTGCCCCTGCTGGAACCGGGCACCGTGCTGGTCGCCACCGACGCTCATCTCACCGCCGAAAGCAGTGGCGAGTCACTGCGCGTCATCGACAGCGTCGGCCCTCGCAGCTGGCTGGACGATGTCGCAACGCAGCGTCATGTCGGCACGGGCCGCTAGGGCCTTCGAGACCGATCGTAATGCGTCATGTCGTGCGACATTTATCCACTATGACATTCCTCGCGGATGGCATATGTTGATAGTCGCAAAGCGAGTCGGAGAGCCGCAGCGCGGTGACGACCAGAGACCAGACGGTACCCGAGCGCTTCCACTCGACGCTTTCACGACTGCGAGGTGTCCATGTTCAAGTCGCTGCTGGTCCCTATCGATGGTTCCGAGGATTCCCACATCGCGCTCAACGTCGCCTGCCAGTTGGCGGCACCGGTACAGGGGAAGCTGTACCTGCTGAACGTTCGCGACCCCTACCCACAGCTGCACGACGCCGAATTGTTGAGCGTCGAGGCGGCAATCAAGGCTGCCTCGATAGAGACGGCCAACCGGGAAGGCCGCGCCATCCTCGATGCCGCGCTGGACACCCTCCCCTCCTTCCCCGGCTATAACGGCGAGTTCGATCTCATCATCAAGCAGGGATCACCAGCGCGCGTCATCGTCTCCGAAGCCGAACGGCTGGGCGTCGATGCCATCGTGATGGGCAGTCGTGGCGTAGGACAGTTCAAGGGTCTGATGATCGGCAGCGTATCGCACAAGGTGACCCACGTTGCCAAGTGTCGTGTCATCTGTGTGCATGAGACGCCGCACCGGCATGCCACTCGGGCGACCCATGAGTTCGTCGACGTCGACTGACCCTCGGCGCTATCCGCAGACAATGTCACGGCGGCCTTGCGAGGCATGACCCTCTCCCGCCATGCTCGATGAGACCAGGGCGTACCGTCGATTCAAAAGGAAAGCATCCATGGCTAACGGCTGGGCGAAAGATGGCGCGGTGCAGGAGCAGATCGACAGCACCGTCGAAGACGGTATTCAGGAAGCCCGCCAGCGGCTCCGCAGCCAGGGCCCGAGCCTGGCGATCTGTGAAGAGTGCGAAGCCCCGATCCCGGAGGCGCGTCGTCAGGCGGTACCTGGCGTTCGGCTATGCATCGATTGCCAGAGCGAAGCGGACCGCCACCAGACCCATCGTGCCAACTACAATCGCCGCGGCAGCAAAGACAGCCAGCTGCGCTAGCCGAGCGTAACCCTCCGTCAGGGCGGAGTCCTTGGCGTTTCGGGATTCGATTACAGCCGTTCCAGTAGATCCCAGATCACACGCTTTTGCAGCTGTCCTGCTCGCTCCCGCGATATCCGCAGCCGCTCATCGTCGCCCGGGCCATCCTGTTCGCGACCGCCGAACACCTTCTCGAATGACACGTGCGGGAAGAAATGCTTCTGAAGGCGAAGATTCTCTTCCCGATGATGCGCCATGATATGCCTCGCCAACGCGGGATCCATGAACCCGCCTCATTCACGAGGGTGCTGATTGAGCGGTCTGAAGGTACTGACTGGTGGCATCGCTTATCAGGATCGGCTTCTTCAGCGCGAATAGCTGTTGAGTAATGCCAAAACGCTGAAATTTC
>NZ_JAXOVV010000017.1:0-92191 GCF_036663415.1 Salinicola sp. 4072 | reverse complement strand
CTGCTCGAACGTCTCCAGGCGTACGAGGACGACGTGCTGCGTTTCCTCGACGACCCCGCCGCGCCCTTCACCAATAACCAAGGGGAGCGTGACCTGCGGATGACCAAGGTCCAGCAGAAGATTTCAGGCTGTTTCCGCTCCTGGGAAGGTGCCGAGATCTTCTGCCGGATGCGCAGCTTCCTCTCGACGGCGGTCAAGCAGGGCCTGGCAGCGCACACCGCACTGGAACAGTTGTTTGCCGGTGAAGTGCCCGAATTCATGCGTCGGGACGGCCTGGATCAGGCAGCGTGACCTGAATAGTTACTCTGATTCAAGCGTTTCTGGATTCAAGCGGCCCGGGCCTTCCCCGCTCAGGAAATCGCGCCGGTGCGACGCAGATCCGCCAAAACCTTGGTATCCAGCGCCAGCCAATCGCTCAGCACGCTCTCGGTGTGCTCGCCCAGGCGCGGTGGCGAATGGGGAGAGGTCATCCGCTGCCCGTCCAGCGTGATCGGGTTGGCGACCAGCCGCGCACGGTGGCCGTCGCTCATGGTGCGCTCCACCACCATTTCCCGGTGGCGCACCTGCGGATCGTCGAACACCTGATCCAGCGTATTGATGGGGCCGCAAGGCACGCCGTGGGCTTCCAGCAGTACAAGCCATTCGTCCCTCGGCCTGGCGATCAGGCGTTCGCTCAAGCGCGCGACGAGAAGCTCGCGGTGGGCGACCCGCTGGGCATTGGTGGCGAAGCGCGGGTCCGCCGCCCACTCGCCCTCGCCCAGCGCCTCGCAGAGATGCCGGAACTGGGTGTCGTTGCCCACGGTGACGATCAGGTGACCATCCGACGCGGCGAAGGCCTGATACGGCACGATGTTGGGATGCGCGTTGCCCATGCGCTGCGGCGTCTGCCCGCTGGTCAGGTAGTTGAGCGCCTGATTGGCGAGCACGCCGACCTGGACATCCAGTAGCGCCATGTCGATATAGCCGCCCTCGCCGGTGGCATCCCGTCGACGCAGCGCGGCGAGAATGGCATTGGCGGCGTAGAGCCCGGTGAAGATATCGGTGATCGCGACGCCCACCTTCATCGGCTCGCCGCCGCGGTCCTCGGGTTCGCCGGTCAGGCTCATCAACCCGCCCATGCCCTGGATCAGGAAGTCGTAACCGGCGCGGCCGGCGTAGGGGCCGTCCTGTCCGAAACCGGTGATCGAACAGTAGACCAGCTCCGGCTTGAGCCTTTTGAGGCTGGCGTAATCGAGCCCGTAGGCGGCCAGCCCGCCGACCTTGAAGTTCTCGATCACCACGTCGGCCTTGGTTGCCAGCCGGCGGACCAGATCCTGCCCCTCGGCCGTCGAAAGATCGATGGCGACCGAGCGCTTGCCGCGATTGGCGCTGAGAAAATAGGCGGAGGCTCTGGTCTCCTGCCCCGAACCCGCCATCGATTCCGTCTCCGCATCTTCCAGCCACGGCGGCCCCCAGGCGCGGGTATCGTCGCCCTGCCCTGGCCTTTCGATCTTGACCACTTCGGCGCCGAGATCCGCCAGTTGCTGCGTACACCACGGGCCGGCCAGCACCCGCGAGAGATCCAGCACCTTGAGCCCGGCCAGCGGCTGGGTGACGTCGCTCATCGCGCTCACCCGAACGCCTGGATGCCGGTCTGGGCGCGGCCCAGGATCAGAGCGTGGACATCATGCGTGCCCTCGTAGGTATTGACCGTCTCCAGGTTGATCATGTGGCGGATCACGCCGAACTCCAGCGAGATGCCGTTGCCGCCGTGCATGTCCCGCGCGACGCGGGCGATATCGAGCGCCTTGCCACAGTGATTGCGCTTGATCAGCGAGATCATCTCCGGCGTGGCCTGGCCATCGTCCAGCAGACGGCCGACGCGCAGACAGGCCTGCAGCCCCAGGGCGATTTCGGTCTGCATGTCCGCCAGCTTGAGCTGGACCAGCTGAGTCGCTGCCAGCGGACGCCCGAACTGCTGGCGATCCAGCGTGTACTGACGGGCAGCGTGCCAGCAGAATTCTGCCGCGCCCATGGTGCCCCAGCTGATGCCGTAGCGGGCCTTGTTGAGGCAACCGAACGGCCCGCCGAGCCCGGAGGCGCCGGGCAACAGCGCCTCTTCCGGCACGAAGACGTCATCCAGCACGATCTCGCCGGTCACCGAGGCGCGCAGCGACGCCTTGGCGTGAATGGTCGGCGTCGAGAAGCCCTCGGCACCGCGTTCGACCACGAAGCCCTTGATCTTGCCCTCGTGGGCATCGGATTTGGCCCAGACCACGGCGATATCGGCGATCGGACTATTGGTGATCCACATCTTCTGGCCGCTGAGGCGGTAGCCGCCTTCGACCTTCTTCGCCCGGGTCTGCATGCTGCCGGGGTCGGAGCCCGCGTTGGGCTCGGTCAGGCCGAAGCAGCCCACCATTTCGCCGCTGGCCAGCTCGGGCAGGTAGCGCTGCTTCTGCGCCTCGGTGCCGTAGGCCTCGATCGGATACATCACCAGCGAGGATTGCACGCTCATGGCGGAACGGTAGCCGGAGTCGACCCGCTCGACCTCTCGGGCGATCAACCCGTAAGCGACGTGATTGGCGCCGGCGCCGCCATAGCTCTCGGCCACCGTCGCGCCCAGCAGGCCCAGCCCGCCCATCTCGCGCAGGATCTCGCGATCGAAGTGATCCTTCTCGAAGGCCTCGAGCACGCGTGGCTGTAAGCGCTCCTGACAGTAATCGCGCGCCAGCTGCTGAATCTGGCGCTCTTCGTCGCTGAGCTGCTGGCCGAACAGGAAAGGGTCGTCCCATTGGAAGGCGGACATGTCTTTGGCTCCTGGCACCGTCGATGCCGTTCGTGAGAAGCCACCACGATAGCGCCATTCGCAATGTCGACACTATTGGCAAAATGTCTACGTTTTAAAGCATTGCTAAGAGGTAAGTGGACGCATAATCTATACAAAACCAGATCTGGTGTTCACTTATGAACCTCAATACCGCCCGTGATCGACTGGATCGCTGGGATCGACAAGGGCGATGTGTCTACACGCTAGCCGGTCTGGCCAAGGTATTCCCCGAGGATAGCCCCAAGACATTGCAGGAGAGTATCGGTCGGTTACGCCGATTCGGCGTACTCGAAGGCGTCCACAGGGGCATCTACGTTTATGCTCGATCAAGGCGGACAAAAGCCGATCGGCTCGAGGAAATCGCCAAAACCATGCGACGTGGCGAGTACAGCTACGTGAGCCTGGAGTCGGCTTTATCGGCTTATGGTGCGATATCGCAGATACCGGTCGACCGGCTGACGATCATGACTACCGGGCGAAAAGGCCTCTATCGGACGCCTTACGGAACGCTCGAATTCACTCATACCAAGCGCCCGGTACAGGAATTGCTGCAGCGGATGCGAGATGTCGGACGTCCGTTGAAAGTTGCGACGCCGGAGGCGGCCTGGGCCGACCTCAAACGCGTCGGTCGCAATACCCATCTGGTAGATACCGCAGCGCTGGTGCCCGATGAGCATCAGTCGCTCGACAGGGAGCAAGATATGTCATGAAGCGCATCGAACCTGCGGATTTTGCCGCGCTTGTCGACTTGGCCATGGAAGATCCCGCGCGTCGTGCAATGCGGCCGGTCGTCGAAAAGGAGCTGCTCCATTTCGATATTCTGTTCGCGCTCGACCGCGAGCGGTTACTCGAAGGACTGACATTTCAAGGCGGGACCTCGTTGAGACTTTGCTATGGCGCTCCGCGATTCAGCGAATATCTCGACTTCGTGGGCGGGACGGCATTCAACAGCCGGGACGTCTCGCGCATCAAAACATGCATCGAGGATTACGTCAGCCAACGCTATCAATTGGGGGTATACGGATTTAATGGTTGATGGGGCACCTTCACCCCATCAATCTGATACCACCCTCAGATGGTTGATAGATCGACTCCGTAGTTGAGTTCCTCTGCGAAGTCCGGCAGTCCGTAACCGATGGTTTTCTTGTAGAAAGGAGAGACCTTCGCAGTCGGTGCCTTCTTCTTGTGCTTCGTGGTGTAGAGCATTCGTGCCCGCATCACCTCGAAGGAGTAACCGCGCCCTTCACGGTTCTTGTCCTTGGCCAGTCGGTTGATGGACTCCGTGTAAGCGTTGGTGACGGGCATGTCCGTCTCGAAGTAGGTCATGGTCTCTTCGCGCCAGTTTCCCACTGCCCTGACCAGATCGCTCCAGACTTCCTTTTGCCCCTTCGGGATGGTGGCTATCCACTCGTCCAGGGCGGCTTCTGCCTGGAGCCGTGTGGTGGCGTCCCAGATGCCGTAGAAGCGCTCCTTGTGCTCGTAGGCGGCCAGCAGTTGCGGGAACGCGCCTGTCCAGGTCTCCATGATGAGGCGCTCCCGGTCTGAGACTTCGTGAGCGCGTTTCAGCAGGATTTTCCGGTCTCCCTTGAGAGTCCGGCTCTGGGACGGTTTCAGCTCCTTTCTGAGGCCCTTGCGCACTCTCTCTAGGGCATCGTTGGCCATGCGCACCACATGGAACTTATCGACCACGATACGGGCCTGGGGCAGCACAGCCTTGACCGCTGCCCGCTAGGGGTTCCACATGTCCATGCTGACGATCTCGACCTTCTGCCGGTCTTTCAGCTTCATCAGGTAGTTGGTCACCACGTCCTGACGGCGGGTAGCCAGCAGGTCGAGCAGGGTTCGCTCCTCGATGTTGGTCAGGATGCAGCGGTAGCGCTTGTTCAGGTACAGCTCGTCGATGCCCAGAATGCGGGGCGTCTCGAAGCGGTGCCAGCGCCCCAGGAACTCGGCGCGGGCGTTGAAGATGTCGCGCACCGTCTTCTCGTCCAGGCCGGTCTGTGCCGCCACAAAGGTGTAGGGGTGGTTGAAGGATTCCTTCTCCACGTACTCATGCAGCCGCAGTGTCATACGGAATCCGTCCACCATCTCCGGTAGCTGGGGCCTGAATGTTGTCTTGCAGGCCCGGCAGGTGTATCGGCGGCGGACCACCCAGAGAGTGACCCGCTTGCCGTGGATGGGCAGATCACGATAGGGAACGTCACGCTTGCCGAACCGTACGAACTCACCCTGCACGCCGCATTCCTCGCAGGCGATGGGATCGGGCACGTCCACCTGGAAGTGCATTTCGTCGTCGGTTGATTTGCAGCCCAGTACTTGGTATTGCGGCAGGTGAAGGATGTTGTCGGGAAGTTCGGTCATGGTGTTGTATAGGCGTAGGTGTCAGTCAGATCCATCCGACTCGGCATTGGTGTTTGCTTTTTTACCCAACAAGCTGCTGGAAACGAAAAGTAAGGCACCGAGGACAATTGCAATATCAGCCAGGTTGAAGGCCGGCCAATGCCAGTCTCGCCAATAGAAATCAAAGGAATCCACAACATAGCCGCGAAAGACCCGGTCAATCAGGTTGCCCATGGCGCCACCGAGGATAAGACTGTAAGCGATGGCTTCTCCTTTATGACGATTTTCAAGGATCAGCTTGATCAGAAAAATCGAGACCACTACCGCGATTCCGATAAAAAAGTAGCGCTGCCAGCCTCCACCATTCGCAAAAAGACTGAATGCGGCACCGGTGTTCCATAGGTGCACCCAGTTAAAGAACGGGGTCACCGAAACATACTCGCCATAGGCCATTGATTGCTGCACCAGCCACTTTACAGCTTGATCAGACGTTGCCAGCAGGCCCGATATGGACAACAGGGCGTACGGCGAGAGCTTTTTGCCAATAATGAGCATTATTTAACCCTTGAGCGCCAGAATGCGCCTGGCACCGTTAAGCACGACGAGCCCCGCGATGGTGCCGATAATTAGATCCGGATAATTGGAACCGGTCCACACGACCAGGGCGCCGGCGGTGATGACCCCCAGGTTGATCACCACGTCGTTGGCCGAGAATATCCAGCTTGCCTTCATGTGCGCCCCGCCCTCCCGATGTTTGGATATGAGCAGCAGACAACTGGTATTGGCAATCAATGCGACGAATGCGATAGCCATCATCACCAGCGATTCAGGCTCACTACCGAATACAAAGCGTCTCACCACCTCTACGAGCGCGCCCACAGCCAAGATCAGTTGCAGTACACCAGCAAGATGCGCGGCACGTACCTGCATTTTCACGCTATGTCCAACCGCATAAAGGGCAAGCCCGTACACCGCCGCATCGGCAAAATTGTCCAGGGACTCTCCAATCAGGCCGGTGGACTGGGCGATCAGACCGGCAGTCATTTCCACCACGAACAGAAGTGCATTGATGCCGAGCAACCAGCGCAGGGTCCCGGATTCTTGCTTAGCAGAAGCTGCCGAAAACTCGGCGGCCTTGATGGTCTCCGGATTTGCAGCGACGGTTTCCTGAAGCGAGGCGCCTAGCCCCAAGGTCTTCAGTTTCGAGGTGACGGGCTCGACCTCGCCGTCATGCACGACCTTCAGCCGGCGGTTCGACAAGTCGAAGGACAGCGCCCGAATCTCCTCAAAGCCGTTCAGGGCTAGGCGAATCATTCGTTCTTCTGATGGACAGTCCATCTTCGGCACGGCATAAACACTGACCCATCTCCCTGGCGCCTCGGAGGAGGCCTGTATATCGGTATCCGCCGCAGGCCTTGCATCGTCGCCACAGGGGCCTCCGCAGTTTTTACTCATGATATGACTCCACTTGAATGTGATCGGGCTTTCATTTAAAACTATATAGTAGCTATAAGGTCAATAGCGTAGAGAATCCGTTGCGGAGGAACCCGATGCGTATTGGTCAGTTGGCACAGTCAGTAGGGGTAGATACACAGACGATCCGCTTCTACGAACGGCAGGGCTTGTTGCCGCCGCCTGATCGGCAGGAGAACGGTTACCGTGTCTATACCGAGAAACACGTTGAGCGGCTGGCCTTTATTCGTCGCTGCCGCATCCTGGATCTGTCACTGGCAGAAATTCACGAACTACAGAGCTATCAGGACGACCCTCATCAGCCTTGTACCGCCGTCAACGCCTTGCTCGATGATCACATCTCTCATGTGCGGTCGCAGATAACCGCTCTGCAAGCGCTTGAGAAACAACTCGTTTCACTGAGAGCGAGTTGCAACGATGACCGGGAAGTTGAGGCGTGTGGGGTTCTTGCTGGAATTAGCGAAGGAAACATGCACCAGCAGTAGGTGAAGCATCAACCAGATAATCCGATGAGATGCCGGTCTGTCTCACTCTCATGCAAAGGTAAGATCAACCATTTAATCCGCTTACCCTCAATTGGAAGTGACCGTCAAGCAACCGAAAACCCTCCGCGAAGATCCCCGCTATGCCGAAGTGAAAGTCGACAAATGGCAGGTGGCCGTCACTACCGCACCAGCCCGTCGTGACCTGGCCAAGCAGAAAATCAAGCTGGAGATCGCCAACATCCCTGCCTACACGCGGCAGGCACGGGGCTTGCAGCTACACTACCCGTTCCTGCCTGACGGCTATGCAGATCTGCTGGTCCTCACCGAGACAATGGACGAGGTGATGGCCGACAAACTGGTATCGCTGGTCAATACCCGGCGCTACGTCCGTAACCGCGATATCTGGGACCTGCAATGGCTGAAACAGCAAGGTGCGCAGCCAGACGCTACCCTGGTCCAGAAGAAACTGTCCGACTACCGAATAACGGACTATGTCGCCAAGGCAGAAGACTTGATCGAACGCCTCCCGGGGATCATTCAGGGAGCGGCGTTCCAGCAGGAAATGCAGCGATTCCTGCCAGCCGATACGCTCGACCGGACCTTGCGCAATCCAAGGTTTGCGGACTATCTGGCCCCGAGAACTGGCAAGCACTTTCTCGCAGCTCATCGATCCGCTCGAAGGCCGGAAGCCGGCGGGACCGGCTCCGGAATTCTTGCTGTAAACGCCAAAACACGCAGGTTTCGGTCGTCGAAAAGCCGCTGCTAACCGAGGAGCTGTGTGCCCTGCTTGCCCGGCACCAGCCGCCAGTAGCGGTCGCAGCGGGGCAGTGCCGCTTCGTCGTGCCCCAGCAATAGCGCCGTGCGTCCGGCCAGCCAGGCGTCCAGTGCCGTCGCGAGCGACGCCGCGGTGGCGGCGTCCAGGCCGCTCAAGGGCTCGTCCAGGATCACCAGCGGCGAATCGCGCAACATCACCCGCGCCAGTGCGACCCGGCGCGCCTGACCGCCGGAAAGCTGGCGCCCCTGCTCGCCAACCCAGGTTTCCAGCCCTTCCGGCAGCGCCTCCGCCCAGGCCTTGAGTTCGACACGCTCGAGCGCATCCCACAGCTGCGCATCGCTGGCGTCCGGGTCGCCCATGCGCAGGTTGGCGGCCAGGGTGTCGTGGAACAGCTCGCTGCGCTGGGTGAGATAACCGATCCGCGCTCGCAGGGAGTCGGGGGCGAGCCCGGCAATATCCTGATGATCGAATTCGACACGTCCACCCTGTGGGTCGAAGGCGCGCACGGCCAGTTGCGCCAGCGTCGACTTGCCGATCCCCGAGGCGCCGATGATGCCGATACGCTGGCCGGGGTCGAGGGAAAGATTCAGGCCGCTGAACACGACTCGCGCTCCGTGGGCGACCTCGACGTTTCGATAGCTCAGCGACGGCGCCGCGCCGCCCGAGGTCAAGCGCTCGCCGGTCAGCGGCGTCTTCAGTTCGGCCTGGGCGTTGAGTCGCTCCGCCGCTCTCACCGTTGCCCCCAGTTGCGTGAAGGCCATCGGCAGGTTGCCCAGGCCTTCGCTCACCGCGAGCGTCCCCAGCGCCAGCATCACCATGACCGGACCGCTCACCTGCCCGCTACGAAAGGCTTCGAGCCCCAGCAGCAGCACGGCCAGCGTGGCCAGTTGGATTCCCACGGTGACGACGAGATTGCCCGTTGCCGTGCGCTGGCCGAGTCGGCGCTGATCGTCGAGCAGCGCCCGCTCTTCGCGATGCCAGAGCGCGCGGTGGGCATCCAGTGCGCGGTAGCTGGTCAGTTCCGCCAGCCCTTCGACCTGCTCGATCGCGCGGACGCGCAGTCGTTCCTGACGGTCGACCCGGCGATGGCTGGCTCGCCACCCCCACCAGGCGCAGCCGGCGGTGGCAACCAGCCCCAGCGGCAACAGAACGGCTAGCAGGACGATTCCCGCGATGGGCAGAAACGCCGCCGCGAAGGCCGCGAAGGCCAGGATGCTGATTAGCGCGACCAGCGGCGGCGCCAGCAGGCGCAGGTAGAGGTTGTCGAGGGTGTCGATATCCGCCGTCAGCCGGTTGAGCCACTGGGAAGCGCGTGCCCGTGCCAGCGTGCGCGCATCCAGCGTGACCAGCCTCGCGAACACGCGCCCGCGCAGATCGGCCAGCAGCCGCAATATCGTATCGTGATTGTAGAGCCGCTCCAGATAGCGACTGACCGTGCGCGAGACGGCGAAGAATCGAATCCCGCCCCCCGGCGTGAACACGTCCAGATAGCCCGAGGCGCTAACCGCCGCGATTGCCGTGGCGGTAATGAACCAGCCGGAGAGCGACAGCAGTCCCAATGCGCTGAGCAGCGTGGCGAGCATCAGCAGCGCCCCCAGCAGCAGGCGCCCGCGCCGCTCGGCCAGGACGCCGAGCCAGGGTCGCAGAGATAGCAGTGCTTTCATGAGTTCGTCTCCCGCGCATCGGCCGAGCGCTCGATCCGTGACAACCGCCCCTGTTCGATCGCGAAGACCCGACCGGCCATCGCCATGATCGCCGGATGGTGGGTGGCGACGATCAGGGTCCGCCCGCTCGCCGCCAGTTGCGTCAGCCCCGCGATCACGTGCTGTTCGGTTTCCGGGTCCAGCGCCGCCGTCGGCTCGTCCAGCAGCACCAGCCTGGCCGGGGAGAGAAACACCCGGGCCAGCGCCAGCCGCTGCCCTTCGCCACCGGAAAGCCCGACACCGCGTTCGCCCAGCGGCGTCTCGAGCCCGCCCGGTGACGATGCCAGCCACTGGCCCAGCCCGGCCTGCGTCAATGCGCTGCGCAACGCCTCGTCGCTGGCGTCGGGCGCGACCAGCCGCAGGTTTTCGGCCAGCGTGCCCTGGATGATCAGCGGGCGCTGATCCAGCCAGGCGATGGCCGGATCGCGCCGCACCTCGACCCGACCCGCGCTGGGCGCGATGAAGCCGGCGATCAGTTGCAGCAGACTGGATTTGCCGCTGCCGGATGGGCCGATCAGCGCCACTACTTCACCGGTATCGATACGCAGCGACAGCGGCCCGAGAATCCGTTCGCGCCCTGCATGGCGCAGTTCGACGTCCACGAGCTCGACGGCACCCGGGACAAGCTCACGACTGGCCGTCTCGTCGGGCCGGGTGCTTTCCGCAGGTGCGGCTTCGTCGGCATCCGGTTCGAGCAGTGACACCAGCCCTTCGGCGGCCCCCAGGGCGGAGGCCCGATCGTGATAGTGCTGGGAGAGCGTGCGCAGCGGCTGGAAGAACTCCGGCGCCAGCAGCAGGATGAACAGCCCGCTGAACAGATCGAGCTGCTCGGCCGGCCCGTACTGGATGTAGCCGAGCAGGCCGAGACCGATATAGATGGCCACGACGGCCACCGACACGGCAGCGAAGAATTCGAGTACCGCCGATGACAGAAACGCCACCCGCAGCGTCTTGAGGCTGCGCCGGCGATAGTCGTGGGCAACCTCGCTGACCTCTTCGACGCTGCGCTCGGCGAGCCCGAAGAGCTGAAGGGTGGCGATCCCCCGCACCCGATCGAGGAAATGACCGGAAAGCCGGGTGACCGCCTGGAACTGCGCCTCGTTGAGACGCTGGGCGCCCATGCCGATCAGCGCCATGAACAGCGGAATCAAGGGGGCGGCGATCAGCAACCAGATCGCCGCCAGCCAGTTGAGCCAGAACACCACCACGAGATAGACCAGCGGAATCAGCGCCGCCAACACCATCTGCGGCAGGAAGCGGGAATAATAGCCTTCCAGCGACTCGACCTGATCCACCAGTTGGCTGGCAAGCCCCGCGCTGTGGCGGGCAGCCAGGCGCACCGGCCCCAGTTGCTGCAGGCGCACCAGCAGACGCGCCCGCACCTGCTGCTTGACCCGCAGGCCGCAAGCCTGACCGCAGACCTCCTGCCCCCATTGCGCCACGGCACGAGCGGCAATGGCGATTACGATCAGCGCGACGCCGAAGGCGACATCGCCCAGCGTGGCCTGGTTCGACACGACATCGTCGACGACCCAGGCCAGTGCGCCCATCTGAACCAAGGTGGCGAGGCCCGCCAGCAGGCCGCAGCCGACGGCGCCTCGATACCAGGGCCGGACACCGGCCGCTTGCTGCTTCAACCACGCTCTCGAAGCGCTCGTACGTGAAGCGCTCGTACGTGAAGCGCCCGTACGTGAAGTGCCCGTACGTGAAGCGTTCATACGTGACGGACCCGTGGTTCGCCTCGCAGCACTCAATGGTAGCCCTCACCCACGCGGACCTTGCCGCGGAAGACCCAGTAGGACCACGCGGTGTAGGTCAGCACGATCGGTACCACGAACAGCACGCCGATCAGGATGAAGAACTGGGATTCCGGCGCCGAGGCGGCGTCCCAGAGCGTGTAGTCCGGCGGAATCACGTAAGGCCAGCGGCTGACCAGCAGCCCCAGGTAGGTGAAGATGAACAGGCCCAGTGTCAGCAGGAAGGCCAGGCCTTCACGCCGGCGACGAGTCGCCACATAGATGCCCACGGCGCACAGCAGCGCCGCGAACGGCAGCAGCCAGATCACCTGCATGTGGTCGAACCAGCGATCGAACACGCCCGGATCGATCCATGGGGTCCACAGGCTGACGATGACGAACACCGCCAGCACGCCGATCAGCAGCTTGGGAATCAGACCTCGCGCCCATTCGCGAACGTGCCCTTCCGACTTCAGCACCAGCCAGGTCGCGCCCAGCAGGGTATAGCCGACCACCAGCCCGAGACCGGTCAGGATGGAGAATGGTGTCAGCCAGTCGAACGCCCCACCGGTGTAGACACGATCGGCGGTTTCGAAACCCTGGATATAGGCACCCACCACGCAGCCCTGCGCGAACGCTGCAACGAAGGAGCCACCGGCGAACGCGGCATTCCACCAGCCGCGCGTGCGCTTGGACTTGAAGCGGAATTCGAACGCCACCCCGCGGAAGATCAGGCCGGCCAGCATCAGGAAGACGCCCAGATAAAGCGCCGGCAACAAGATGGTGTAGACCAGCGGGAAGGCCGCGATGAGCCCGGCGCCGCCCAGCACCAGCCAGGTTTCGTTGCCATCCCACACCGGCGCGACGGAATTCATCATCACGTCTCGGGCATCCTCGTCCGGCGCAAACGGAAACAGGATGCCCAAGCCCAGGTCGAACCCATCCATCAACACATACATGATGATGCCGAAAGCGATGATGACGGCCCAAAATAGTGAAAGATCGAACATTTCCATGGTTTAACTCCTGGACGAGGCGGTGCTGCCGTCAAAGGGAACACGGGTAGCGGAAAGCGGACGCTCGGGGCGGTCGTAATCGTGCATCTCCTCGTCTTCGCCGAGCTCATCCAGGCCCTGACGCACGACCTTGAAGAGGTAGTAGACGCCGGCCCAGAAGATCACCGCGTAAACCGCGATATAGCCGATCAGAGTCAACAACACCATCCATCCGGACAACGATGGCGTTACGGCATCGGCATAGGAGAGCACACCGTAGACCAGCCACGGCGCGCGGCCGACCTCGGTCACGTACCACCCCGCCAATACCGCAACGAACGGTGCCAGACTCATCCCCTGCAAGCCATGCAGAAACCAGCGCGAGGTATAGATTCGATCGCCCCGGCGCAGCACCAGTCCGGCCACGGCGAAAGCGATCATCAACATACCGAGCGCGACCATGACGCGGAAGCTGTAGAAGACGATCCACACCGGTGGCTGCTGGTCGACGGGGATATCCTTGAGCCCCGGCACCACGCCGTCGGCATCATGGCGCAGAATCAGGCTGGCGCCATTGGGGATGCCGATCTCGGCGCGGTTGGCCTGGAGGTCGCGATCCGGCAGCGCGAACAGCAGCAATGGCACATTGGACTGGGTTTCCCAGTTACCTTCCATGGCCGCGATCTTCTCCGGCTGATGCTCGAGCGTGTTCAGCCCGTGCTCGTCACCAATCCAGGCCTGTAGCGGGGTCAGAATCAGCAGCAACCACATGGTCATGGAAAGCGCTCGCTTGTGCGCTTCCACATCACGCCGCCGCAGCAGGAACCAGGCACTGACGCCGCAAACCACAAACCCGCCGGTCAGAAACGCCGCCATCGCCATATGCGCGAAGCGATACGGGAAGGAAGGGTTGAAAATGGCCTCGATCCAGGAGGTGACATGCACCATGCCCTCGCGAATCTCGTAGCCTTGCGGGGTCTGCATCCAGCTGTTGGTCGCCAGAATCCAGAATGCCGAGATGAACGTCCCCGCGGCGACCATCAGCGCTGCGAAGAAGTGCACCGAAGGCGACACCCGATGACGACCGAACAGCAGCACGCCGAGGAAGCCGGCCTCGAGGAAGAAGGCGGTGATGACCTCGTAACTCAACATCGGTCCGATGAAGTTCGAGGCGAACTGGGAGAAGTTGCTCCAATTGGTGCCGAACTGGAATGCCATGACGATTCCCGTCACCACACCCATGGCGAAGACGACGGCGAAGATCTTGGTCCAGAATAATCCCAACCGATCCCACACGGCTTCACCGGTGGCTACGTAAAGGCCCTGAAGCAAGGCCACGTATGAGGCCAAACCGATCGTGAAGACCGGAAATATGGTATGAAAAGAGACCACGAAAGCGAACTGCAATCGTGACAACAGGATAGGATCTAATGCCATGGCTGACTCCTCGCAAGCGTTCAGGGCAGCGGTTCCCTCATGCCCCGACGACAGATGTTTCTTCGTTCTGTTTGCCCGTCGAACGACCATTGCAGCCGTCGATGCTTAACATCGCTTTACATCATAAGGAAAGTGTTTCCGTCGGCCGCCGTGTCCTGATGTCGCATGCCAGCGTCGACCTTTCCCTTTTTCTCCCTAGACAACCTAGGCAATAGTGCCGGAAGTCGCCAACGACGAGGGCTTGCGACCAGCCTCGAGGCTTACCGAGTGCGACGTCATGGCCTCGATGGAATTCATCTCTGCGACAATCTGTCAGCCTGACAGGATCGAATCGGCCTACCCGGCTCTCTCCTCGCCCGCCCTTGCTGCTCCGCGCGGAGTCCCTTCATTCGTCGGGTGCTGTTCGTGAACCAGGCTCTTGCCGACGATATGCAAGCGTTTCGGCGACGCGCAAGCGTTTCGACGACGCGCAAGCGTTCCGGTCAGACGCAAGGCTTTGGTCAAATAGTCATACAAAGTCGAATCGCGTAAGGTCCTAATGGCTACTGCGCTATTCGATTGCTCGACAACCACCGCCATTTCACGAGGCGCTTCGTGACCGATCCCGCCACATCGACGTCCTCTTCCGCAACCCAAGCCACGCCGGCACGCGCAGTGCCAGCGCTATGGATGCTGGTGCTCATCACGCTGGCCGGTACGTTGGCCATGCATATCTTCGTGCCGGCACTGCCCATTGCCGGCGAGGCGCTGAGCGCCGACAACGCCCAGATGCAGTTGACCATCAGCCTCTACATTCTGGGGCTGGCGATCGGCCAACTCTTCTACGGCCCGCTCTCCGACGCGGTAGGCCGACGACCGGCACTGATGCTGGGCATGCTGATCTACAGCGTGGCGGGGATCGTTGCCTGGCAGGCGCAAAGCGTCGAGACGCTGATCACGGCGCGCTTCTTCCAGGCCTTCGGCGGCTGTGCCGGGCTGGCACTGGGCCGCGCCATGATCCGCGACACCGCTGCGCCGGACCGCGCCGTGCAACGGCTGGCAGTGCTCAATCTGGTCGTGGCCATCGGGCCGGCCATGGCACCGCTCATCGGCAGCCTGCTGACCACCACGCTGGGTTGGCGTACCGTGCTGCTGGCACTGTGCCTGATGGGCGTGGGCAACCTGCTGTTCGTCTGGCGGCTGATGCCGGAGACCGCGAAGCCCAGCGGCCGGATCGATCTGCTCAATCTGGCGCATGAATATCGAACGCTGATCCGCTCGCCGGCCTTCATCGGTTATGCCATCGGCGGCGGCTGCGTCACCACCGCCATGTTTGCCTTCGTCGCCTCGGCGCCGTTCATCTTCGTCGAACAGCTGGGCAAGCCGGCAAGCCACGTGGCGTATTACCTTTCCCTGCTGATCCTGAGTATTTCGCTGGGCAACTTCATCACCAACCGCACGATCCACCGCATCGGTCTGGTTCGATTGATGCTGGCGGCGAGCCTGCTCAGCCTGACCGGGGGCATCTCGATGCTGGTCATCGTGCTGGCCGGCTGGGCGTCGGCGGTCACTCTCGAAGTCTCGGTGCTGCTGTTCACCTTTGGCGTGGGCATGACCGGGCCGACCGCGTTGACGCTGGCGGTGGGCATCAACCCCAAGGTCGTCGGTTCCGCCGCCGGTCTTTACGGGTTCGCCCAGATGGGCATCGGCGCGCTCTGCACGGCGCTGGCCGGACTCGGCGACGACCCGGCCCTGGCCGCGGCCGTGGTGCTCGCCACGGCTGCCGTCATCGGCCAGATCGCGCTGAGGAGCGCATTGCGGTTCGATCGTCAGGTCCAGCGCTGAGGCTCTCTCCCCGGCGAGGAATCAACCACCGACCACGCTGTAGACCAGCCATGCGGTGTAGGCCACGAAACTGACGAGCAGCAGAGCCCCCTCCAGACGATTGATGCGCCCCTGGCCCTTGAAACCGATCCCGAACACCAGCAGCACGAGCGTCAGAGCGGCCATGACCGGCCAGTCCCGTACCAGCACATCCGGATCGACGTCGATGGGATGAATGACGCCCGCTAGCCCCACCACCGCCAGCGTGTTGAACAGGTTCGACCCAACCACATTACCGATCACCAGGTCATGCTGATTCTTGCGCACCGCGCTGATGGAAGAGGCAAGCTCCGGCAACGACGTACCGATGGCAACCACGGTCAGGCCGATGACCAGGTCGCTGACCCCGAATGCCGAGGCGATATCCACCGCCCCCCAGACCAGCAGACGTGAGCTGACGATCAGCAGGACCAGGCCCACCAGGGTCCAGGTAATCGCTCGCTTGAGCGTCATCGCCTGGGTATCGAGGTCGGCCGTCGTATTGTCGGCGAGAGTATCACTGCCTTGCTGCCGACCGCGTATGATGCTGTAGGTCAAGAAGGCTGCCAGCATTGCCAGAAGCAGCACCGCGTCCCAGCGCGACACGGCGCCGTCCTGAAGGCACCAGAGCGATGCCAAGGTCACCAGCATGAGCAACGGCAACTCCTGACGCAGCACTTGCGAGTGCATGATCAACGGGCTGAGCAGGGCCACGAACCCCACGATCAAGCCGATATTGGCGATGTTGGAGCCATAGGCGTTGCCCAACGCCAGGCCAGGGTTGCCTTGCCAGGCGGAAAGCGCCGACACCATCAATTCCGGCGCCGAGGTACCGAGTCCGATGACCACCATGCCGATCAGCAAGGGCGACAATCCCAGATGACGCGACGTCGCGGCCGCGCCATCGACGAAACGGTCGGCACTCCATACCAATACCGCCAGCCCGAGAGCGACGGCGGTGATCGCCATTAGCACGATAGAATCTCCTTGCACCTGATATAGGGATGGTGTGTGTCGTCGCATGCCGGAAACGCATGCCCCAGGGCCGTCGGCGCCAAGCTACTGACAAACATACGCATGTGAATGTACGCTGTTCGCTGCCCTGACCACGCCTGATCGTCGATCCGCGTCGCCACACGCCACTCTAGATACCAGGCATTGAGGCAAAAGCATAGCGGAACGACAACGCTGCGAGTTGCTCAAGTTGCTATAGTAGCGTGAGATCGATGGTACCGACGGTGGGCAATCGATCAATACTCGAGTCCTCCTTCAGGACTGGTGCGTCTGAACCAACGGCTCGAGCCATCACGCATCATGTCCGACACCCTGGAATATCAACGCGAGACTCAGCTTGGCCGACACGTTTTCGTCACAGACCGCTCATCCAGCGCGCGCGCCGCACGTGGCGACGACTCGTCATTCGCGGCGGCGTCTGCGCGCCTGTCACGAATGCGATCTGCTGGTGGCATTGCCGGCGCTGAAGCCCGGCCAGAAAGCGGACTGCCCCCGCTGCGAGCACACCCTGGCCGTCCGCCATCACAAGCCCGCCGAGCGTAGCCTGGCCCTGGCCATCGGCGCGCTCATCATGCTGCTGCTGTCGGTGGCGTTTCCTTTCGTCAGCTTCGAGGCCCGTGGCGTCAGCAACCGTATCGAGCTGACCGAGACCGCCTCGACGCTGGTCGGCTTCCATGAGCCGCTGGTGGCGATCTGCGTGCTGCTGACCGTGATCATTCTGCCCACGGTCTACCTGTGCGGCGTGATGTGGCTCTCGCTGGGGCTGCTGAGTCGGCGCTTCCTGCCGCATTCGCGGGGTGTCGCCCGGGCGCTGAAACACCTCACCCCCTGGATGATGGCCGATGTCTTCGTCATCGCCGCCCTGGTGAGCCTGATCAAGGTCGCGGGCATGGCCGAGGTCAGCCTGGGTCTCTCTTTCTGGACGTTTTGCGCCTACGCCCTGCTCTTGCTGCTGACGACGCAGTCCCTCGATACCGACTGGATGTGGTTCTCGCTGGCCAGCGAACCCCTGGCGCCTGCGGGCGCACGCCCGGGTGAGCCGGCCTCGCCCCAGGGATTGAGCGGTTGCGCCACCTGCGGCCTGGTCAATCGTCTCGATGCCAACGGACGCGGGCACTGCCAACGCTGCGGTGAATCCCTTCACGCTCGCACGCCCCGCAGCCGTCAGCGCACGCTGGCCCTGCTGCTCGCCGCGGTGGTGATGTACATACCGGCGAACCTGTACCCGATCATGACCACCACGTCGCTGGGCAACAGCTCCCCCTCGACGATCATCAGCGGGGTCATGCTCTTCCTGCAGCATGGTGATATCCCCATCGCCGTGATCATCTTCACCGCCAGCGTGGTCGTGCCCATCGGCAAGATTCTCGCGCTGGGCTGGCTATGCTACGCCGTCCGCCACCGGGGCGAACCGCTGCGCAACGTCACGCGCGTTCGCCTGTACCGCATGACCGAATTCATCGGCCGCTGGTCGATGGTCGACGTCTTCGTGGTCGCCATCCTGGTGGCACTGATACGCGCCGGCGAGTTGATGTCGATAGCGCCCGGCCCCGCCGCGCTCTCTTTCGCTTCCGTGGTCATCCTTACCATGCTGGCCGCGATCAGCTTCGACCCCCGCATGATCTGGGACGATCTGCCCGAAAAACCGCGGCGGCGCGGGATGTCCCGCATCGCCGCCCTCGCTTCTCCACGCAAGGAACCCGACGATGCCTGATGCTCCCCTGCGCGCGACGCGCCACCATCGCCGGCGGCTTTCGCCGATCTGGATCGTACCGCTCGTGGCGGTTCTCATCGGCGCATGGATGCTCTACGACAATCTCTCGGGACTCGGCCCCACGATCACCCTGGAGATGAAAAACGCCGAGGGCATCGAGGCCGGCAAGACATTGATCAAGACGCGCAACGTCGAGGTCGGCCGCGTCGAGGACGTGACACTCTCCGAAGACATGTCCCACACCATCATCACGGCCCGCATGAAGCCCGATACCGAACGCATGCTGAATGACGAGGCGCGCTTCTGGGTCGTCAAGCCGCGTATCGACCGGGAAGGCATCAGCGGACTGGGCACCGTGCTCTCGGGGGCCTATATCCAGCTGCTGCCCGGCAACGGCGAAACCGCCCAGCGTGAATTCGAGGTACTCGACCAACCGCCCGTGGCTCCGCCCGATGCGCCGGGCATTCGCGTCAACCTGGTCAGCAAGGTGGGCAGTTCCCTGCGCGCCGGCGACCCCATCACCTATCAGGGATTCACCGTCGGGCGCGTGGAGAACACCGAGTTCGATCCCGAAGAAAAGGAAATGCGCCATCGCCTTTACATCCAGTCGCCTTATGACGTTCTGGTCACGGACACCACACGCTTCTGGATCTCGTCGGGTGTCGACGTGCGCCTCGACTCCCAGGGCTTTCGGGTCAACGTGGAATCCATGGAATCGCTCATCGGCGGCGGCGTGACCTTCGGCGTGCCGGAGGATGTCGCCATGGGGCATCCCGCCGAATCCGAGGCGACCTACCAACTCTTCAGCGACGAGGAAAGCGCGCGTGAAGGCACCTTCGACCGCTACCTCGAATACGTGCTGCTGGTCGACGACACCGTACGCGGCTTGAGCCGAGGCGACTCGGTCGAGTACCGCGGCGTGCGCGTGGGGACCGTGGAAGCCGTGCCCTGGCGCTTCTCCGCTCCCCAGCCGGATACGCTGAACCGTTTCGCGATTCCGGTACTGATTCGCATCGAGCCACAGCGCTTCGACGACGCCATGGCGAATTTCGACGCCGAGGACTGGCGTGCCCGCCTCGAACGCATGTTCGAGCACGGCCTGCGCGCCACGCTCAAGGCCGGCAATCTGCTCACCGGCGCGCTGTTCGTCGACCTGAACTTCAGCGACGACGCACCTCCCTACGAGGCGATGACGTTCGACGACAAGCCGGTGTTCCCCACCATCTCCGGCGGCTTTGCCCAGATCGAACAGAAGGTCTCCAACCTGCTCGACAAGCTCAACGAGCTGCAGGTCGAACCGATCCTCGATCGTCTGGACGAGACCATGCAGACCTCCCAGCAGACGCTCGAACAGGTGCGCCAGATCGCCGAGTCGGTCAATGCCATCGTCTCCGACCCTGCGACCCAGCAGTTGCCAGGCAGTCTCAATGACACGCTGCAGGAACTTCAGAATACGCTGAATGGCTTCTCTGCCGGTTCTTCGGGGTATCGTCAGCTGAATGACACGCTCAAGCAGCTGGAGATGCTGACGCGGGATCTGCAGCCAGTCGCCAAGACCTTGAGCGAAAAACCCAACGCGCTGATTTTCGACCGTGAAGTTCAAACCGATCCCGTGCCGAGGGCTCCCCAATGATGAAGTCGTCCCTGCCCCGTTGGCGCCGAGTTGGCGCCACCGCCCTGCTGGCGATCGCCGCCGCGGCGCTTGCCGGCTGCGCCTCCCAGTCGACGCCGACCAACCGGTATACCTTGCCGAAGGCCGACAGTCCGCAGCAGGCGAGCGAACCTTCTCCGCAAGCGGCCACGCTGGCGGTCGGTCCTGTCGAGGTGGCCAGCTACCTCGACCAGGAAGGGATCGTCATGCAGACCAGCGATATCGAACTCAACGCGGCCAACCAGAACCTGTGGGCCGAGTCGCTGGGGCAGCAATTGACACGCCGTCTGCGGCAATCGCTGGCGGCCAATCTGCCGGATATCGTAGTCCTGAACACCGCCCGCAGCGAAGCGGGTGCGCAACGACTGACGCTCAGTGTCGACCAGTTTCAGGGCCGCTATGACGGTCAGGCGGTGGCATCGGGGGAATGGCAGCTCCATGATGGCAACGACCTGGTGGCACAGCGCCACTTCGAGGTCGCGCAACCCTTGAGCGATGACGGCTATCCTGCGCTGGTGCGCACTCTGGGTACCGTGTGGGACGACGTGGCGCGGCAAATCGCCGAAGACATCCGCGCTGTCTCGACGACGTCGCCAGCCGCCGACTAAGCAACGCCCAACGTCAAAGCGCCTATCCAACCGGGCATGACAACGTAGCCATGCCCGGTTGGATAGGCGCTCGGGATCTGTCGAGTGTTCCGGCTTGGGCAGAGCGCCCGATCTCGATCGGAGCTCAGACGATTAGTGATTCAGGCGACTAGTGGTTCAGGCGATTAGTGGTTCAGACGGCTGCGTAGACGCGCTACCGCCTGGCTGTGCAACTGGCAGACGCGGGATTCGCTGACGCCGAGCACAGCGCCGATCTCCTTCAAGTTGAGCTCTTCCTGGTAATAGAGCCCCAGCAACAGCTTTTCCCGCTCCGGCAAGGCATCGATCGCTGCCATCACATTGGTACGGTTGTCTGCATCGAGCAGCGCCTCCAACGGCGATGGCAGGTTACCTTCCGCAACCGAGGCGATGCCGTTCTCGGTGTCGCTCTCGTCGTACGCCAGCAGAAAGCCGTTGTTGGCATCGGCCAGCAGCTGGTGATAGTCGTCACGGGACATGCCCATCTCCTGGGCGATTTCGCGCTCGTCCGGCGCCCGCCCCAAGTGCTGCTCCAGCCGACGCACGGCCTGGTCCAGCGCCCGGGCGTTACGCCGTACGCTGCGCGGCATCCAGTCACGGCTACGCAGCTCGTCGATCATCGCGCCGCGAATGCGCTGGTTGGCATAGGTCGAGAAACTCGCGCCGTGCGAATTGTCGTAGCGCCCCATGGCGTCCAGCAGACCGAGCATGCCGGCCTGAACGAGATCATCGAGTTCCACGCTGGCGGGTAGGCGCACCTGAAGGGAGAGCGCGTGGCGTCTCACCATCGGCATGTACTGCTCAATCAATGCGTGCTGATCGATTTTGCCCTGTGCGGTATACATCGAATGGCCTCGTGCAAAACACCTTACGGTCATGGGACGCATGACCTATATCCCATTATGCCGCGCGGACGCCGAGCCAAGACGGCAAACTGCCCGTTTTCCAGCGGCTATTTCGGCTGTTTGTCGGCCTCACTGGCGGTAGTCGACGATCAGCTGGCCGCCGGAGATTACCCGGTTGCCGTTGGCATGCTTTCCCGGTGGCCACAGGAAACGCAGACGGAACGGAATGGACGTGGCTCGCCCCGAAAAGCGCTGCGTTTCCCCTCGCGACCGAGCCAGCGGTAGACAGAGCTGCCCATGGCAGAGCCAGGTCTTCAACGTCGGCGCTGGCGTATCGGTCTCGAACACCCAACGAACATTCGCGATTTCGCCCTGTTCCGCCGACGGCGGCAGCGTGATCGGCGCACTTTCCAAGGGTCGCTCCGACACCACGATCGTCTGGCGCGGCAGTTGGCCTACCCAAGTGGCCTGGGCCGCCCAGGCCGGCGCGATCGTACCCATGACCATCACAACCGTGGTGATCGCACCGCCTAGCATGCAGGTGGCCTTTGAGCGCACGTTCGGCACCAGGGAAAACGCTCTTAACAGAGACGACGCCCGTGGCATCGTAGACAGGGTCCCCGTTCTCATCGACCGGACACCGCCAGTCATGACGATGCCCCGATGGTCGTGGTGACTCGCAAGTTGCGGTCATCAGGAATTTCAGCCTGAGAAAGCACGACCAGGGACTTGATCTGACGACGCAGGAAACGTGCCAGCAGCGCCCGCAGGCCATGCTGAACGACCAGCACGGTGGGCTCGTCACGGCTCTGCTGTCGCTCCACCGCAGCGGCGGTCTGTTGCATCAGCGTATCGGCCAGCCCCGGTTCGAGCGCGCCGCCGTTGTTGAGCGCTTGAGCCAGAACCTGCTCCAGCCGGGGTTCCAGCCCCATTACGTGCATCGGCTCGCGTCCCGGGAACCACTGCTGGGTAATCGCCCGGCCCAGCGCAACGCGTACCAGCGCGGTCAACTCGTTGGCATCGGATTGCTGCGGCGCGTACTCCGCCAGCACGTCGAGAATCGTGTGCATGTCGCGGATCGGGACGTCTTCGGCAAGCAGGTTCTGCAGGATGCGTTGCAACGTCGTCAGCGCCAGCAGCTTGGGCACCACGTCTTCCACCAGCGACTTCTGCTGCTCCGCCACCTTGTCCAGAAGCTGCTGGACCTCGGCGCGTCCCAGCATGTCGCCAGCGTTTTCATGCAGCAGATGGTTGAGATGCGTGGCGATCACGGTGCTCGCGTCCACCACGGTGTAGCCGTAGATCTGGGCTCGCTCCCGTTGCGCCGTATCGATCCAGTAGGCGGTCAGGCCAAACGCAGGGTCCTGGGTCCGGGTTCCATCCAGCGATCCGGAAACCTGGCCCGGGTCGATCGCCAGCCACTTGCCCGGAAACGCCTCCGCACGACCGACTTCCACGCCCTTCAGGGTGATCACGTAGGCGTTGGGGCTCAGTTCGAGATTGTCGCGAATATGGACGACCGACGGCAGGAACCCGACGTCCTGGGCGAACTTCTTGCGCACACTCTTGATGCGTCCCAGCAGTTCCCCCTGCTGGCGCTGATCCACCAGCGGGATCAGGCGGTGCCCCACTTCCAGGCCCAGGGTATCGACCAGTTGAACGTCGTCCCAACTCGCCTCCGGCGTTTCCTGTACTGCCGGCGGTGCCTTTTCTTCCACTGCGCGCACGGCTTTGACCTGCTCGCGCCGGGACATCCACCAGCCCAGCGCCCCCAGGATGATGGCAAACAGCAGGAAGACCACGTTCGGCATGCCGGGGATCAGACCGAGCAGTCCCATGACGCCAGCCGCAAGGAACATGACGCGCGGATTGTTGAAAAGCTGACTCAACAGCTGCTGACCGACGTCCTGATCGGTATTGACGCGGGAGACCGTGACGCCCGCCGCCGTCGAGATCACCAGCGCCGGGATCTGGGCGACCAGGCCGTCGCCCACGGTCAGCAATGTATAGGTTTTCACGGCTTCGCCGAATGGCAGGCCATGCTGCGCCACGCCGATCATCAACCCGCCGATCAGGTTGATCACCATGATCAACAGGCCGGCCATGGCATCACCGCGGACGAACTTGCTGGCACCGTCCATGGAGCCGTAGAACTCCGACTCCTGATTGATCTCGGTACGCCGCCTGCGAGCCTCTTCCTCGCCGATCAGACCGGCGTTGAGGTCGGCATCGATCGCCATCTGCTTGCCGGGCATGGAATCCAGGGTGAAACGCGCCCCCACCTCGGCGATTCGCCCGGCGCCCTTGGTGATGACCATGAAGTTGATCACCACCAGAATCAAAAACACCACCAGGCCGACGGCGAAGTTGCCGCCGATCAGGAACTCGCCAAAGGCCTCGATCACCTTGCCTGCGGCATCGCCCCCCTCGTGCCCTTCCATCAGCACTACACGGGTGGATGCCACGTTCAGCGACAGTCGCAGCAGCGTCGAGAACAGCAGGACCGCCGGGAACGCCGCGAAGTCCAGCGGCTTTTCCGTGAACATACTGACCAGCAGCACCATGATCGACAGCGCGATATTGAAGGTGAAAAAGAGATCGAGCGCGAATGGCGGCAACGGCAGGATCATCATGCTCAAGATCATGATGATCAGCACAGGGCCGGCCAGGATCTTGAACTGCGTGTCAGCCGGCCACTTGCGCTGACCGAACCACTGGGTGAGCGCGTTCATTCACTCTCCTTGGAAGAATCTGACGCCGCTTCGTCTAGCGCTGGCGGCACGGGCAGGTCGCGGGGCGTTGGCGGAATATCGCCGCCGTCGGTTTCGACCTGTTTGAGGCGGAAGGCCCAGGCCAGGACTTCGGCAACCGCCGTATAGAGATCGCCAGGGATCTCCTGTTCCAGATCGACATGGTGATACAGCGCACGCGCCAGCGGCGGCGCCTCCAGTCGCGGTATGCGATTTTCGTCGCCGAGCTCCCTGATCTTGGCGGCGACGTGATCGGCCCCCTTGGCGACGACCCGGGGAGCGGACATGGAATCCTGCTGGTAGCTCAGTGCCACGGCATAGTGCGTCGGGTTGGTCACGATCACGTCGGCGGTCGGCACCTTGCTCATCATCCGCCGTCTCGCCATGGCCTGCTGCTGAGAGCGTATGCGGCCCTTGACGTGCGGGTCGCCCTCGGTCTCCTTGTGTTCCTGTCGAATGTCCTCGCGGCTCATGCGCAGCTTCTTGTTGTGGCTCCAGAGCTGGTAGGGAACGTCGATCAGGATGACCAGTATCAAAGAGGTCACGATGAGCGCACAGCCCACGGCCGCCAAGCGCATCGCCGTGGCCAGCGCCTGCTGGATCGGCATCTCCATGAGACCCATCAGCGTATCGTGCTGCGCCCACAGGTACGCCACGCCGACGCCGCCGACCAGTACCGACTTGGCGATGGCCTTGGCCAGTTCCGCCAGCGCCTGGGTCGAGAACATGCGCTTCAAACCCTTGAACGGGTTCAGCTTGCCGAGCTGCGGCTTGAGCGATTTCGCCGAGACCAGCCAGCCACCCAGCATCGTCGGCCCCAGGATCGCCGCGGTCGTGAACAACAGAAACAGAGGCAGCAACGCAACCAGCGTATGTTGCCCCAACACCCAGACGTGGCTCAACATCCGGGCGCTGTCGAATGCCAGCCCATGGTCGAAAAGGAAGGACTGCTCCATGACGAGGCTCAACTCGTCATAGAGATTATTGCCCATGACCCATAGACCCAGCACACCGCTGACCAGCAGCAGGAAAGTGGCGAGTTCACGTGACCGCGCGACCTGCCCTTCCTCTCGCGCTTTCTCGATTCGCCTGGGCGTCGCCGGTTCGGTCTTTTCCTGATCGCTGTCGTTCTGCTCGGCCAAGCGCGCACTCCGCCACGGAAGGGGATGAATACCTGGACGCTATTCTGCTTGGAGAGAAGGAGTATCAAACGGAGAAATAGCAGGATGAACACCCTGCTATTTCGGGAGGCTAGACATTTGCGAAGGCGAGGAAAGGCCTTCCCGGCCGGGATCAGAACCCGAGACTGTCCAACAGATCGTCGACCTGATCCTGACTACTGACGACATCGGCAGCCTGCGGGTTGACCTGAGGGCCATTGAGCAGCGAGTCGGGTTGCTCGGCCACGCGAGTGGCGCGCTCACGACGCTCGGTTCCCTCGGGCGCGTTATCGATCAGTACCTGCACCAGCTGCTGCTCGATCTCGTGGATCACGTCCATCATCTTCTTGATGACCTGGCCGGTGAGATCCTGAAAATCCTGCGCCATCATGATCTCGAGCAGTTGGGCATTGGTGGCACTGGTCTGCTTTGGCACGTTCTGCAGATAGGAACGGGTGTCCTTGACCAGCGCCTTGGCTTCGTCGAGCGCCTTGGGCTCGGCAAACCACTCGTCCCAACGCTTGTCGAGGGCGATCGCTTCACTCTCGAGCGCATTCTGCAGAGGCTGGGCATGATCAATGGCATTGAGCGCGCGCTCCGCCGCCTGTTCGGTCATCGACGCGACGTAGCTGAGCCGGTCACGAGCATCGGGAATCGCCTGTGCCGCCTTTTCCACCTCTTTATCGAGGCCCAGCTCACGCATGTTCTCACGCAGCATGCGAGTGAGATGGCCAATACGGCGAATCAGATCGTCGGGAGCCACGCTTTCCGCACCGCTGCCTTGAGGGTTGGCACCACTCATGATCTACCCTCCGTAGGCGTCACTTGCCCAGTTTTTCAAAAATTTTGTTGAGCTTTTCCTCGAGCGTCGCCGCAGTGAACGGTTTGACGACGTAGCCGTTGGCGCCGGCCTGGGCAGCCGCGATGATATTTTCTTTCTTGGCTTCGGCCGTCACCATCAGTACGGGCAGCGAGGAGAGCTTGGGATCCTGACGGATCTCCTTGAGCATCTCCAGACCATCGAGATTGGGCATGTTCCAATCTGAGACCACGAATTCGAAGCCACCGGCACGCAACTTGGTCAATGCTTCCTGCCCATCCTCGGCCTCTTCCACATTTTCGAACCCGAGTTCCTTGAGCAGACTGCGGACGATCCGACGCATGGTCGGGAAATCATCCACTACCAGGATGCTCATGTTCTTGTCAGCCATCATCTTTCCTCTTCACTTCATTAGGCGGGCATGGTCAGGTTATCGGCAGCATGCCCGCTCGCTTTAAACGTCCTGTTTATACGCGCTGCGCGCGTCCGGCCAAGTGCATCTGCTGAACCAGGTGTCCCGCAATATCATTCAGTGCAATGACGTCAGTCGCCCCGCCAAGCGCGATCGCTTCCTTGGGCATGCCGAATACCACGCAGCTCGCCTCGTCCTGTGCCACGGTATGGGCGCCGGCCTCGCGCATCTTGAGAAGCCCGGCAGCACCGTCACGTCCCATCCCGGTCAGGATGACACCCAGCGCATTACGGCCAGCACAGATGGCGGCTGACTGGAACAGCACATCGACCGAGGGCCGGTGGCGATTGACGGGAGGACCGTCATCGAGCGCGATCACGTAGTTCGCTCCCGAGCGAGTCAGGCGCATGTGCCAGTCCCCCGGTGCGATATACACATGCCCGGGCAGGACACGCTCACGGTCTTCGGCTTCCTTGACGGTGACCCGGCAAAGACGATCGAGCCGTTCAGCGAAGGAGCGCGTAAAGCCTCCCGGCATATGCTGCGTAATCAACACTGCGGGGCTGTTCGCCGGCAACGGCTCGATGACCTGGCGAATGGCTTCGGTCCCCCCCGTCGAGGCGCCGATAATGATGATCTTTTCGCTCGACAGCATCGGGGCCTTCAATACTTCACGCGGTGCCGCCGGCTTGGCCAGAGCGCCTTGGCGGCTTGGCCGGGCTTGCGCGGCAGCCCGGATCTTCTCGGCGATCATGCCGGCATATTCCAGCATGCCGTCCCGGATCCCGACTTCCGGCTTGGCGACGAAATCGACGGCACCCAACTCCAGCGCCCTCAGCGTGATTTCGGAGCCCCGCTGCGTCAGCGAGGAAACCATCAGCACCGGCATCGGGCGCAAGCGCATCAGACGCTCGAGAAAATCCAGCCCGTCCATGCGCGGCATTTCGACATCCAGCGTCAGGACGTCGGGGTTGTGCTTCTTGATCAGGTCCCGCGCCACCAGCGGGTCCGGCGCCGTGGCAACCACGGTCATGTCCGGCTGGGCATCGATGATCTTGGTCATCAAGTCGCGAATGAGCGCCGAATCATCGACACAAAGTACTTTGATCTTCGGGTTCACCGTTTCACTCCCTAGCGCGAGACGTCCGGCGTCGTTCGCGCCGACGGCGATGCCAACGTATAAATGGTCTGGCCTCTCAAGCGAAAAGCCTGACTCAGGAAGGAGAAATTCTCGGAGTGACCGGCAAACAGCAGGCCATCCGGTTTCATTTGGGACGCAAAACGACGCAGGATATTCGTCTGTGTCTCTCTATCGAAATAAATCATGACGTTGCGGCAAAAAATGATGTCGAACGGGCCATTGATGGACCACGTTCCCGTGACCAGATTGAGCGGCCGGTAATCGATCATGGCCGCCAGTTCGGGGCGCACTCGCGCCTTGCCGGCGCGGGCCCCGCTACCACGCTGAAAAAATTGCCGACAACGGGCCTCACCGAGTTTCTCCACCACTTCCAGCGGATAGATACCGGCGCGAGCGACGTTCAGCGCTTCGGTATCGATGTCCGTCGCCAGGATCTTCACCTGAGATGCCGCGGCACCCAGCGTTTCTCTCACCGTCATCGCCAGGGAATAAGGCTCTTCCCCGGTAGAGGCACCGGCACACCAGATTTTGATGCCGGGTCCGCGTCGACGTATTTCTTCGGCCAATGCCGGGAAATGATGGGCTTCACGGAAGAAGGCCGTCAGGTTCGTGGTCAAGGCGTTGGTAAAAGCTTCCCACTCCTTGGAATCGGACCGGCGCTCGAGTCTGTCCAGATAATCGCTGAAACGATTCATGCCATGCAGGCGTAGCCGCTTGGCCAGGCGGCTATAGACCATTTCTCGTTTATTATCCGCCATGACGATACCGGCACGGCGGTAGATCAGATCCCGAACCCGCTCGAAATCGCGCGGGGTAAAATCGAGGTCTCGCGTGAAACCCGTGCCATTGTCACCGTTGCCACCTTGGGATCCGGGGCTCGAGAACATGGCTGCCTCGGTTTTCAAAATGCCTCCCACTCCTCATTGTCATCCGTCGCCGCACGACGATCGGCCGCCGGTTGTTTGGCCAGGGATTTCGCCGGCTTGGTTTTATGCTGCCTGTCGTCAGCATGCGTGACGGAGGCAGGGTTTTCGATTCGAACCACGCGCTCGTCACCGCTGCCCGCAAGACGAAACACGGCAATGGACGTGGTCAGATGTTCGACGCTGGCTCGCAACTCGGCGGCAGTGGTTGCCGTGATTTGCACTCGTTCGGCGTTCTGCTGGGTCACTTGGTCCATTTGCGTGACCGCCTGGCTGATCTGCTGAATCCCGCTGGTCTGCTCTTCGGAGGCCGCGGAGATCTCGCTGATGATGTCATTGACACGCGTCACGGCATTGACCACTTCATCGATCGACCCTTCGGCCTGACGCACCAGATCGGCACCACGCCCCACCTCCTGGGTCGAACTATCGATGAGACTGCGAATTTCCTTCGCGGCATCGGCGCTGCGGCTGGCAAGGTTGCGCACTTCGCCGGCCACCACGGCAAAACCACGCCCCTGTTCGCCGGCTCTCGCCGCCTCGACGGAGGCATTGAGTGCCAGGATATTGGTCTGGAACGCGATCGAGTCGATCACGCCGATAATATCGGCGACCTTGCGCGAGCTATCGGTAATACGATCCATGGTGCCAACGACCTGCCCCATCACCTCGCCGCTTCGGCGTACGGTGTCGGTCGCGCCATCTGCCAGCTGACTGGCTTGGCGAGCATTGTCGGCATTCTGTTTCACGGTCGCCGTCATCTGCTCCATGCTGGTTGCGGTCTCCGCCAGTGAAGCAGCCTGCTGTTCGGTACGTGAGGAGAGATCTTCGTTACCGCTGGCGATATCCCGCGTGGCCGGGACCACAACCGCCACGTTCGAATTGACGTCGCCCACGATCGTGCCCAGACTCTGGCGCATGCGATTGAGCGCCCCGATCAGACGTCCCACTTCATCGTTACTGCGTTGTTTCAATGTGGCACCCAGGTTGCCCGAGGCGATCTGTAGCGCGAATTCCAGGGCCTCGCGCACCGGCTTCAGCGTTGCGCGTATCGTCGTCAGGCCTACGGTGATCAGCAGGATGGCTCCTACGGCCAGCAACGAGATCAAGATGATCATGATGGTGCGCTGGGATTCGGCAGCGCTGATTGCCATCTCCGTCCCGCTCGCACGCTTTGCTTCCACCAGGGCGTTCAGATCGCTGCTGATCTGATCGCTGTTGGCCTCCAGCACGTCGTTGTATGCCACGTAGGACTGGTAGAAATCCCCCCCGTTGAGCGCCGTCATGACGCCTTTCAGGCCATCATCCACGTAGCTCTGAAGATCGGCGGCAAAGGTTTCCGCCGTTGCCGTCTGGTTGGCGGGACGATCCTGATAGTAGGCATTCCAGGTCTTGTTGAGCTCGGCGATAAGCGCATCGACCTGCTCATTGACCGGCGCCAGGTCAGCCGCCATCGGGTTGCTGACCGGCTTGTCGACCAGAGATCGCCCTTTCGACATCAGCTGATCGATCTTCTGTAGCCGCGCCAGATCCTCCAACCCGTTGTTGGTCAGCTGCTCCAATCGCTGGCCGCTTTGATGCAGCGCAAACAGCGAAACCCCACCACTGCCCGCCAGCACAACCAGCGCCAGCACCGTCATCGTGACCAGTCGCCCTTTCAGCGAGCGCAAGTTGAGACGCCGGATCGCCGGGAGCATTCCCCGCGGCTTCAACTCGCCATGGTCGAGCTTGACGCCCCGCTTGCGCCCCGCCAGCAACTGTGGATAGTGCTTTTCCGCCAGACGGCGAGATTTATCGGTGACCTTGACCCGCACCGAGGTGTAGCCCACGACCTTGCCCCCTTCGACGATGGGGGTAACGGTCGACTGAACCCAGTAATGCGACCCATCCTTGCGGCGATTCTTGATGACTCCTGACCAGTTCTCGCCCTTCTGCAGCGTTTCCCAGAGATTCGCGAAAGCTGCCGGAGGCATGTCCGGGTGACGAATGATGTTATGAGGTGCACCGATCAGTTCTTCCCGGGTAAATCCGCTGACCTTGATGAAAG
Source organism: Salinicola sp. 4072 (assembly GCF_036663415.1). Lineage (NCBI taxonomy): Bacteria > Pseudomonadati > Pseudomonadota > Gammaproteobacteria > Oceanospirillales > Halomonadaceae > Salinicola > Salinicola sp. 4072. Next base: position 61,493 of record NZ_JAXOVV010000017.1, on the reverse strand, counting down.
CCGGGTTGGCGTAGGTGATCCTGCCTTTCAGATCGGTTCGCGAGATCAGGTAATCCGATTCGTTTATGACGAATTCCTGGTCGATGACAGGCTGGTTGTTTCGCATCACTGCATCCCTGGTGTTGTTATGCCCACTCACGATCTGCCGAAAGACAAGGGCAGATCAAACGTTGTCGTTGCGGATTGTTATCGGCCGATTGGAAATACTCTTGAGCCTTCCGCGGCAATACCGGCTCACACGAGTTGCTTAGCGTCATGTCGCTCTCGGTCAGCGTTCGGTTGCCACTGCGCCAGCTCTGTATTGCGATCAATGTCGGTTGCCGCGACGCGATACTGCTCCAGCGTCGATTCGAGCTTTTGCGATTGACTCAACAATGACTGCGAGGCATTGGCCGTCTGCTGTACCAGAGCGGCATTCTGGCTGGTGACCTGATCGAGTTCCGTGATCGCCTGGTTGACCTGTTCGATCCCACTGTGCTGTTCGCGCGAGGCATTGGCGATCTCGTCCATCAGACCGCTGACGCTGGTCACCGAGGAGACGATCTCCTCCATGGTGCGTGCCGCCTGCTCGATCAGCGTGGCACCGCTGTCCACCTGCTCGCTCGAGCCGGTAATCAACGTCCGTATATCTCGCGAAGCTTCTGCGCTACGACTGGCCAGGTTGCGAACCTCTTCGGCAACGACGGCGAATCCGCGCCCGGCCGAGCCGGCACGCGCAGCCTCCACGGAGGCGTTCAGTGCCAAGATGTTCGTCTGGAACGCAATGTTGTCGATCATGTCGACGATTTCCGCCATCTGACGCGAGCCATCCTGGATGTGCGACATCGTGGTTTCGATATCTCGCATCATGTCGCCGCCCTGTTGTGCGCGCTGACGTGTCTGCGCTGCGGCTCGGGTCACCGCTTCGGCGTTATCGGCGTTATGACGAACCGTCTGGGTCAGTTGCTCCATGCTGGAGGCCGTCTCGACGATGGCCGCGGATTGCTGGTCGGTGCGTACTGCCAGGTCCTGATTGCCGCTCGCGATCTGTCCGGCACCGACGTTGACCCATTCAGCGCTGGCGCGAATATCGGCAAAGGTTCTCGAGAGTCGCTGGCGCATGCTTTCTATCGCGAACAGCAGGCTGTCGGTGTCCTTCGGCTTGAGCACCAATGCCTGGGAAAAATCTCCCGCAGCAATCTTCTGGATGCTGTTGCGCGCATGCCCGGGATCGCCCCCCAGCCGGCCAAGCACGTTGCGGATGATCCAGGCGACGATAAGAGAGAGCAGACCACCAACCACCGCGATGAGTGCCAGATAGACCACGGCGCCATCGATCAGCATGGCATCGATATCGTCGACGTAGACACCCGTGGCAATCTGCCAGTCCCACTGCGGCACGCGCATGACATAACTGAGCTTGTCGTACATGGCATCGCCGTCGCTGCGACGCGAGGCGTAGGATACGAGCCCGCCTTCGGGCTGCTGGGCGGCAGCAAACATGTCCCGGTAGAGATAGACACCGTTGGGATCCTGGTAATCCCGCATGCTGTCGCCGACCGCGCGTCTCGGATGCTGAACGATTTCCAGGTTGGAATCGAAGACGAAAATGTAACCATCGGTGCCAAAACTGAGATGCGCCAGGGCATTGCGTGCAAGCTGCTTGGCATCCGCTTCGCTCAACGCACCATTTTCAGCTTGATCAACGTAATTATCGACCAGTTGCTTTGCGCTACCGATGAAGTACTGCAGGCTTTGAACACGCTGCTCCAGCAGGTTTTCCCGCATGGAATAGAGCGACCAACCCGCCACCATGATCAAGCCAACCCACATTAGCCCTAACGTGGTCCATAACTTCCGACGCATCGTCCATTCACGAAAACTCAGCATTGGCATCTCATCCGATTTGCTCGAAAAGTTGCTTGATGGGCGCCACGCTCGCTCCCGATGAAGCCGATTTCTCAGCGCGACAGAAGCTTTATCGGCCCGCCAACGAATTAACTTTACCTTTATTAGACCAAAGCCTTAAAAAGCTGACGAATTTCCCTCGGATACAAAAACCGCAGCCGAGGCTGCGGTTGATAACGAGCTTTCTTGGCAAAAGTCAGGCACGTTCGGCCGTACGTTCGACCAACTGCATTTCTTCGTGGGTCAGCAGCTTTTCGATATCGACCAGTACCAGCATGCGATCGTCCAGGCTGCCGATGCCGCTGAGATAATCCGACGATAGCGTGACACCGAACTCCGGCGCCGGCTTGATCTGATCCGGCGACAGACTCATCACATCCGAGACGCCATCCACGACAATGCCGACGATACGATCGTCGACATTGACCACGATCACTACCGTCTGCCCGCCGTATTCGACCTTGTCGAGATGGAACTTCAGTCGCAGATCGATGATGGGTACGATGACGCCACGCAGATTGGTCACCCCCTTGATGAACTCGGGCACGTTGGCAATCCGGGTAACATTTTCGTAGCCGCGGATCTCCTGTACCTTGAGAATATCGACGGCATACTCCTCATCGCCGAGGGAGAAGACCAGATATTCACTGCTCACTGCGTCAGCGATGTGGGCATCCATGTTCGCTTGCGGGCTCATACTCGCGCTACCTCATGTAAGTGTTGGCGTTTCGCCTCGTGACGCTGTTGCGATTTGCGACGATCGAGGCGATGGAGATCGGCAATATCGAGAATCAGCGCAACGCTACCGTCGCCGAGAATGGTAGCGGCGGAAATCCCCGGCACTTTGCGATAGTTGGTTTCAAGGTTCTTGACCACGACCTGCTGCTGGCCGATCAGGTCGTCGACCAGCAAGGCATAGCGGCGGCCCTCGCCCTGGACGATGACCGCAATGGCCTCGGTCAATTCGGTCTTGGCGCCGGCCACATCCAAGGCATGGTGTAACGCGATGATCGGCAGATACTCGTCGCGGACCTTGAGAAGCTGATCGTCGCCCGCCATCGAGTAGACATCCTCGGCTTGAGGCTGTAGCGATTCGAGCACCGCATTGAGCGGCAGCAGGAACGTCTCCCGGCCGCAGCGAATGGACATGCCGTCCAGAATCGCCAGCGTCAGCGGCAGCACGATCCGCGTCGTCGTCCCCTCGCCGGGCTTGCTGAGGATCTCGACGTGCCCGCCCATCTCCTGGATGTTGCGCTTCACGACATCCATACCGACACCACGCCCGGAAACATCGCTGACCTGCTCGGCGGTCGAGAAACCTGGCGCAAAGATCAGTTGCCAGACCTCGTCGTCGCTCATGGTATCGCTGATCGCCAGGCCGTTGGATCTCGCCTTGGCCAGAATCTTGTCCCGGTTGAGCCCGGCACCGTCGTCGATCACTTCGATCAGAATATTGCCGCCTTGATGCTGGGCAGACAGGGTGAGACGTCCGGTCGGTGACTTGCCGGCGGCTTCCCGCTTCTCCCGCGACTCCAGCCCGTGATCCAGGCTGTTGCGTACCAGGTGAGTCAAGGGGTCGATGATGCGTTCGATCAGACTCTTGTCGAGCTCGGTGGACTTGCCTTCCGTCACCAGTTCGACATCCTTGTCCAGTTTGGCGGCCAGATCCCGAACCAGGCGAGGAAATCGACTGAAAACATAGTCCATCGGCATCATGCGAATCGACATTACCGCTTCCTGCAGATCCCGCGCGTTGCGCTGCAACAGGTTCATGCCGTTGACCAAGGGGCCATGGGAAACGATATCCAGATCGCTGGCCGTCTGTTCGAGCATCGACTGGGTAATGATCAGCTCACCGACCAGATTGATGATCTGGTCCACCTTGTCGACCGGCACCCGGATCGTGCTGGACTCGCTACCTTTGGCACTCTTGCCGCCAGACTTTCCGGCAGCACGAGCCGGAGCGGCTTGGCTCTTGGCTGGCTCAGGGCTGGTGGTCTGTTCGGGAATCGCTGGTGCTGCCGGTTCGCTTACCGGCGCTGGCGCTTGCTCGGCTGGCTCGCGCTCTGCTGGCGCCTCCGGGGTCTCCGTACCAGCGCCGGGGGAGGCGCTGCCGTCAACTTCGATCGACAGCTGCTCCGGCTCGATGATGAAGCAGAGAACGGCTTCGATATCGTCCTGGGATTCGGCACTGTCCAGAGACACCTGGTAGCGCTGCGCATCCCCCGACTGCGAAACGATCGTGCCGAAATGCTGCAACTCTTCGACCAGCAGGGCACGATCCTTGTCGCTGACCCCCACCAACGCGATCGAGAGCCGTCGCTTTGCGTTCTCCGCGCCATCTCGAGTCGCCTGGTCATCGGCAGGCTGCCGAGGTGCCTCGACCTCTGGCGTCGGCGCTGGAGCCGGTTCGGCGGCCGGTGCCGCTGTCGTCTTGGTTACCGCTTTCTGCTGGCCCAATTCATCCAGCGCTATCTGCTGCAGGACACGTGAAATCCGTTCGAACGCCTCGGCATCGGGTTCGCCGCCATTACGGTAGGCATCCAACTGGTCGTGAAGCATATCTTTGGTTTCCAGAAACGTGTCGACGATATCGCGCCGCAGACTAAGTTCGCCACGCCGGGTATGGTCCAGCAAGTTTTCGAGCAGGTGGGTCGTCTCCTGCAGGACGGTAAACCCGAAAGTACCTGCGCCGCCCTTGATGGAGTGTGCCGCGCGAAAGATCGCGTTGAGATCCTCGACATCCGGATCGTCGACATCGAGATCCAGCAGCAGGCGCTCCATATCCGCCAGCAGCTCTTCGGCTTCTTCAAAGAAAGTCTCGTAAAAATCTGAAATATCCATGAGCACCTGCCATAGAAGCCCCGCAAATAAGGGCGTGAACGCGTTTGCGTCAGTCCGCTGAATCCTGCCCGGTCGCCGTCACTCCACTCCCCTCGGCGGGCGCCGGTACGCTATCGGAAAGCGGCGCTTGTTCCTGCTGTTCGATTGCCTTGGCCGCCCGGTTGTCCAGCACCACGATGCTGATACGCCGATTGACGTCATCGCTGGGGCGAGTATTCGGGAGTGTGACGCGCGACCCCATACCCGCCACTCTCAACAACTTGTCGGAAGAAAGACCGGCGGCCACCAGTTCACGTCTCGAGGCATTGGCACGATCGGCGGAGAGTTCCCAATTGCTGTATCCCTTCTCCCCCCCGGCATAAGGGAGGTTATCGGTGTGACCACTAATACTGATCGGGTTGGGCATTTCGTTGAGCACCGGCGCGATCCGCTGGAGTATCTTCTGCATGTAAGGTTCCAGCCGATCACTACCGAGTTCGAACATCGGACGCTTGTCGCTGTCCACGATCTGCACTCGCAGCCCTTCCGGCGAGAAATCCATACGCAGCTGCGAGCGTAGCTCGCGAAGCTGCGGGTCATTCTGAATTACGCGTTCCAAGCGATCGCGCAGGAAGCGCAAGTTACGCTGCTCATCGCTCGGGCGTGTCTGCTCATGAGGGCTCACACGGCGCACTTCACCCTCGGTCTTGGTCGGGTCTTTACCGCCACCCGGGATAGCACTGGTGCTCGCTGTCGTTTTGTCCCCACCCGTCAAGGCGACGGCCAACGGGGTACGGAAGTATTCGGCGATACTTTCGAGTTCGTGATCGTTGACGGTGGACAATATCCACAGCACCAGGAACAGGGCCATCAACGCCGTCATGAAATCGGCGTAGGCAATCTTCCACGATCCGCCGTGATGTCCGGCGCTTTGAACCCGCTTGCGCTTGACGATAATCGGTCGACGATCCCCTCCACCACTCATGCGCCATCCGTCCCTGTTCCCTTGAGCGTCTGGCCGCTGGATCTCACGTGCTCTTCCAGCTCACCAAACGAGGGGCGTACGGCGGTAAATAGCGCCTTACGGCCAAACTCGACCGCCAACTGAGGCGCCAGACCGTTGAGACTGGCCATCAGCGTCACCCGGATGCACTGCAGCATCTTGGTCGCTTCGCCCACCTGAAGATTGATATGGTGCGCCACCGGCGTTACGAAGCCGTAAGCCATGAGGATGCCGGCGAAGGTCCCCACAAGCGCCTGAGCGATCATCTGCCCCATGATGGCTGCTCCCTGATCGGCGGACCCTAGCGCATGGACGACACCCATGACCGCAGCAACGATCCCGAAGGCCGGCAAGCCGTCACCAACCGCAGCGAGTGAATGCGACGGCAATTCTGCCTCATGCTGAAAGGTCTCGATTTCATGTTCCATCAACGCATCGATTTCGAACGGATCCATGTTGCCACTGACCATCAGGCGCAGATAATCGGTCAGGAATGCCATGATCATGGGATCCGACAGAATCTTGGGATAATCCGCAAAAATGGCGCTGTCCTGCGGCGAATCGATATCTCGCTCGATCGCCAGCATGCCATCGCGACGCGCTTTGGTCAGAAGCCGGTACTGAAGCGCCATCAGCTCCATGTACATCATCTTGTTGTAGCGCTTGGTGCGCTTGAGCTTCGAGAATGAACGCAGCGTTGCCCTGATCGCCTTACCATTATTGGCGCATACGAAAGCCCCAAGTGCAGCGCCGATGATCATGACGAACTCGGCAGGCTGCACCAGGGCACCAAGGTGCCCGCCGATGGCGACATAGCCACCGAACACACTACCCAAAACGATGATGTAGCCCAGTAGAATCAGCACGGAAATGCTCCCGAATACAGTGCGTGGCGAACCTGATAACTGTATCGGCAGCGGGACCGCTGCTCTTGAGGGTAGAAATATCAGAAAAGCGTGATTCGTCGACAACAGTGCGACAAATCCATCGACATCATGCTCATGCCAGGAATAAAAAACACGCAAACAAAAAAGGCGGGCCATGATGGCCCGCCTTTTGAAGACATTTCCGAACTAGACCGCCAAGCGTCGAGCCAGCGGCAACTCCACGGGAATGAAGGTACGCCCTGCCGATTTGGCCACTTCTTTGGCCTTGCGTGTCTTGCCTGCACGGGACGGCGGCTGACAGATACCGCAGACATAATCGTGCATGGGGCTATGTGCGTGCGCCACGAAATCGCCATGACAACCCTTGCATCGGGACAACTGCAGCAGGTCGCTTTCGAAAAACCGAACCAGCGTCCAGGCACGCGTCAGCCCCAGAGTCGGCTCCACTCCATCAAGCTCGACCTGCTCGAGATAAAGTCGATAGGCCTTGACGAATGCCGGCATCCGCTCGCACCCCAACTCCTCATTGAGACGGCGATAGATATTGTAGAACAGCGAAGAATGGATATTCGGTAGCCAGGTGATGAACCAGTCAGCCGAAAACGGCAACATCCCCTTGGGCGGCGACATTCCCTTGACTTCCTTGTACAGCTTGATCAGACGGCCGCGACTCAGATCGGTCTCCGTCTCGAGAACCTGCAAGCGAGCACCCAGCTCGATCAATTCAATTGCCAGCTGTACCTGAAGCATTTCTGCAACGAGACTTTTATCCGCCATGACTCAGTTCCTCTGCTGAACAGAAGACCGGGCATGGCTCGCGCCAGCCATCAACAGTGAGGCGTGAGTTTGCTCAAGCCCCTGCGCGCGCGGGTTATGAATCAGCAGATTCAACTGATCCGCGTCAGTGAAGCGCAAGTTGCAAAGCAGCTGGTTGCTACGCGACAGCTGGGTCAACTGCTTGATCGACAGCCTGCCAATGATATCCGCCAGATCAGCACTCAGATCCAGTCGAAACATGGCCGTCTCGCGGTCTTCATTCAGCAGACGCTGAACCAGCAGAAGATAGGAAAGATTGAGATCCTGGATGTCATCCAGAAGACTATTCGAGTGCATGCTTGGATTCCCTGCGTATCGTCTTATTGGCACCCGTTGACCGGATGCTTCATCTGCCTGCAGCCATCGGCCACATCAGCTCTTTATGATGGAGCTAGTTTGCGACTTTTTGATGAAAAAAATCAAGCTCCGTAACCAAATTTGTATCTAAGTAACGGATTGATCTCGCATCGCAAAACCTTTATTTATATAAGCTATTGTTATTATTGGACAATATCAAAACCACAATACATGTAAGAACATGTACGTTACACAAGGCTTTGAAGCGAAGTGATACACTAGGATACTTCAGCGTTGAATCTTGCAGCCAGAAATCAACGCTTTTCGTCTGCCCTGGATACTATCGAGCGGTCGATCTGCCCGATCCACACCAGCAACTCTGCTATCACCTGATAGAGCGACTCGGGGATACGGGCGTCCAGGTCGACCTGCATCAGGAGAGCGACCAGCTCAGGGGACTCATGGACGAAGACCCCTTCCTGATTGGCGAGCTCGAGAATACGATCAGCCAGATTCCCGTAGCCTTTGGCAACCACCCGTGGCGCATCCGTGCGTTCGCCGCTATAAGCCAGAGCGACCGCACGACGCCGGGAATCGGACACGCTATCGTCGTCACTCATACTCCGATGCTCCTACTACCAGCTCCACGCTCATTCCCAGTGACGCCAGCCGTTCGCGTATTGGCACCAGCTCCTGGCGGAGCTGAACTCGAGCTGCCCCCTCGGCAGGCTTGATCTCCACCTGCAGCGCGGCATTGCGACGCGTCATAAAGACGATATCGATAACGCCCAGAGATGGCAGACGAACCTGAACTTCGGCGCGCCAGTCGCTGGCACCCTCCTCTTGCTCGGATCGATCGGGGGAGTCGCCAGCATCGTCATGAACGTTCTCGCGCGGAAGCTCGGTCAGTATCATCGTCATGGGCACGCCAGGCCAAAGCTGCCCTTCCCAGCGCAGATTGGGTGCCGCGATCAGTTCCAGCTGCTGCCGAACCAGTGCTTGCAGCGCATCCGATGAGGACTGCGATAACTGGTGGGCGCGCGTCATCGAAAGCGACGATGGATCCTCCGCCATGCCCTTCCCCGAGGACGCCCACTCCCCGGCAGTACCGCTCCGCGCGGCAGACGGCAAGCTTCGGTCGGAAACCATGGAAGCTGCGAGAACATCGCCCCCACGGCCCACGCTCGATGACGAGGCGGACTGGGTGCTCGAATTCGCCCCGGTCATCGTCCCGGACGAAGCGCCGGGCCGAGGCGCTGCTCGACCATCTTTTGCGGCAAAGGGGAAGCCGTAACTTGTCAGCAAAGACGTTGGCGTGAACGGTCGAAAGGTCAGACTCAGCCAGGCCTGGGGCTCACGCATCAATGATGCACGAGGGTATTGACCGGACATCCAGCGCAACAGATGCGACTCATAGAAAACGCCGCTTTCCCGCACGCTCTGTGAAAGCGACGCCGCCAGCATGTCGGGCTTCTCTATCGGATGAGCCATGAGCGCCAATAATGGCCGAATCGAGGGGGATTGAGTCGCAGGAAAGCGCGAGAGGATATCGGCAATCTCGGTCGCGGTATGGCTCAAGTGCAACTGCGCCGAGGGGACTTTCGCCAGCCCAGGGGCTACTGGTAGCTGAGAGACACCTTCACGCCCTGCGCCAGAGGGCATGGCGGCAACTCTTTCCCCGCCCTGCTGATGCAATCTCGAGTCGCTACGCGCCGGCTGGATGGCATCCGTCGATGCCGTCGCTGAAACCGGCAATGGCTGATCCTTGACAACCGGCGTATCGACCCGTCTGCCGAGAACTTGATGCAGCAGGGTGTCGATTAGCGGCGTGATGCCGCTCACGGCCGTTCATCGGTTGGCACCGCGCGCAGGCGCGAAGCAATGCTGCCTCGTCCCGCCTGATACGCCTGCCCTAGCGCCTGCTGCCGCCGCGAGCTGCCGATAAGATGGCTCAGCTCTTCCCGGCGGGACTCCAGCATGCGACGAGTCTCGGCATCCTGCTCCAGAATCCGCTCGAGCAGATCGCGCTTCTGCTCACGCTCCGAGCCATTCAACGACTGCTCGCGATCCAGAGATTTCACACGCTGCAAAGACACCAGATAGCCCGCCTCGCATTGAACGAGCGCGTCCCATTGCTGCTCCCGCGCCAGACCCAGCATCTGGGTCGACACTTCCAGCAACTGATGATACTGGTCGATCACCGGCGAGCCTGATGTCATGTGATCATGCTCCTCCAGCCAACTCGGCCGACGAATGCCGAAGCTCGCGCCAGCCGGAACCGATATCGTCGAGCAGTACCGCCGCCTGGTCCAGCTTGGCGATATCGTCACGCAAATTGGCCTGCAACAGCAGTCGTGCAATGTAATCGTAAAGCTGCCCGAGGTTGGCAGCGATATCCCCACCGCGCTCATGGTCCAGCGCTGCCGCCAGACCATTATTGACGATGTCTATCGCCTTGGAGATAGCTGCCCCCTTGGCCGCACGATTGCCATCTTCCATATGCAGTCGGGCGCTATTGATGGCTGCTTGCGCCCCATCGAAGAGCATGACGATCAGTTGGTGGGGATCGGCGGACATGACCGCCGACTCGACCCCGACCCTGGCATACGCACCGGCACCACGCCTGATATTCATCATTTTATCGCTCTATCACTGATTGGTTTGCGCGCTGAGGGCATCGAACTGCTGTGTCAGATAATCACTGGTCGAGTTCATCTGTGACACCAGCGAATCCAGGCTGGCAAATTGCGTTCGATAACGGGCGACCGTGGCATCGATGGACTCTTGCATCCGGGTATATCGATCATCCAGACTGCTGAGCGTGGTATCGATACCGTCGGTGGCAGTCTGCAGCAAGCCGCCGTCGTCGAGGATCGACCCCATGGTGTCGTCGATACTGGCGACCAGACCACTCTCGCCATCGGCACCAGAGAAGAACTGGCTGACGGCATCACTGTCGTTCGTAATGGCGTCGCTGAGCTTGTCGTCGTCGATTTCCAGCGTGCCGTCCAACTGCCGCTCGATCCCGAGATCCGACAGCATCGAGAACGCACCCTCGCTATCGCTATAGCTGAGAACGCTGCGCAATCGGGACTCGATACTGCGCATGGTCGAGTTGCCCAGCAGTGTCCCTGCGGTATCCGACTCGGAATCGTAGGAGGTCAGATTGTCGGCGGTGCTCTGGAAACTGTTGTAAGCATCGACGAAGGCTTTGACGGCCTTCGTCATCGAAGCCGTATCCTTGGATACGCTAAGCGTCTCTGCGCTTTCCGTGGTCGAGGTCAGATTGAACGTCACGCCCTGAAGGGCATCTTCGACCGTATTGGACTGACTGGTGATATCGATACCGTTGACCGTCAATTCAGCATTCTGCGATTTAACGGCCTCTTCCATAGTACCACCGGAAGCAGCGGTAAAAGTCGTCGTCTTTTCGCCCGTCGCCTCGTCAGTCGAGACAGCCGTTGTAAACCCAAAGGCCTGATCTAACGCATCCCCGTCGGCTGCCGACTTAACCGACATCACCGAGTCAGTTCCCGTTTCGGTTGACGAAAGCACTAAGCGAGAAGCCGTTCCGTCGTTGATGATCGTAGCGCTCACCCCACCCTTTTTAGCATTGATCGCATCGCGGAGATCCGCCAGGGTGTCGCCATCCGCCACTTCTACGTTGAAGCTATCTTCTCCAACGCTAAAAGTCAGCGTGCCAGACATTTCCAGAGAGACTTCGAGTCCGTAGCCCTTCGATACTACCGACTGGGACTGCGCTAGCTGCGAGACACTGACCTGATAGCGACCCGCGACCGCATCGCCGGTGGTGCTGGCCGTCACGGCATCGCCGGTCATCGAATTCTTGACCGCGGTAAACGTCTCGGGATCGCTCAACTTGGTCGCGGCGTCGCGCAACGCGGTCAACGAGCTTTCGAGCGTACCGAAGGCCGACAGCTTGGTCTTGTAACTCTGCTGCTGCGAGACGATCGGCGTGAGCTTTTCCTGCTCTGCGCTTTCCAGGTCATCGAGCAACCCGCTCAGATCCAGTCCGGAACCGATACCTAGTGACGATATGGAAGCCATATAACCTCTCTTTGCCTGGCGCAATTTGTAACACGCCGATCACGACAGCAGGCGCCGATTTAGGCGCACTTTAGTATGTTGATTTCCTGATCGGCCGATGATCCGTAAACTTTAGCGCTGACTGATCTTCTTTTTTCGCTCCGCCGGTGTGGGGAAAGGCGAACCGTGGGTGGTCAGGTAGCCGCCATTTAAGCGATCATAGGCCGCCGACCTATTCGCCACTATCCGGAGACAACATGGACGCGAACTCCCTGCATGCCAATTATCGCCTGTGGCAGCGTTTTCAGCGCCAGGAACAACTGGGGCGCGAACACCAGGCGGCACTGCGCAAGCTGGCGGATACCGGTGCGATGGCGTCTCGCGTTACCGAAGCCTATCGCAGCATGGCGGATCGCGCCGCGAAAGAGGGAGCGAGCTATCGCACGGTGTTCCAGCGTCAACGTGACAACGGCGACAATTTCGCCTGCGAAGGCTGGTTGTTTGTGCGTCGCGTGCTGGCCGAAGGTGGCACGACGCGAGTTCGCGCCACACTTTTCGAAACCTTCACCCTGGAAGACGGCGATATCCCCCCCTCCGCGGAGAGCCCCAAAAAGGTCACGCTGGACATTTACGACGAACTTCTGGTCCAGAAGACCATGAAACTGGGTTGCCGTATCGATCGTCAGGACGACGAACGCGATACCCGTTTCATCACTTTCCTGGACAGCGTGCGCGGCGATCTACGTCAGTATCTGTAACGCTTCAATCCAGTTTCGGACCTGACCTCCCAATCTCGATTTCAACATTTTGGCTTGCTGGAGATTTCTCGATGGCCAACACACTTCACCCTTCAAAGGTCCATTTTTCGGCGCTGATCCTGGAAAACCTGGATGGTGTCAGCGGCATTGTACAGCCGGTAACCCAGACGCAATCCGTGACGCTGGAAAGTTCCGCCACCATGCTGGTCACAGATTTCAGCGTCAGTCATCCGTATACCCTGCCTACCGGGAGCTCTATTGCGCAAGCGCTGGAAACGATGAAGCAGGCCGGCGTACGCCTGCTGATGCTGGTCAATGCCAGCGGCAATTTCACCGGCGTGGTCAATGCCCGCGAACTGATTGGCGGGCGTCGCATCACACTGGCGATGCAGAAACACCAGATCGGCCGGGACGAAGTCACCGCAGAGATGATCCAGACCCCGCGTAGCGAGCTGCATTCGCTCTCGTATGCCAAGATCTCCCACGCCAGCGTCGGCGATCTGGTCGAAACGCTGAAGTCTTCGGGCGATCAGCACGTGTTGATTACCGAGCCGGACGGCAGCGGCGGCGGCAGGATTCGCGGCATCATCTCGGCCTCCAATATCAGCCGAGCATTGGGCGTCGACCTGAACCACCCGCCGGAAGCACGTACCTTCTCGTCGATCTGTCAGGTCCTCCTGGGTCACGATCTCTAGACAGCCATGTGCCTCACAGCTAACGACCAAGCCCCTCTCCCTATTCTGGTGATTTACACCGGCGGCACCATCGGCATGCGCGACAGCGACCGCGGCCTGGTGGCCGCCGGTAACTTCGGTTCCCGCATGGCGGCAGCGCTGTCGACGCTGCCGCCCGACCGACAGGGCAAGCTGCCCCGGTATGCAGTCTGGGAAACACCACGCCCGATCGACTCCAGCAGTGCCACGCCAGCCGACTGGGCTGCGCTGGCACTGCTGATCACCGAGCGATATCAGGATTATGCCGGGTTCGTGGTGCTTCACGGCACCGATACTCTCGCCTGGTGTGCGTCCAGTCTGGCATTTCAGCTTCAGGGCTTGTCCAAACCGGTCATCGTCACGGGTTCGCAGAAGCCACTGGGTATCGAGGGCAGCGACGCACTCGACAATCTGGAAGCCTCGTTGATGTTCGCGACACAAACCGACTTGCGAGAAGTCTGCGTGAGTTTCGCAAATCGCCTGATGCGAGGGTGCCGGACACGAAAATGGTACACTCAGGACGCTCAGGGCTTCGAAAGCCCCAATTGGCCGCTATTGGGCGAAATAGTGGATCACGCCCCGGTCATTTACGCTGCACGCTGCAGTGGCATTCAGGGTGCTCCTCGTTTCGAACTGGCCACCGGCCCGACGCCGGTGGTCGTTCGCCTGACCTTGTGGCCGGGCATTCGTGCTCAGGACGTGGACCGATGGTTGGATGACGACCGCATACGTGGCGTCGTGATCGAGTGCTGGGGCAGCGGCAATCTGCCGGAAGACGAAGCACTACTCGGTGTTCTGGCCCGCGCCAGCGCGGAAGGCAAGGTGCTGGTCGCCATCAGCCAATGTCCCTTCGGCGGCGTCCATCTCGGCACCTACGCCGCTGGTCGAATACTCGAGGAAATCGGCATTCTGTCCGGCGATGACATGACGCCGGAAGCAGCCCACTGCAAGCTCATTCATCTGCTCGCCCAGGGATCGTCACAAGAGACGCTGAGACAACGCTTTCTAACCCCCCTGGTCGGCGAAAGAGGCGCCTTCGCGACGTGATCGTACGCCGCGTCGGCCGCCCTCCATCACTTCAAGTTCCAGACAGCTTGCTTGTTATAGGTTGACAGCATGACATCCTCGACTTCCCAGACTACGTCCAGACCGGCCGTCGTGATCTATTCCGGCGGCATGGACTCCTACACGGTCTTGCATAGAGCGTTGCGCGAGGGCCATGACGTCCATGCGCTATCGTTTCACTACGGTCAGCGTCATGCTCGCGAGCTCGATGTCGCTCGCCAGGTATGCAGCGATTTGGGTGTCTCGCACCGAATCGTCGATATCCGTGCCATTCATCAGCTGATCGGCAATTCGGCACTGACCGACAGCGATCGAGCCATGCCGAAGGCGGACTACGCCGAGGACAACCTGGCGGATACCGTGGTCCCCAACCGCAACATGATCCTGTTGTCGCTGGCAATCGGGCATGCGGTCAACATCGGAGCACCGATCTGTTTCTACGGCGCCCATGGCGGCGATCATGTCCTCTATCCCGACTGTCGCCCGGCTTTCGTCGAGCGCATGAATGATGTCGCCGCCATCGCCAACTTCGAGGCCGTCAGGATCGAAGCGCCGTATCTGCATAGCGATAAAGCCCAGATTCTTGCCGACGGGCTCGAAATGGGTCTGGATTACGCTCAGACCTGGACCTGCTACCTGGGCGAAGCCACCGCTTGCGGCGAATGCGGCAGCTGTCGAGAGCGGCTCGCTGCGTTTGCCAGCATGGGAAAGACGGATCCACTCCCATACGCCAAGCGCTGATACCCGGAAGCTTACGACGAGATCTGACACCGAGGCCTGGCGCCAGGATTGACCGCCAGGCTTTGCAGCGATATCCAGCACGCCGCGTCTGATAGCCCCCAGTACGGAAATCTGCATGTATAGCGTCAAAGAAGCCTTCTACACCCTGCAGGGGGAAGGCGCCCAAGCCGGTCGCGCCAGCGTTTTCTGCCGTTTTACCGGATGCAACCTCTGGTCTGGCCGGGAACGGGATCGTGCCGACAGCCAGTGCACTTTCTGTGATACCGACTTCGTCGGCACCGACGGCCAGAATGGCGGCCAATTCAACGGCGCCGACGCATTGGCTTCACATCTCGAACAACTCTGGCCGACGCCCGCCCGAGGCAACTTCACACGTTACGTGGTCTTCACCGGTGGCGAACCTCTGCTGCAACTGGACGCGGCATTGATCGATGCCATGCATGCCAGAGGATTCGAGATCGCCGTCGAGACCAATGGCACGATCCAGGCACCCGAAGGCATCGACTGGATCTGCGTCAGTCCGAAAAGCGACACGACATTACGCCAGACCCGAGGCGACGAGCTCAAGCTGGTCTACCCCCAGGCCGGCGTCGACCCTGAAACGTTCGCCGGACTGAATTTCACCCATTTCTTTCTGCAGCCGATGGATCTCGCACCAGGTGCCATCATCACCGATGGCAGCCCGATGGAGGCGACGGTCGAGTACTGCATGCGCCATCCTCAATGGCGACTGTCGCTGCAGACCCACAAGATTGCAGGAATCGATTGATGACCCTGTTCGTGAACAACCTGACCAATATCGACGCCTCGATCTGGTCACCTCAACGCGGCCTGAGCGGCGCCAGCTGGCACGTCGATGTCGAGCTCGACGGCGAACTGGGGGAAGACGGCATGCTGTTCGATTTCGGCGAGGTCAAACCCTGGATCAAGTCACGTCTCGACGCCGGCCTGGACCACACCTTGCTCGTGCCAACCCAGGCGGCGGGCGTCAGGATCGAGGAGTGCAGCGAAGGGCTGCACATGGCGGCGGAACTCCCCTTCCCCTTCGAGGTGCGCGCTCCTCGCCAAGGCTTCACGCTATTCCCCTGGGGGGAAATCACTGCGGAGCGGCTGGGAGCGCATCTCAGTAACGAACTCAGCAAGAGGCCGCCACCTCGCGTCGAGGCGATCCGCATTCGACTGCGCGAGGAACTGGCCGACGGCGCGATCTATAGCTACAGCCATGGCCTCAAGCACCACAAGGGGAACTGCCAGCGCATCGCCCATGGCCACCGTTCGCATCTGAGAATCTGGCGCGACGGCCAACGCGACCCGGAGTTGGAAGCGTTTTGGGCGCAACGTCTGGACAATGGTTATCTCGTCGACGATGCCGATATCGTCGACCCTCGCCGCAACGATGACGTCATGCGCGTTCGCTACCGCTCCGGACAGGGGCAGTTTCAGCTCCAGTTGCCGAAAGAGCGCTGTCACATCTTGCCAGCGCCCACGACCGTCGAAAATATCGCGGCCTGGCTGGCCCATCAGATTGCGCAATCCACCGGCGCGCATATTCGGGTGCAGGCATTCGAAGGGATCGACAAAGGCGCTCTCGCCGAGAGCCGTGGTACGGCTACGGCAGGTTAAGGAGACCGAAACACAATGAGTTGTCGGATCGGCTGCGGCGCGTGTTGCATCGCGCCCTCGATCACCTCGCCCATCCCCGGCATGCCCAACGGCAAACCCGCCGGGGAGCGCTGCGTACAGCTGGACGAAAACAACCTGTGCCGACTGTTCGGAGATTCTCGGCGCCCGGCTGTCTGCCATCACTTCGAGTACGACAGGCAGCTGTGCAGCGATGACCGCGAGCAGGCACTCAGAATTCTGGGGGAATGGGAGCGCGCCACTCAGTAGGCGCCCTCCCCATCATCGAGGCTTCCGGGTTCAGGGAAGGCGGACCAGCATCTTGCCCTCGTTCTCTCCCGAGAAAAGCTTCAGGAAGGCGTCAGGCATCTGCTCCAGCCCCTCGATGACAGTTTCGCGGTAACGGATCGCCTCCCGCTCGACCTCCGGGGCCACCTGCTCCAGGAACGTCTGATAGTGACTCCAGTGTTCGCCGACGATGAACCCTTCCATGCGCGCCTTGCGAAACAGCAACTGGTTGAGATTGCCGGGACCACCCGACGGCCCTGTCGCGTTGTAACGGTCGATCATCCCGCAGATCGCAATGCGAGCATGATCGCGAAGATTGGCGAGCGCCGCCTCCAGCAGAGGGCCACCCACGTTTTCGTAGTAGATGTCATATCCTTCGGGGGAAGCTTCGTGGAGTGCCTGTGTCAGCGCCTCGACATCCTTGTTCCGGTAGTTGACTGCCTTGACGCCCATCGATTCCAGCCAGTCGCACTTGGCCGGACTGCCAGCGACGCCGACGACATGGCAATCCGCCGCCTTGGCTAGCTGCACGGCCAACGAGCCCACGGCGCCCGAAGCCGCGCTCACGAGGACGCGCTGCCGTGGCTGTAGCTCGGCAATGAGGTTGAGCCCGGTCCAGGCCGTCATGCCCGGCATTCCCAGCACGCCGAGGTAAGCCTGTTCCGACACGTCGAACTTAGGCAGCGGCTCGACCTCTTCCCCTGGCAATTGAGCGACATCTCGCCAACCCGCCATGTGTCGAACTCGGTCTCCCTGCTGAAAGTGCGGGTGACGAGAAGCAATGACTTCGCCCACGGCGCCGCCGGACATCGGCTCGCCAAGCGCGTAGGGCTCGACATAAGTCGTGACACCGCTCATCCGGCCGCGCATGTAGGGATCGACCGATAGCCAGCGATTGCGGATGCGAACTTCGTTCGGCGCGAGGTCCGACAACGCCTCTTCTCTGATGGCGAATTGACTCGGCTGCGGTAATCCTTGCGGGATCTCGAGCAGTGCAAAGTATCGGGTGACTGTCATGAAAAACCCTCCTGGCCAACGGTAGATATACCGTTCAGCCTAGGAGGGTTGGCAGGAGTCGGGCAAGGTCGCAGTGACGGTTCGATGAACCCAGACTAACGCCTCCGCCCTGTCTCGATACCTCAGTGACGCTCGACGTCGGCTTCTTCCTCCAGCGTCTGACTCAAGCCCTGAATGGCGATCTGGGCTTGCAGCCGCTGCGCCAGGCGCGTCACGAAATCCGCATCGTCTGAACTGGCGTCACCTGCCGTGACCGCCTCGACGCCGACAATGGCAACGCCACTCTGACTTTCGGTCTGCCCCCAGGTAACCGCACCCGCCTGCGGGCGGGAAAGGCGGAAAGCTTCCTGCAGAATCGGCGCCGGTACGCTATCGGCATCGCGAGTCACGCTATCGGCCTGTTGCCAGTCGAGCCCCGGTACATCATCCCCGTTGCGTAGCGCCACCAACACCTCTTCCGCTCGGGCCTGCAACTGCTGCCGAGTCTGCTCGATCTTGACTGCCGCCAGGACCTGGTCACGAACCTCGTCGAGCGGTAGCGTGCTTGCCTCACGATGGTCCACGACCCGCAGCACGACACGTTGCTGGTCATCCGTCTCGATGACATCACTGTTATAGCCATCCTCGAGCACATCCGAGGAAAACGCAGCAGCGGCGGCATCAGGGTTGGAGAGCACGTCTTCACCACCGGCATCCTGAGAAAACCAGTCGCTGGTCTGAACCGTCAGCCCCATTTCTTCTGCGACCGACTCGAGATCGTCTGCCTGATACGCATCGTCGGTCAGCTTCTGCACCCGCTCGTTGAACAGCGACTCGGATTGCTCGAGCTTTACCTGCTGGGCAAGCGTCTCGCGATCCTCCTCGAAAGAGGGAATGTCGACCCCCGTCACCTTGATGAGATGAAGACCGTACTGAGTCTGCACGATCTGGGATACCTGTCCCGGATCGAGCGAGAACGCGGCGTCGTCGAAGCTATCGCCAAAGAACCCTTTCTGGATCGCGCCAAGATCGCCCCCATCGCCAGCAGACGAGGAATCATCGGAATACTCACGCGCCAGCGCGGCGAAATCCGTTCCCTGCTCGAGTTGCTGCTGCACTTCGGCAATGCGGTCGCGGGCTTCCTGTTCGGTCCGGTCGTCGCCGAACGTCACCAGAATATGGGAAACCTCACGCGGGGCCGCGGCCTTGGCCTGTTCATAGACCTGGCGCAGCTGCTCGTCGGTAACCTCGACATCCTTGGCCACGTCCTCCTGGTTCAATACCAGATAGTTGACCTTGACCTGCTCCGGGCGCCGAAAATCTTCCTGATGCTGGTCATAGTACTGCTGGAGGTCGGCATCGCTCGGAGCAACGGGCTGGTCGAGATCGGCGGGGCTCAACTGCGCGTAGCGAAATGTTCGCTGCTGCTGCTGCAACGATGCCAGTCGCGCCTTTTCCGACGGCAACAGGAAAGCTGATGCCGCAAGCCCCTGCTGAACCTGCCGACGCAGCGTGTCCGCGCGCAGTTCACGGCGGAAGGAAGCGGGCGTATAGCCGGCCTGCGCCAGTCGATTGGTAAATAGCTCTTCGGAGAAGCGGCCATCCTGATCCTGGAACTCAGGCAGCGAGACGATGAGCTGGTCCAACTGACTGTCGGAGATATGCAGACCGCCCTCGTCGGCATATTGATCCAGCGTTCGCTGGCGGATCAGTTGGTCGAGTACCTGTCCGCGAAACTGCCGCTCCTGCTCGGGCGGCACCTGCCCGGAGCGAATACCCCGCTGCACTTGCGTCTCGACCGCCTGACGACTGATGGATTCACCATTGACGGTTGCCGCATCGTTACTGCCCGCCGAGAAGTAGCTGACCAGGGATTCCGCGCCGAAAAGCGCAAAAGTCACGATGATAGCCCCCACGACGACTTTTGCCGCCCAACCTTGGGAACCCTCACGAATTCGTTGCAGCATGCTGTCCTCGCATGTCGATTACCCAATGTGTCGCGCGCGTATCGTACACCGCCATGTCACCACAGCGCATCCGTACACGAAACATTGGCTATCCTTTCTGCAAAAGTTTCGCTCTTGCAGCACGACAATAAAAAAGCGCATCGCTGGGGCGATGCGCTTATGTTTTGCGAACTCTTACCGGCTGGAAGACCTCGGTTTTCCATGCACGCCGGAACGTCGGTCCGCGCGACGGAGCGAAACTCAGTTCACCGCGTCTTTCAGCGCCTTGCCTGCCTTGAAGCTCGGCACCTTGGCAGCGCTAATCTCGATCGGCTTGCCAGTCTGCGGGTTACGGCCAGTACGCGCTGCGCGCTCTTTCACCGCAAAAGTCCCGAACCCTACCAGTGCTACGGAGTCGCCCTTCTTCAGGCTGTCTGACACGGACTCGATCATTGCATCGAGAGCACGCGTTGCAGCCGCCTTGGGAATGTCGGCAGACGCAGCAATGGCTTCAATCAGCTCGGATTTATTCACACTTCACCCCTTGACTGTATACGAAATTAACAGGACATCGATGCGTAATCAGAGACGCGATCACGATCACAACAAGTGGGCATTTTATAGCAATGCCGAGTTTCTGCTGTCAATCGAGATCATCAGAAAAACCGCGTCATATCGGGCCTGGCGTACGAAATTTACGCATCGATGAGATCAATGTGTGCTGACATTGGTTTGCGAAGAAGCTACATCTTCGGCGAGTTTATCATCGTCGTTGACATGGTTCGTCAATGCCGTTGACAACACATCATCAATCCACTTCACCGAACGAATGTCCAATGCATTCTTGATGTTCTCGGGCACCTCTTTGAGGTCCCGACGATTCTCTTCCGGTATGAGTACGATCTTTATACCACCGCGCCGTGCAGCCAGCAATTTCTCCTTGAGCCCGCCGATCGGCATGACCTCGCCGCGCAGATTCACTTCACCGGTCATTGCGACGTCACAGCGTACGGGACGCCCGGTGTAGGCTGACACCATGGCCGTTACCATACCGATACCCGCGCTCGGACCGTCCTTCGGCGTAGCGCCCTCGGGAACGTGAATATGCAGGTCTTCCTTTTCGAAACGCTCGGGGTCGATACCGAACTGGCGCGCTCTCGCCCGCACCACGGTATGAGCGGCACTGACGGACTCCTTCATGACGTCGCCCAGCGAGCCAGTCTTGTTGACTCGCCCTTTGCCCGGCGTCACGACAGACTCGATGTACAGCAGCTCGCCGCCGACCGAAGTCCAGGCCAGGCCCGTGACACGACCGACCTGATGCTCCTGATCCGCCAGGCCATAGCTGTATCGACGCACACCCGCGTAGCGTTCGATATCGTCCGCCGCCAGGGTCAGCCCGGCCTGAGCACCTTGGCCTTTCACCGCTTCCAGGCGCTCACGCAGCACCTTGCGGCTCACCTTGGCGATCTGGCGCTCGAGCTCACGCACGCCGGCTTCGCGGGAGTAGTAACGGATCAGCTCGAGCACGGATTCATCGCTGAACGTCAGCTCGCCCTCCTTGAGACCGTTCGCCTTGAGCTGCTTGGGGATCAAGTAGCGTTTGGCGATCGCGAGCTTCTCGTCCTCGGTATAGCCCGGCAGACGGATGACTTCCATACGGTCCAGCAACGGACCGGGAATGTTCATCGAGTTGGCCGTGCAGATGAACATCACGTCCGACAGGTCGTAGTCGAGCTCGAGATAATGGTCGTTGAACTTGTCGTTCTGCTCAGGATCCAGCACTTCCAGCAGCGCAGAGGAAGGATCACCACGATGATCCATGCCGATCTTGTCGACTTCGTCGAGCAGGAACAGCGGGTTACGTACCCCTGCCTTGCTCATGCGCTGAATCAGTTTACCCGGCAGCGAGCCGATGTAGGTACGTCGGTGACCACGAATCTCGGACTCATCGCGGACGCCCCCCAACGCCAGGCGAACATAGCGCCGGTTCGTGGCGCGCGCAATCGACTGACCGAGTGACGTCTTGCCTACGCCGGGAGGACCGACGAGACACAGCACCGGCCCCTTGAGCTTCTTGACCCGTTTTTGTACGGCAAGGTATTCAAGAATGCGCTCTTTGACTTCTTCCAGACCATAATGGTCTTCGTCCAGTACCTTGGCAGCATGCGGCAGGTCATGCTTCACCCGAGTCCGCTTTTTCCACGGCACGGACAGCACCCAATCCAGATAGGAGCGGACGACGGTGGCTTCGGCAGAGGTGGGCGACATCATCTTGAGCTTGCCGAGCTCCTGGGTGGCCTTGTCGACGGCCTCCTGAGGCATCCCGGCTTCCTTGATGCGCTGCTCGTACTTTTCCGCCTCGTTGGGTACGTTCTCGAGCTCGCCCATCTCTTTCTGGATGGCCTTCATCTGCTCATTGAGATAGTACTCGCGCTGGGACTTCTCCATCTGATCCTTGACCCGCGAGCGGATGCGCTTCTCGACCTGCAACAGATCGATTTCGGACTCGATCAGTGTCATCAGGTGTTCGACCCGATCGCGCACGCGATCCATCTCGAGCAGTTCCTGCTTGTCATCGATCTTCAGTGACAGGTGCGCACAGATCGTGTCGACGAGTCGGCTGGGATCCTCGATCTCCTGTAGCGAAGAGAGAACCTCGCCAGGCACCTTCTTGGACAGCTTGACGTACTGCTCGAACTGATTGAGCAGTACGCGAACCAGGGACTCCTGCTCACGCTCGCTCAATGGCTCGCTATCGCGCGCCACTGCCTGGGCGCTGATGAAGCCTTCCTGGTCCTGCAGGACCTTCTGGATATCGGCCCGAAAGCTTCCTTCGATAAGTACCTTGACCGTACCGTCGGGAAGCTTGAGCAGCTGCATGATATCCGCCACCGTGCCGATACTGAAAAGATCGTCGACACCAGGATCGTCATGCGCCGCCTCACGCTGAGCCACCAGCAGCACGCGCTTGTCGTGCTCCATTGCGGTCTCCAGCGCCCGGATCGATTTCTCCCGCCCAACGAACAGTGGTATGACCATCTGGGGATAGACCACCACGTCACGTAGCGGCAAGAGCGGAAGCGTCAATGTCTGGTCAGAGCTCTGCGCCATTACAGCATTTCCTCGACAAACTTTCGGATGGGTGAGCCACCAGAGCGGCAATATCAATATGAGAAGTACGTGGGGGCGTCATCGTTCAGATGCAAGTAGCAACCGATAGACTAGCGAATCCATGAAAGACCGAATCCATAAAAAAGGGGGCCATCAGGCCCCCTCGCTAGACAGATGGACGGGTAACGACGCGCCCCGATCATCCGTCCTTGTTGGCAACGCGACTCTCTTCCTGCTTGGAGTAGATCAGCAACGGTTCGCTGTCGCCGGCGATGACGGAGCTGTCGATCACGACTTTGGTAACGCCGTCGAGTGACGGCACGTCGTACATCGTTTCCAACAGCACCGACTCCAGAATCGAACGTAGCCCCCGTGCGCCCGTCTTGCGCTCCATGGCCTTGTGCGCCACGGCTCGCAAGGCGTCCTCGCGGAAATCCAGCTCCACCCCTTCCATCTCGAACAGGTGCGCATACTGCTTGACCAGCGAGTTCTTGGGCTCGGTCAGGATCTGGACCAGCGCATCTTCGGTCAGTTCGGTCAACGTCGCGATCACCGGCAGACGCCCGACAAACTCGGGAATCAGCCCGAACTTGACGAGATCCTCGGGCTCGACGCCGGCAAGGATGTCACCGACACCCTTGTTGCTCTCCTTGCTCTTCACCGCGGCGTTGAAACCGATACCGCCTTTTTCGGCACGGTCGCGAATGACCTTGTCCAGGCCCGCGAAGGCACCGCCGACGATAAACAGGATATTGCCGGTGTCCACTTGCAGGAACTCCTGCTGTGGATGCTTGCGGCCACCCTGTGGTGGAACGGAAGCCGTCGTCCCTTCGATCAGTTTGAGCAGCGCCTGCTGGACGCCCTCACCGGATACGTCACGCGTGATGGAGGGATTGTCCGACTTGCGCGAAATCTTGTCGATCTCGTCGATATAGACGATCCCGCGCTGGGCCTTCTCGACGTCGTAGTCACATTTCTGCAGCAACTTCTGGATGATGTTCTCGACGTCCTCGCCCACGTAGCCCGCTTCGGTGAGCGTCGTGGCATCCGCGATCGTGAACGGAACGTTGAGCAGACGCGCCAGCGTCTCCGCCAGCAGCGTCTTGCCGCTGCCCGTCGGACCAATCAGCAGAATATTGGACTTGCCCAGCTCGATGCTGTCGCTCTTGCCACCACTACGCAGACGCTTGTAGTGATTGTAGACCGCAACGGACAGCACCATCTTGGCACGGTCCTGACCAATCACATAGTCGTCGAGCGTGTTACGGATCTCTCGGGGTACGGGAAGACGGTCTTCATCGCTCTCGGCGTCGGCTTCCAGAACCTCCTCGCGAATGATGTCATTGCAGAGATCGACACACTCGTCACAGATGTAGACAGACGGGCCTGCGATGAGCTTGCGAACTTCGTTCTGGTTCTTGCCACAGAACGAGCAATACAGCAGCTTGCCGTTGTCGTCTTTGCCTTTACCGTCGGCCATTCGTGTACCTCGTCAGGACGACGGCGCAGCGCGCCGTCGTGTGAAACCTTGACTCAAACGCTATCAGGATACCGGACGCTTATCCAGCACGGCGTCGATCAGGCCGTATTCGACGGCCTGACTACCATCCATGAAGTTGTCACGGTCGGTGTCCTGGGCGATCTTGTCGATATCCTGACCCGTGTGGTTCGCCAGGATACGATTCAGCTTCTGGCGAATGGTCAGGATTTCACGGGTGTGGATCTCGATGTCCGCTGCCTGCCCCTGATAACCCCCAAGCGGCTGATGGATCATCATGCGCGAATGCGGCAGGCAGAAGCGCTTGTCCTTCGCGCCACCAGCCAGCAACAGCGCGCCCATGCTAGCCGCCTGGCCGATACAGACCGTCGAGACATCCGGCTTGATGAACTGCATGGTGTCATAGATGGACATGCCCGCCGTCACTGAACCACCCGGCGAGTTGATGTAGAGGTGAATATCCTTGTCAGGATTTTCGGACTCGAGGAATAGCAGCTGTGCCACGACCAGGTTGGCCATGTAGTCCTCGACCGGGCCGACCAGGAAGATGACACGTTCTTTGAGCAGACGAGAGTAGATATCGTACGACCGCTCGCCGCGCGCACTCTGCTCCACCACCATCGGGACCAGGCCGCCGGCATTACTGATGTCGAACTCGTTACGCATCGCGATTTCCTTACAGCTGGTGATTGTCAGGCCCATCGACTAGCGGCCCGGCTTCTGCCGGGCCGCTCGCTTACCAAGCACCCATCATGCTTTGGAATCGCTTTCCTCGGCCTCGTCTTCTTCAGCCGATTGCTCGGCCTGCTGAGCCGCCTGAAGCACTTGCTCGTAGCTCATGCTGACTTCGTTAACCTGAGCCTGCTCGAGGAGCTTGTCAACGGCCTTGTCTTCCAGCACCGCGGACTTGATCTGCCCCTTGAGCTCATCGTTCTTCATGTACTGCTCGACGGCCTGCTCGGGCTGCTGATACTGAGATGCCAGTTCTTCGGCGCGCGCACGGATCTCGTCGTCACTGGCATCCAGCTCGTGCTGCTTGATGACTTCTGCCAGCAACAGACCAACCTTGACGCGAGTACGAGCCTGGTCGGCAAACAGCTCGTTGGGCAACTGGCTGACATCGAAGTCTTCGCCAAGACCGAACTGCTGAGCCGCCTGACGCTTGAGCCCTTCGGTCTCCTGGTCGACCAGTGACTGGGGCACGGTGACGTCATTGGCTTTCTGAAGCGCATCGAGAGCCTGCTGCTTGACGCGATTCTGCGCCGCCTGCTTGACCTCGCGCTCCATGTTGCTCTTGATCTCGGCACGGAACTTGTCGGCATCGCCGTCTTCCACGCCGAATTCCTTGATGAAGTCGGCATCGACTTCCGGCAGCGCCTTGGCGGAGACCTCGTGGACCGTCACCTTGAAGGTCGCTTCCTGACCCGCCAGGTGTTCGGCCTGGTAGTCTTCCGGGAAGGTCACGCTGATACGCTTCTCTTCACCAGCCTTGGCACCGATCAGTTGCTCTTCGAAGCCGGGGATGAAACGGTTGGAGCCCAGCTCCAGCTCGTGACCTTCGGCAGCGCCACCTTCGAACGGCTCGTCTCCCAGGAAGCCCTGGAAATCGATCTTGACCTGATCGCCATTTTCCGCCGCGCGCTCTACCGGCTGGAATTTGGCGCGCTGACCGCGCAACGTTTCGATCATGGTGTCGATATCGGCGTCAGTGATTTCCGTCTTGGGGCGTTCCACGACCGTACCGTCGATGCTCTGCAGTTCGATCTCGGGATAGACTTCCAGCGTCGCGACAAACTCCAGATCCTTGCCCGTCTGATCGACCTTGGGTTCGATCGATGGATAACCGGCCGGGTTCAGGCTCTGCTCGGTGATCGCCCGCACGTAGTGCTGGCGCATGAGCTCGCTGACGACTTCGTTGCGCACGTCCTTGCCGTAGCGCTGACGCACGACCGCCATCGGGATCTTCCCTTGACGAAAGCCATTCAGACGAACGCGCTTGGCGGTGTCTTGCAGGCGAGCAGAAACGGCCTCGTCAACCTCGGCTGCCGGAACCTGAACAGTGATGCGACGTTCGATCTGGGATGTCGTCTCAACGGAAACTTGCATAGATGATCCTCTACCGACGGGGGCGTTCTGTGATTGCAACTCAAAAACCAGGCTTCAAAACTGTCATTTCAAAGCACTCATTTCAAAACAAGAGGGCGATTTTATGAATCCCCATGCCTACTGGCAAGCAGACTAGCGCGGTAAATGGTGCCAATGGGGATGAAATACAAGCCCGAGGCCATAAAAATCGACTCAAGACCAACTTTGCAGGCGTATCGAACCCCAAAACCGGAGATAAGACCCAGACGGGAGCGCAATAACAAACTAGAGGTGCTATCAAAAAGAAGGGATGACAATCGAGAAAGAAATGGGGTGGATGATGGGGATCGAACCCACGACCACCGGAGCCACAATCCGGGGCTCTACCACTGAGCTACACCCACCATTTCTTGAAGCTGATCGGCATGGGGTGGATGATGGGGATCGAACCCACGACCACCGGAGCCACAATCCGGGGCTCTACCACTGAGCTACACCCACCATACCAATTCCGCATCGACCGGGGCCACATCAACAAGTGATGAATGGCGCGCCCAGCAGGACTCGAACCTGCAACCTACGGCTTAGAAGGCCGTTGCTCTATCCGGTTGAGCTATAGGCGCATTCCAATACCGGCTGCATTTCCACCGGCACGAGCGGTATCATCATGGTCGGGGTAGAGGGATTTGAACCCCCGACATCCTGCTCCCAAAGCAGGCGCGCTACCAGACTGCGCTATACCCCGTATGATGCCATTCATGCCCGATGACTCTACGAGCCCCTCGATGCGCTGCGTATTCTACGGATCCTTTCTGTCGGGTCAAGCCCTTACGTGCACTTAACCTCGATTGCCTCTCGCAGCACGGCATCAAAAAATGCCGCAGATCTCACTAACGCCCCGTCGCGCGTTGACTGCATCTCTGGGCATGCGAAAATTGCCGACCTTCGTCGGCCTTCCGCCGACCCCTACAGCACTCATAAAGGAAAGTCGATGACCGCTCAGTTGATCGATGGCAAGGCCATTGCCGGCTCAATCCGCAATCGAGTGAAAGTCGACGTGGAGCATCGAACCCAGCGCGGGCTGCGTCGCCCGGGGTTGGCCGTCATACTGATCGGTCATGACCCGGCGTCGGAGGTTTATGTCAGCCACAAGCACCGTGCCTGCGAGAACGCCGGCATTCTCTCCTTCAGCCACCGGCTCGAGACCACCACGACGCAGCAGGACCTGGAAGCGCTGATCGATCGCCTGAACGACGACCCCGCCGTCGACGGCATCCTTCTACAGCTTCCGCTACCCGCGCATCTCGATGCCAACCCCTTGCTCGAGCGCATTCGCCCGGACAAGGATGTCGACGGCTTTCATCCGTACAACCTGGGCCGGTTGGCGCAGCGGTTGCCGTTACTGCGCCCCTGCACGCCCAAGGGCATCATCACGCTGCTCGAACAGAGCGGGATCCCGCTCCGAGGGCTGGACGCCACCATCGTCGGCGCTTCCAATATTGTCGGCCGGCCGATGGCACTGGAGTTGCTGCTCGCCGGCTGCACCACCACGATCTGTCATCGCTTCACCCAGGGGCTCGAAGACAAGGTCCGACAGGCCGATCTGCTGGTGGTCGCTACCGGCAAGCCCGGCCTGATCGATGGCAACTGGGTCAAACCCGGCGCCATTGTCATCGATGTCGGCATCAACCGTCGGGAAGACGGCACTCTGGTGGGCGATGTCGATTTCGACACCGCAGCCGAGCGCGCCAGCTGGATCACCCCGGTGCCCGGCGGTGTCGGACCGATGACGGTCGCCACCTTGCTGCAGAACACCCTGCAAGCGGCCGAACTTCACGATGCGCAATGACGCACCGACGACACTTCAACCTTACGCACTGATCTGACGGACCAACACGACGGATAACGCATGCAGACTATCGGCATCATTGGCGCCATGGAGCAGGAAGTCGCCCTGCTCGCTTCCCAGCTGGACAACGCCCGGATCGAACATCATCCCGGCGGCACTTTTCATGTAGGTGAGCGCCACGGACTTCGGGTCGTGCTACTCCAGTCAGGCATCGGCAAGGTCAATGCCACGGTGGGCGCGACGCAGCTGATGACCCACTACCGGCCGGACGCCGTCATCAACACCGGCTCTGCCGGCGGCTTCGGCACGGCCATGGAAGTCGGCGACGTGGTCATCTCCAGCGAGGTGCGCCATCACGATGTCGACGTCACCGCTTTCGGCTACGAAATGGGCCAGGTTCCCGGCATGCCGGCAGGCTTTGCCCCTGATCCCAAGCTGATCGAGACGGCACGCGCCTGCATCGAAAGCCTCGGGGATCTGCGCGTCCACGAAGGCCTGATCTGTACCGGCGACAGCTTCATGGCAGACCCGGAGAGGGTCGACGCCGTGCGCGCACACTTCCCCCAGATGCTGGCCGTAGAGATGGAAGCGGCCGCCATTGCCCAGACCTGCCACCTGTTCGAGTGTCCGTTCGTGGTCATTCGAGCGCTGTCGGACATCGCCGGCAAGCAGTCCGAACTCTCTTTCGATGCCTTTCTGGAACGAGCGGCAACCCACTCCGCCAAGATGGTCGATGCGATCATCGCCCGCCTGGCCGGGCAATGATCCCGTTTCCCGAATCATGACGACACCCCCAACGACAAACCCCGCCGATTGGCGGGGTTTGTCGTTTCAGGGGCATCACGCCATCACGCCGGAGGCGCCTCGAAACTCCAACGGGTACCTTCGCGAGAGTCCTTGAGCACAATACCCAGCGCTGCCAGCTCGTCGCGGATCCGGTCGGCTTCGGCAAAATCCCGATTGCCCTTGGCTGCGGCCCGCGCCTCGATGCGCGACTCGATCTCGGCTTCGCTCAGCGGCAAATCGGCAGCCCCCGCCTTGAGGAACTCGGCAGGTTCCCGCTCGAGCAGCCCCAGCACGCTGGCCAATCGCTTGAGCTCCTGCCCCAACGCCCCGGCATGCGCCGGCTCGGCGTCGCGCAGCCGGTTGATCTCCCGGGCCATATCGAACAGCACCGATAGCGCTTCCGGCGTATTGAAATCATCATTCATCGCCGTCGAAAAACGCTCGGCGTAGATTCCCTCGACATCGCCGTGGACTAGCTCGACGCCATCGAGCGCGTGATAGAAGCGCTCGAGGGACTTGCGCGCCTCGTTGAGCGACTCCAACGCGTAGTTGATCGGGCTGCGATAGTGGCTCGCTACCAGCAGGTAGCGAACCACTTCCGGATCGTGCACTTCCAATACATCACGGATGGTGAAGAAGTTGCCCAGCGACTTGGACATCTTCTCCTGATTGACGCGCACGGCCCCGGCGTGCATCCATACGTTGACGTAGGGCTTGCCCGTCGCCGCCTCGCTCTGGGCGATCTCGTTCTCATGATGCGGAAAGGTCAGATCCGGCCCGCCGCCATGGATGTCGAAGGTCTCGCCCAGGCAGCAGGTCGACATCGCCGAGCACTCGATATGCCAACCGGGCCGCCCTTCGCCCCACGGCGACGACCAGCTCGCCTCGCCTGACTTGGCCGCTTTCCACAGGACGAAGTCGAGCGGGTCTTCCTTGTGCGCATCGACATCGACTCGGGCGCCAGCCCGCATGTCGTCGAGATTGCGGTTGTTGAGCTTGCCGTAGTCGGCGAAGCGCCGGACCCGATAGTAGACATCACCGTTATCGGCCGCATAGGCATAACCGCCTTCGATCAGCCGCTCGATCATCGCCACGATCTCGGGGATATGGCCGGTCGCGCGCGGCTCCGCATCCGGGCGCAGCACGCCAAGCCGTGCTTCATCCTCGTGCATCGCCGCGATCATGCGCTCGGTCAGTGCCGAGATCGACTCACCATTCTCCTCCGCGCGCTTGAGGATCTTGTCGTCGATATCGGTGATATTGCGAACGTATGTCACGTCCAGCCCGGTCTGACGCAGCCAGCGCGTAATCACGTCGAACGCCACCATGACGCGGGCATGGCCCAGGTGGCAGTAGTCGTAGACCGTCATGCCGCAGACGTACATCCGCAACTTGCCGGGCTCGATCGTCTCCAGCGCCGCCTTGCGTCGCGTCAGCGTGTTGTAGATCTCCAGCGCGCTCATGTTGTCGTTACCTTAGCCCTGCTTCTTCTGAATCTTGGCCCAGCTATCCTTGAGCCCCACGGTGCGGTTGAACACCAGCTTGCCATCACGACAGGCGTGACGATCGGCACAGAAGTAGCCAACGCGTTCGAACTGGTAGCGCGCTTCGGGCTGGACATCCGCCAGCGCCGGCTCGGCGATGCCTTCCACGACAATCAGCGACTCCGGATTCAGGTGCTCGAGGAAATCGGCGTCCTTGTCACGGTCCGGCGCCTCGTCGAGGAACAGGTTGTCGTACAGACGGACCTCCACCGGTACGCCATGCTCCGCGCTGACCCAGTGAATGACGCCCTTGACCTTGCGCCCTTCCGGATTCTTGCCCAGGGTGTCGAAGTCGACGCTGCAGTGGAGCGCCTCGATCTCGCCGTCTTCACCCTTGACCACCTCGTCGCAGCGGATGACATAGCCGTTGCGTAGACGGACTTCCTTGCCGGGCGCCAGGCGGAAGAATTTCTTCGGCGGCTCCTCCATGAAGTCGTCACGATCGATCCAGATCTCGCGGGTGAATGGCAGCCGGCGCATGCCCATGTCCTCGCGCGCCGGATGCCCGGGCACCTCGAAGACCTCGTCGTGATCCGCCGCGATGTTGGTCAACACCACCTTCAGCGGGTTGAGAACGCACATGGCCCGCGGCGCGTTGTCCTCGAGATCCGAGCGAATGGCGAAATGCAGCATCGCGATGTCGACCACGTTGGCGGCACGGCTGACACCGGTCATGTCGCAGAACTTGCGCAGCGACGCCGGCGTGTAGCCCCGACGGCGCAGCCCGGAGATCGTCGGCATGCGCGGATCGTCCCAGCCATCGACCACGTTCTGGTCGACCAACAGCTTGAGCTTGCGCTTGGACGTCACCGTATAGTTGACGTTCATCCGCGCGAACTCGGTCTGCCGGGGTCTGGACGGAACCGGCAAGTGATCCAGGAACCATTCGTACAGCGGTCGATGGTCCTCGAACTCCAGCGTGCACAGCGAATGCGTGATGCCCTCGATGGCGTCGGACTGCCCATGGGTAAAGTCGTAGGAGGGATAGATCTTCCACGCATCGCCAGTCTGGTGGTGATGCGCATGACGAATGCGGTAGAGGATCGGATCGCGCAGATTGATGTTCGGCGCGGCCATGTCGATCTTGGCCCGAAGCACTTTCGATCCCTCGTCGAACTCGCCCAGGCGCATGCGCTCGAGCAGATCGAGATTCTCGTCGACACTACGATCACGGTACGGACTCGGGCGGCCCGACTCGGTCAGCGTGCCCCGGTATTCGCGGATCTCCTCCGGCGAGAGATCGTCGACGTACGCCTTCCCTTCCCGCACCAGGTGCTGGGCCCAGGCGTACAACTGATCGAAGTAGTCGGAGGCAAAGCGCACCACCCCACTCCATTCGTAGCCGAGCCAGCGAATGTCCTCCTGGATGGCGTCGATGTATGCCTGCTCTTCCTTGGCCGGGTTGGTGTCGTCGAAACGCAGGTGACAGCGTCCGCCGAACTGCTCCGCCAGGCCGAAGTTGACCCAGATCGACTTGGCATGGCCGATGTGCAGAAACCCGTTCGGCTCCGGCGGGAAGCGAGTCACGATCGTCTTGGCCTGGCCCGACTCGATCTCGTCCCGAATCTGGTTACGCAGGAAGTTCGATGCCCCTTGCTGGACATCGGCACCGTGCTGGATCTCGGGGTTGTGGTTGGGGCTCTCGGCGCTCGTGTTGCTTTCGACGCTCATGGAATGCAGGCAACCTCTGTGATTCGAATGATCGGCCGACGTCACGGCCCTGATGGCAGCAGGTTAACACGCGCGTACCGCGGTTTCTTCCAGCGGCCCAAAACGGCTATTATAGCGCGACGCGCGCGGCCGGCGCCAAGCCGTCCGCCACCTCCCGACAGCCCAGAATCACCCAGGATTTCCGATGATCGTCTTGCATACCAATCACGGCACCATCACGCTCGAACTCGACTTCGAAAAAGCCCCGAAGACCGCCGCCAACTTCGAGCAGTACGTCAAGGACGGCCACTACGACGGCACACTGTTTCACCGCGTGATCGACGGGTTCATGGTCCAGGGCGGCGGCTTCGATACCGATTTCGAGCAAAAACCGACTCGCGCCACGATCGACAACGAAGCCGACAACGGCCTGACCAACCAGAAGGGCACGGTGGCCATGGCGCGCACTCAGGACCCGCATTCCGCCAGCGCACAGTTCTTCATCAACGTCGGCGACAACGACTTCCTCAATCATCGCGACAAGAGCCTGCAGGGCTGGGGTTACTGCGTGTTCGGCCGCGTGATCGAAGGCATGGATGTCGTCGACAGCATCCGTCAGGTCGCTACCGGGCGTCGTGGCATGCACAGTGACGTTCCCACGGAAGACGTCATCATCGAACGCGCCGAAGTCACCGCCTGACCTTCATCCCGATACTGGCCGACTATCGAAAGGAACGATCTCTCGCATGCAACTGCTGATTGCCGACCTCCATCTTCACCCCTCCCAGCCGGATATCGCCAAGGGGTTCATCGACTACCTTCGGGGTCCGGCCCGACAGGCATCATCGCTGACCATCCTCGGCGATCTGTTCGAAGCCTGGATCGGCGATGACTACCGTGGCGAGTTCGAACAGCAGATCATTGCCGAACTGAAGGCCTGCAGCGATGCCGGCACGCGGCTGGCGTTCATGCACGGTAATCGGGATTTCCTGATCGGGGAGTCGTTCGCGGCTGACAGCGGCTGCGCCCTGCTCGACGACCCGACCGTGGTCGAACTCGCGGGTCAGCGCGTTCTGCTGATGCACGGCGACAACCTTTGCACCCGCGACGAAGCCTATATGGCCTTCCGCCAGCAGGCGCGCAATCCGGCCTGGCAGGCGCAGATCCTGGCGATGCCGGTCGAGGAGCGCCTGGGGCTGGCCAAGCAGTTGCGCCAGCAATCCGGCGAAGCCAATACCAACAAGGCGGAAGACATCATGGACGTCACGCCCGAAGCCGTCGTCGAGACCATGCAGGCTCACGAGGTTAAGGTCATGATTCACGGCCATACCCATCGTCCGGCCGTCCACGATCTCGCCGTCGGTGGCGAGCCGGCAAAGCGCTACGTCATCGGCGACTGGCGTCCCGGCGTGGGCTGGCAGTTGAGAGTCGAAGACGACGCGCTGACACTCGAGTCGTTCGCCATCTGAGCATTTCGGAACCGGCCAGCCAATGCCAACGCCCGGCTCTAAGACTCGAGCCGGGCGTCTGCTTTTCTGCGGCTATACAGGTCATTCCTACGACGACGCCAGTCCCACACCGCACCGATCATCCCTCGTAGCGATGCCTGCAGCGACAGCCGCCCAATGACTACGGCCAAAAAGTGGCTACATCTGATAATCCGGGGTCCGGGAAGCAGCGCTGACGTTGTCCAGGAGCGTCCGCCAGCGAGTCAGAATCGGCGCATCGGACAGCGCCACTTCTCCCAGCCGATAACGCAGCGCTTGCTGCTTTTCCTTGTCGCCGGAATCGACCAACGAGAGCCACATTTCCAGGCTCTTCAGCTCCATATGGGCGCTGCCCGCCTCGACCGCCCAGATTCCCGCCTCCTCGATCAGGGCCGCAACTGTCTTCATGTCGTCCCCCATGCGATGCCTGGCGCGAGCCATCTGCAGCGCAAGCTGCGGCATCATCAGCGAACGTCTGGTTCGCGCCTGGTCGAGGCAAGGCTCCAGATACGTCACAGCAAGCGCGACATCGTTGAGCGCCAGGCAGGCGTCGCCGTACCACAGCAAAGGCCGTTGATGCGGCTCCCGGCCGGTCAGCTCGCTCAACTGCGCGATGCAGGCCTCGATTCGTTTCAGGCCGCACGTCTCCCCCGCCAGCGACTGGCTCCAACCCAGTACGCAGTCGGCCTCCCAATGCCAGCGCTGGAGATCCTCGGTCCGGGTCATTTCGTACGCTCGACGACCGCGCTCCGTGGCCAAATGGATATGCCCCAGTTGCCGGTAGAGCGAGGCGGCAAAAATCAGTGCCAGGGCCAGCGATCCCGGATGGCGAACCGACTCGGCCAAGCGAATGGCGGTCTCCATCTGCTGTTCCGCGCGCAGGTAGTCGCCGCGCAGGCAGAGCGCCCAGCTCTGGTAGCAGGCTGCCGCCACCTGCGGATGATCGGAGTATGGCAACCATTCCAGCACCATCGGCTGATTCAACGGGTCGATCTGGTCTAGATGTTCGTAGGCAAGCGATATCCTGCCGCTCCAGTACTCTCCGTGAGCCCGGGCATAGAGCGCCAGGCGCTGGTAACGGGGGTCGTCGATGCGCTGGGCCAGCTCGCGCAGCTGCATGGCCAGCGACTCCGCGTCGCGGTTGGCGTGACGTTGGCTGGCGCCGACCCAGAGCCCCCAGGTCACCAGAAACGCCTGGTCATCGGCAGCCTCGTCGTCCAGATCTGCACTCTGCCAGAGCGCCTGAGCCTGAAGGAAACTCTCATGCGCCGCGCGCGATCCGTGCCCCTCCAGGGCATAACACGCCTGTCCCTTGACGGTCAGCAGACTGATCTGACGCTCGGCGCCACCGGCGGGCACCTCGTTCAGGCAGGCCAGGCCGGACTCCGCCAGCCTCAGCGCCGTACGGCTGGCACTCACCTTGAGCCCGCTTCGGGCCGCCATCTCGAAGTAACGCGCGGCACGCGCCGGATCGCCACTTCGCCGCAGGTGCTCGGCGAAGTCGCCGGGATGACGGCTGATCCAGGCGGGATGACGCGATTCGATCATCTCGACCACCCGCTGGTGCAGGACGATACGCACGTCCTGCGGACAGGAAAGATAGGCTGCCTCCTGCAGCAGCGGATGCGTGAACTGGAAATCGTAAGGATAGGTTTCGCAGGGCTCGATGATCTCCAGCCGCCGCATCTGCTCCAGCGCGGCCTTGAGAGTACCGTCATCGACTTCCAGACAGTCGCGCAGCATGCCGGCTTCGAACTGCCGGCCAAAGATGGCTGCCATGTGAGCAACCTGGCGGTCGCCTTGCAACTGATCGATACGGCTGGCCAGCAGCCCCAATAAACCGCTCGGCAGGCTGTCGACATCCAGCCGCCGGCCTTCGCGCCGATCGATTTCCAACCGGCGGCAGATTTCCTGCAGATAGAGCGAAACACCCTCGCAGCGCTGGACCAACTGTTCGCGCAACCGGGGCCCGAGCTTGAGGCGATGGCGACGCGCCAGATACTCCAGCATGTCTTCGGACTGCCGCGCATCCAGGCGTGCCAGTATCACTTGCTGGTCCCAGTTCAACCTGACGGAAGGCACTTCTCGATTCTGGTGCGAGGCCACCAGCAGGAAAGCGGTATGGATCGGCAATCTGGCCTGGAGGTTCTGCAACGCCTTGAGCGAGGGCTCATCCAGCCACTGCAGGTCATCGACGATGATCACTAGCGGACGACGAGATGCCGTCATCTCGAGAATCAACGCCTGGACCAGTTGGGTGACCAGTTCCACTGCCTCGTCGGCGTCTTCGCGCGCCAGGGGTTCGCGACCCAGCACATCGATCAGCAGTCGCCGGCGTTCGTTACCGATCTTCTCCAGTGCAGCAGTGCGATCGATCAGCTTGCCGAGCGCTTCGCTATCCGGCTCCTGTGCCAGATACCATCTGAGCAGCGACTGAATCAGCCCGTACGAGGTCTGGCTGGAAAGCCGAGTCGTGGGCCGCCAGAACACCGCGACATCCTCGTGCTGGAGATATTCACGAAAATGGATCATCAAGGCGGACTTGCCGATGCCGGTATCCCCCAGCACCAGCAGGCTCTGGCGCAACCCCAACGAAACCCGAGCCAGCGCATCGCGCAACTGGCGCAGCTCCGCCTCGCGCCCCATCAGACTGGGTGGCAATGCCTCGCGTCTGGAGGACTCCACGCCAAGCACCAGCCCACGCCGCTGGACACGGCCGTCACTGCTGATCAGGCGCGGCGTCAAACGAGACTGGAGATCGAACGCGGGCGGCAAATGCTGGCTCGCATTGAGCGATATCACCAGCTCGCTGCTCTGCGCTGCCGCCATCATGGCCAACGCCACCTGCGTCACGTCACCGAACGGATCGATCGATTGCCGCTCCGGCAACCAGATCACGCGCCCGCTATCCAGCCCGGCCGTCAGCGTGAACCGCGGGGGTAAATCGTCACCTTCCCACACACTGTCGAGCTCGCGGTTCAAGCCTTGTCGGCAGTGCTCGAACAGCGCCACCAGTTCGGCCAACTGATGCGTCGGCCCATGAGTACCAAAACATGCCAAACCGACCCCGCTGCCCACGGCGGCCTGCCAGAAACCGCCCAGATGTCGGCACTGGGTTTCCAGCCATTGAAACAATCGCCCCTGCGCTTTCAGGCATGCCAGCGCCCGGCCGAGATCATTCCCGGCATCTACCGGCCTGAGAGCAATCGCCATCACTGTAATCTGGCGGTAATCGATGTCTTCCGCGGCATAACCCAAGGCGCCCTGCTGCCCCGCTTGAGCGGCGGGCGACCTCCCCTGACTCAGCCAATCGGCGCCAGCCAGCCCCTGAGTCGGCACTTCCGACCAGAATCGCGCCAACTGCAAGAAGCCGGGCTCCGGCTGTTGTCCCGAAAGCGCAAGATGCTGCAGGAAAGCGTTGAACTGTTCCCGAGCGGCAGCAAACTGTCCATGCTCGGCGAGTTGCCGGACGAGACGTTCATGAAAGGGGCCATAGTCGGGAATACGATGAATCAAGGTACGCAGCAGCGCCTCCGGTAGCGCCGAGGCAGTCTCCAGAACCCGCTCCGCATATTCGATCAGACGCTGGCGCCACTCACCTCGCGTACGCACCAGCCACTGCTGGAAGGCGACACACTGCCCCAGATGAAGCTCCGCCAGCAGATCACCCCGGTAGTAGTCGAGTAACCGTTCCAGGGTCGCTACGCTGGGTGGCTGCTGAAGCAAATCATCCGCCGCGCGGAGATCCCAGATGACGGATGCCGGCAGATCGAAGGCGATCGTCTGCCGGGTGACGGACAGGGACACCTCGGCAAGATCACCGAGGCTGTGACGCAGGCAGTGCAAGGCGTGACGAAGGTTGGTTCGGCCGGACTTGACGCCCTGATCCGGCCATAGCATTTCAGCCAGGGCGGCGCGACTGACCGGTGTCTCCTGCATCAGGAGATAGACCAGCAGCGCCTTCACCTTATCATAGCTGAACTGCGTCAGAGCCCGCTCGCCCTGCTGGTAACCGAAGTGCCCGAAGAGCGAGATTGTTGTTGTGGCTGAACCTGGGTTCATTGCTTTCCATTCATCCGGTGAGAGGTACGGCCGCCCGGTGGTCACGAACGAGACGGCCGTCGGCGTGCCATGGCCCGAGAGTCATGGTTCCAAAGCGGCGATCAGAAGGCACGGGGTTTTGGCACGCCGCTATGAAAGCGAAACATGGCGTCTTCGCCTTCGATCAGGGCCTTTTCGTGAATCGCAAAGCGGGCCACCCGTTCAGCGACGACCTCCTTTCCCGCATAGCGCTCGGCAAGCCCCAGGTAATCCTCGAAATGGCGCCCTTCCGACCGCACCAGCGAGCGATAGAACTTGGCAAGCGTCTCATCAAGGTAGGGAATCAATCTGGCGAAACGTTCACAGGAACGCGCTTCGATGAAGGCCCCGACGATCAGGATATCGATCAGGCGGTGCGGCTCCTCGCGCGCCACGTGCTCGCGCAGCCCCTCCGCATAACGCGAGGCCTGAATGTGGGAATAGTCGACACCCCGCTCCTGCATCAGCCCCACTACCTGCTCGAAGTGCAGAAGCTCCTCGCGGGCGAGCTGAGACATCTTGGTCAAGAGTTCGGGGCGGTCCACGTAGCGAAACATCAGACTCATGGCCGTCGACGCCGCCTTCTTCTCGCACTGTGCGTGGTCGATCAGCAACAACGCGGGGTTCTCCAGCGCTGCCTCTATCCAACGCATCGGAGTTTCACACGGCAGAAAATCGAGCAGCTCGGCAGGCAGCAGGTCGTCGGTAGTGCAATCGGTATAAGCAGTCATTCGTTCAGTCGTCATTGACGTTCGTCGAACACTCGACAGGCCATGTCGAGTACATGATAAAAGCGGAGCACATGGGCAGACGACGATCCGGACAGCGCGTCCTGATACGACGCGACCCGCCGAAAAGCGGGTCGGGGCCTCGCCGACCGGCGCCCTCCGCCGGATCGTTGATTCGAGCGTGATGAGACGCGTAAGCATCAGTGCGTTGAATCAAAGTGGATTCGCTGAATTTTCGCCCTATGGTAGCGCCTGGCCGGTCAGACTTCGACACCCATCTGCTCGACCATGGTGACATTGACTTTCTCTGTGACTTTCTCTGTTACTTTCTCCACTCTCCACTCTCCACTCTCCCCCTGCCCAGCCCGAGCAAAGACGGCTTCTTAACATTGTCGACAGTTTCACGTAGACTTCGCTGCGCCCACCGCAGCCGATCTATTTACCGACCGAAACGTACCCACGTAGCGGTTACGAATACACATCGCTCATGCGGGCTCTAACACTAGATGAGGCTCTCCACCGTGCTTGAAGCTTACCGCCAACATGTCGAGGAGCGCGCCGCCGAAGGCGTGCCGCCGAAGCCGTTGAACGCCGAAATGACTGCCCAGTTGATCGAGCTGCTGAAACAGCCGCCAGCTGGCGAAGAGGCATTTCTCCTCGAACTGATCACCGATCGCGTACCACCGGGCGTCGACG
Source organism: Salinicola sp. 4072 (assembly GCF_036663415.1). Taxonomy (NCBI): domain Bacteria; kingdom Pseudomonadati; phylum Pseudomonadota; class Gammaproteobacteria; order Oceanospirillales; family Halomonadaceae; genus Salinicola; species Salinicola sp. 4072. The sequence continues at coordinate 22,089 of NZ_JAXOVV010000017.1, read as the reverse complement.
AAGCCGCTTACGTCAAGGCAGGCTTTCTCACCGCTATCGCCAAGGGTGAAGCGACCTCACCACTGATCGACAAGATTCATGCGGTCAAGCTTCTCGGCACCATGCAGGGTGGATACAACATTGCCACGCTGGTCGAACTGCTCGACGATAGCGAGCTCGCTCAGGAAGCCGGCGAGCAGCTTAAGCACACACTGCTGATGTTCGACGCCTTTCACGATGTCGCCGAACGCGCCAAGAACGGCAACGCCATTGCTCAAGGCGTGCTCGAATCCTGGGCCGAAGCCGAGTGGTTTCTTGCCAAACCGGCTCTGCCCGAGAAAATCAGCATCGCCGTGTTCAAGGTGCCGGGCGAGACCAACACCGATGATCTCTCCCCTGCCCCGGATGCCTGGTCACGCCCGGACATTCCACTGCATGCCAACGCCATGCTCAAGAACCCGCGCGAGGGCATCGAGCCGGAAGTCGCCGGTACCAAGGGCCCGATGTCGCAGATCGAAGCGGTCAAGGCCAAAGGCTTCCCGGTCGCCTATGTCGGTGACGTGGTCGGCACCGGCTCCTCGCGCAAGTCCGCCACCAACTCGGTGCTGTGGTTCTTCGGCGACGACATTCCCCACGTGCCCAACAAGCGCGCCGGCGGTTTCTGCTTCGGCGGCAAGATCGCTCCCATCTTCTTCAACACTATGGAAGATGCCGGCGCCCTGCCGATCGAAATGGATGTCGACAAGCTCGAGATGGGCGACGTCATCGACGTCTATCCCTACGAAGGCAAGGTGACCCGGCACGACAGCGACGAAGTCGTCTCCACCTTCCAGCTCAAGACCCAGGTCATCCTCGACGAAGTCCGTGCCGGCGGCCGTATCCCGCTGATCATCGGTCGCGGTCTGACCGAGAAGGCCCGCAACGAGCTCGGGCTGCCGGACTCCGACATCTTCCGCAAGCCGGAGCAGCCGGTCGACACCGGCAAGGGTTTCACCCTGGCGCAGAAGATGGTCGGCAAGGCCTGCGGCATGGATGGCGTTCGCCCGGGCATGTACTGCGAACCGAAGATGACCACCGTCGGTTCTCAGGACACCACCGGCCCGATGACGCGGGACGAGCTGAAGGATCTGGCCTGCCTCGGCTTCCAGGCCGATCTGGTCATGCAGTCCTTCTGTCACACGGCGGCCTACCCGAAGCCGGTAGACGTCGAGACGCATCACACCCTGCCCGACTTCATCATGAACCGTGGCGGCGTCTCGCTGCGTCCTGGCGACGGCATCATCCACTCCTGGCTCAACCGTATGTTGCTGCCCGATACCGTCGGCACCGGCGGCGACTCGCACACCCGCTTCCCGATGGGCATCTCCTTCCCGGCGGGCTCGGGCCTAGTGGCCTTTGCCGCCGCCACCGGCGTGATGCCGCTGGATATGCCGGAATCGGTGCTGGTGCGCTTCAAGGGCGAGCGCCAGCCGGGCATCACCCTGCGCGACCTGGTCCATGCGATTCCCTACTACGCTATCCAGCAGGGCCATCTGACCGTCGCCAAATCCGGTAAGAAGAACATCTTCTCCGGCCGCATTCTGGAAATCGAAGGTCTGGAAGATCTCACCGCCGAGCAGGCCTTCGAGCTTTCCGATGCTTCCGCGGAGCGCAGCGCCGCCGGTTGTACCATTACGCTGGGTGAAGATCGCGTTACCGAGTATCTGAACTCCAACGTCACGCTGCTGAAGTGGATGATCAGCGCAGGCTACGGCGATCGCCGCACGCTGGAACGCCGCATCGAGGCGATGGAAGCCTGGCTGGCCGATCCGAGCCTGATGCGTGCCGATGCCGACGCCGAATACGCCGCGGTCATCGAGATCGACCTGGCCGAGATCGACCAGCCGGTGCTGTGCGCACCCAACGATCCGGACGACGCCCGCCTGCTCTCCGAAGTGGCCGGCACCCAGATCGACGAAGTGTTCATCGGTTCGTGCATGACCAACATCGGTCACTTCCGTGCCGCCGGCAAACTGCTCGAGAAGCAGCCCGCCGGTAGCCTGAAGACGCGTCTGTGGCTTGCGCCGCCGACCAAGATGGACCAACATCAGCTGACCGAGGAAGGTTACTACGGTATTTACGGCAAGGCGGGCGCGCGCATGGAAATGCCGGGCTGCTCGCTGTGCATGGGTAACCAGGCACGCGTGGCGCCGAAATCCACCGTCGTATCCACCTCTACCCGTAACTTCCCCAACCGTCTGGGCGACGGCGCCGATGTCTACCTGGCATCGGCAGAGCTCGCGGCAATCGCTGCCGTCGAAGGTCGCCTGCCAACGGTCGAGGAGTACAAAGCTACCATGGGCGAGTTCAATGCCATGGCGGGAGAAATCTACCGCTACTTGAACTTCCATGAGATAGAGGATTTCCAGAAAGCGGCCGCTACTGTCATTCCGGTCGCCCAGGAAGCCTGACACGTCTCTTCCGATGCTCGCAGCTTCAAGAAGAGGTCACCGAAACGCCCCGCCATGCGGGGCGTTTTTTTTGTCTCTTCATTTCGCCGGATGCCCGGTTTCACCTTACTGGTGGCGAACGGGCATCGTGACAAGACTAACGCTGCCGCTCCCTCGCACCGAGTTCCTCCAATAGCGACTCGCCGACACGCCATTGCGGCTGCCAATGCGCATCGTCGGCCGTGGCACGCTTTATTTCCAGTCGGTCGTCTTCCGTGGCAATGACCAGGTAGTCGATGGATAGGCGACGGTAGAGAGACGGCACTTCGCTGGGATAGCGAAGCGGCACGTCGTCGAGACGAATACCGTGCTGCCAGGGTTCGGTGGTGACTAACGCAAGGACATCGCAGTGGGAACGAAGTCGTTGCAACAGCCCATAGTGCGCGCTATCACTGCCACAGATGACGATGCGCTTTCTGTTATCGGTCCGGAAGGCTGGCAACCATTGTTTGATAGCAGAGAACATGGCATTCGACCTGATGGGAAAATGGAGACAAGTGACTGTCGGTCATGGGAAAGCTTCTGGCAAGCACAAGCAAGGCGTGATGGTTATCCCGTTTTCCAGCGGCTGCCATGTCGATTTCGACGTCTGCTCGGCCATTCCGGTCTACATGAGGCCATGTACGGGTATGCGTATCATCGCTGTTCTGCCAATATTTGCCACGGTCTGCCCAAATCGTGATTTCCATACTCTCTCACGATTGGCTGAGCAGACCATTCATGCTGAAGGCTTGATACCTCTCTACACACACGGACCGCGACAGTTTCTACAAGGAGTCACAACGTGAAATTCAAGGCTTTGCTCGCCCTCCCCCTGGCTTCCGTAACGTTGGTTGCCCTGGCTTCGACAGCGCAGGCAGCCAATGCCGACGGCCTCTATCTCGGCGTAGGGACCGGTTTCAGCTCGCTGAAGAACGATGACAGCGATGTCGGCGACTTCATCGAATCCGGCAGCGACGATTTCGATGTCGATGACGACGACAACGTCTACAAGGCGTTCGTCGGCTACGAATACAACCGCTACTTCGCTACCGAAGCCTTCTACGCCGATCTCGGCAAGGTCAGGTTAAAGGGTAATGATGTGTCGAATACGGATCTCGAGAGCAAGGCCTATGGCCTCAGCCTGGTCGGGAAATTACCGATTACCGATTGGTTCGAGCTTTTCGCCAAGGCGGGCATGGCGAAGTGGGAAACCGATGTTGACGGTCATCTTGGCAACGCCTCAGTCGATCTCGACGACAACGACGGCATCGATCCCGTTTACGGCGCCGGCGCCCAGCTCAACTTCCATCCGCTGCTGTTGCGTGCGGAGTACGAACGCTACGACTTCGACAGCGATTACGAAATGGATTCGTTTACCGCCTCGGTAGGCTGGCAATTCTAGGCAGTGCTTGTCCCGGAACCGTTTCAAGCCGTCCGCCAAGGGCGGCTTTTTCGTTCGATGCCAGACACGCCTGGACTTGCGCGGATGACGGTTTGACGACAACACTGACAATCCATTCATCCTTGCCGTTACTCCGCCGCACCCACTCGATTCAGGAAGGAACGCCGCCTCCAAGCCATGCTAGCCCCTCGATCACTGATTCAGGACATCGCCCGACAGATTCGCGTCCATCTGCGCTCGCTGGTCGCCTTTCATCTCTTCTTCACGCTGCTGGCATCGGCCGTCTGGGTGCCGTTGTCGGCCAACACCCTCTCCGGCCTGCTTCACCGCATCGGTCGCCCGGTGCTCAGCAACGGTCAGATCTTGGACGTTGCGCTTTCGCCCTGGGGGTTGATATGGCTGCTCACGGCAACGGGGCTCAGCTTCCTGGTGATCTTCCTTCAACAGGCCGGGATGATGCTCGTCGTCTCGAACCCGGCCGGCAACCGCTATCGGGCGGCCATGGGCTCGCTATGGCACGTGTTGCGCCGATTCCCGGCGCTGGTGGCGCTCACCTTTCTTCAGGTAGGCAGCCATCTGCTTCTGGCCGCGCCGTTTGCCGTAGGGCTGGCCCACCTCTATGACGTCATGCTCGGTGATATCGAACCCTACATCCTGATTCATCTCAAGCCGCCGGTCCTGTGGGAGTTCCTGGCCGTCGCCACGCCCATCTTTCTGATCCTCGTCCTGCTGAGCGCCGCCCTCTATTTTCGCTGGTTCCTGGCACTGCCGGCGATGATGCTCGACAACCTGAAACCCGTTGCCGCGCTGAAGCGCAGCCGCGAACTGACCCGGAGGCGACGTTGGCGTATGGCGCTGCTGGCAGTCGGCATGGCCATCGCGGTGGCGGCGCTTCCGGTCGGCTTCACGCTGGTTTTCAATTCCCTCGGCGGTCCACTGTTGGGCCATCTGCCGGAGCGCGCCAGCGTACTGATTCCCGGCATGCTGCTTTACTTGGCGCTCTATATTCTCGCCACCATCGCCCTGACTTTCCTGGGTATCGCCGCCAATAGCATGCTGGTCGTCACGCTCTACCACCGCGCCAGCGATCACGCCCCGGTATTCCGCCCTACCCCGGCACCACACCGCTCCGGCTTCATTGCCTGGGGCGCGGAGATCCTGCTGCTGATCTTTGCGCTCGGCCAGGCGGGCTGGATACTGCATGGCTTCGAGATCAACGACCATGTGACCATCACCGCCCACCGCGGCAGTTCGCTGGTGGCGCCGGAGAATACGCTGGCATCGATGAACCAGGCCATTGCCGACGGCGCCGACTACCTGGAGCTGGACGTGCGTCTGAGCGGTGACGGCCGGATCGTCGTGTCCCACGACGACAATCTAAGCCGACTGACCGGCGTCGATCGCCGGATCAGCGACATGACGCTGGCGGAGATCGAGCAGGTCGACGTGGGCTCCTACTTTGGCGATGCCTTCGTCGGCGAACGCATCCCGACCTTTCAGCAGATTCTCGACAACGCGCGGGGCCGTATCGGGCTCTACGTCGAGCTCAAGCCCGCGCCCGGCACGGCCGAGGAACTGACCCGCAAGGTGATCGCGCAGTTGAACGCTGCCGACATGGCGGACCGGGCCGTCCTCGCCTCGCTGTCGCCGGAGGTCATCGAACGGGTCAAGACGATCGACGACGACATCCGCACCACGCTCTTTCTGCAGTTCGTGCTGCCCGGCGCGCTCAATACCACCGATGCCGATATCATCGGATTGCGCCACACTCAGGCCACACCGAGCTTGCTGAGAACCATCCACGACACGGGCCGTGAAGTCGCGGTATGGACCGTTAACGGGATTGGCGACATGTCGCGCTATATCGACATGGGCGTCGACAACATTATTACCGATCGACCCGACGCGTTGACCGGCATTCTGGAAGCGCGCCGCGAGATGTCCGACGGCGAACTGCTGCTGGTGAAGTTGCGCAACTGGATTCGCACCTGAGGCAACGCAGCTCGCGGCACAGATGCCAACGGCCCCGGACAATATCTCTGCGCAGAAAAAAGCCGGCGCGAGAGTATCGCACCGGCTCGGTGGTTCTGTCGTCGGGCTCAGCCCAGCGTTTCGCCCGCCAGCATGAACCAGGTCTCCAGCACTGCATCCGGGTTCAGCGACACGGAATCGATCCCCTGCTCCATCAGCCACTTGGCCAGTTCCGGGTGATCCGACGGGCCCTGGCCGCAGATCCCCACGTACTTGCCCTGTGCCTTGCAGGCCTGGATCGCCATCGACAGCAGCTTCTTGACCGCAGGGTCACGCTCGTCGAAAAGGTGCGCGATGATGGCGGAATCGCGATCCAGCCCCAGCGTCAGCTGTGTGAGGTCGTTGGAGCCAATGGAGAAGCCGTCGAAGTGCTCGAGAAACTCGTCTGCCAGCAGCGCGTTCGAGGGCAGCTCGCACATCATGATGACCTTGAGAGCGTTCTCTCCACGCTTGAGACCATTGGCTTCGAGCAGATCGACGACGGCCTTGCCTTCGGCGGGCGTACGCACGAACGGCACCATGATCTCGACGTTGTTCAGCCCCATCTCGTCGCGAACGCGCTTCAAGGCTCGGCACTCCAGCTCGAAACAGGCGCGGAAATCGTCGGAGATGTAGCGCGAGGCGCCACGGAAGCCGAGCATCGGGTTCTCTTCGCCCGGCTCGTAGAGCTTGCCGCCGATCAGGTTCTCGTATTCGTTGGACTTGAAGTCCGACAGCCGCACGATCACGCGCTTGGGATAGAACGCCGCCGCTAGGGTAGAGATCCCTTCGACGAGCCGGTCGACATAGAAGCTGACCGGATCGGCATAGCCTGCCGTGCGGAGATCGATGGTCTGCTTCAGGTCAGGCGAGAGCGTGTCGTAGTCCATCAACGCGCGCGGATGCACCCCGATCATGCGATTGATGATGAACTCCAGCCGCGCCAGCCCGATACCTTCGTTGGGCAGTCCCGCGAAGGCGAAAGCCCGGTCCGGATTGCCGACATTCATCATGATCTTGAACGGAATTTCCGGCATGGCGTCGACGCTGGTGGTCTGGCAGTCGAAGTCGAGCTTGCCCTGGTAGACATGGCCGGTGTCGCCCTCGGCGCAGGAAACCGTCACCTCGACATCGTCTTCCAGCAGTTCGGTGGCATCACCGCAGCCGACTACCGCCGGGATGCCCAGTTCGCGGGCGATGATCGCCGCGTGACAGGTTCGACCACCGCGATTGGTGACGATGGCGGAGGCCCGCTTCATGATCGGCTCCCAGTCGGGATCGGTCATGTCGGTCACCAGCACGTCGCCGGGCTGCACCTTGTGCATGTCTTCCGGCGATTCCACCAGCTTGACCTTGCCCTGGCCGATGCGCTGACCGATGGCGCGACCGTCGACCAGCACGCGGCTCTTGCTCTTGAGCGTGAACCGCTCCAGCGTGCCACCTTCGAGATTCGACACCACGGTTTCCGGTCGGGCCTGGACGATATAGAGCTTGCCGTCGTCGCCGTCACGCGCCCATTCGATATCCATCGGCCGGCCGTAGTGCTGCTCGATGGTCACGGCCTGGCGCGCCAGCTCCATCACGTCTTCGTCGCTCAGGCAGAACCGCTGGCGGTCCGCATGGGCGACATCGACGGTCTTGACCGACCGGCCCGCCGCGGCGTCATCGGTGTAGACCATCTTGATCCGCTTGGAACCCAGCGTACGGCGCAGCACGGCAGGCCTGCCGGCCGCCAGTGTCGGCTTGTGCACGTAGAACTCGTCAGGGTTGACCGCACCCTGCACGACCGTCTCGCCCAGGCCCCAGGCACCGGTGACGAAGACCGCATCCCGATAGCCGGATTCGGTGTCGAGGGTAAACATCACGCCGGACGCTGCCGTCTCGGAGCGCACCATCTTCTGCACGCCGGCGGAAAGCGCCACGTTCTCGTGGGCGTAGCCGCGGTGCACACGATAGGAGATGGCGCGGTCGTTGAACAGCGAGGCAAAGACCTCGTGGACCGCCCGCTTGACGTTGTCGAAGCCGTCGATGTTGAGAAAGGTTTCCTGCTGTCCGGCGAACGAGGCGTCGGGCAGATCCTCTGCCGTCGCCGATGAGCGTACCGCCACCTTGAGATTGGGATGCTTCGCCTGCAGCGTCTGATAGGCATCGGCCAGCGCGCTTTCGAAGGCGGGCGGCAACGGCGTGTCGATCACCCACTGCCGGACTTTCTCGCCCACCTTGGCCAGCATTTCGGTGTCGTCGACGTCGAGCCTGGCGAGCTCTGCGTTGATTCGATCGTTCAAGCCGTCATGGGCCAGAAACTCGCGATAGGCATGCGCCGTGGTCGCGAACCCGCCCGGCACGGTGACGCCAGCGTCCGCCAGGTTGGAGATCATCTCTCCCAGCGACGCATTCTTGCCACCGACGCGCTCGACGTCGGACATCCCCAATTGCTCGAAAGTGATGATGAACGGTTCCAAAGTCATCTCCTGGTAGTCTCGTCCGGCCATGGTCCACGGACCATCTTCAACGGCATGTGGCGCGTTCCGCTGCACCTCGATGGAGCCAGAAGCTAACAGGCGATTTTCGGCTTAGCCAGAAGTTTAAAGGCGTAGAGTTTGGAGTATTTCTACAAGAATCCCGAGTTTTTCAGGATTTCTGTAGTCGACCACGGCAAGCCGCACCCGGAATGCCAGCGAGTTGCCCGGACAGGGAATTTCGGCCGACAATGAGCCATCGACACACACGGATGAACGCCATGCCCCGCACTGCTTTCTTCATCTCCGACGGTACCGGCATTACCGCGGAAACGCTCGGTCGCAGCCTGCTCTCGCAGTTCGAGAATACGGATTTCATCCAGGTCACCAAGCCCTACATCGACACCCTCGACAAGGCACGCTCGCTGGTCAGCATCATCGAAGCGACCGGCGAACGCGACGGCATGCGCCCCATCGTCATCGACACCATCGTCGATCAGTCGATTCGTGACATCGTCTCCCAGGCATCGGCGTTCAAGGTCGATATTTTTTCCACCTTTCTCGCCCCGCTGGAAGAAGAACTGGAGACCCATTCGACCTACACGGTCGGCCGTACCCATGCGATCGGCCGCGACGATGTCTACATGCATCGTATCGAGGCGGTGAATTTCGCGCTGGACAACGACGACGGTGCGCGCACGCACCAGTACCAGGAGGCGGACGTGATCCTGATCGGCGTCTCCCGGTGTGGCAAGACGCCGACCTCGCTCTATCTGGCGTTGCAGTTCGGCATCCGCGCGGCCAACTACCCGCTGACGGAAGACGACCTGGACGAAAACGGCATCCTCAACCTGCCGCCATCGTTGGCCAAGCATCGCCACAAGTTGTTCGGACTGACCATCGACGCTCGCCGATTATCGGCGATTCGAACCGAACGCCGTCCCGACAGCCGCTACTGCTCGATGGATCAATGCATGCAGGAGATCGGCCAGGCCGAAGCGCTCTACCGACGCCACAACATTCCCTACATCGATACCACCCGCTTTTCGATCGAGGAGATCTCGACGCGGATGATGAACGAGACCGGGCTACAGAGACGATTCAGCCCGCGTTGAGCGGGCCGAAACGGAGCAAGAGAAGATTGTGAACAAGAGGAGATTGGGAAATCGCAACGCCCGACGTGCTCGGGCGGGCGATTCGCCAACAGGTCGGGCGCGCGTCACATCCCCTTGGGCGCGAAGATCCCCGGCGCGTTACGCCAGTAACCCTTGTAGTCCATGCCGAAACCGAAGACATAGCGGTCGACGACTTCCAGGCCACAATAGTCGGCCTTGAGATCGGGCGATGCCTTGCGGTCGTGACGCTTGTCGACCAGCACCGCTGTCGAAATGCTCGCCGCGCCAGCTTGCCGACAGTAATCCAGGATCGCCGCCAGTGTCGCGCCCTCGTCGAGGATGTCGTCGACGATCACCACGTGACGACCGGCCATGGGCACTTCCGGTGACACCCGCCAGAACAACTCGCCGCCTCGCATCCCGCCGCGATAGCGCGTGGCGTGGAGATAATCGACTTCCAGAGGAAACCCGAGCCGCGTCAGCAAATGCCCGGTGGTGATCAGACCACCGTTCATGACGCAGTAGAAAACCGGCAGCTTGTCTCCCAGTTCGCGCGTGATATCGGCCGCCATGCGGTCCAGCGCTCGCTCGACCTGAGCCTGATCGATCAGACAGTCCGCACTGTCCATGACTTCCTGCATCGAGCTCAGGGCGTCGATCGGTGGGGATTGAGTCATCGTTTACGATTCACCATGCAATGAGCGGCGGCAGACCATCGAGCGCTGCCGCCGAAGAACGAGAAACGGTGCACGTCATTCGGATTCGCTGAGCGCTTCCAGACGTACGTGGGTACGCCGCCACCGGGAGATGGCGGCCAGCGATTCGAGGCTGGGACGCGCGCGCGCATAGCGCAGCTTGGCGATGCGCTGGGCCTGCCGGCCTTCGCAGGCGGCAACGACCTCGCGCGCCGCATCGGGCGCGTTGCAGATCACGGCCATGTCGCAACCGGCGCTCCAGGCGGCCTCGGCCCGCTCGCTGGGCGATCCGGCGGCATGCGCCGCGGCCATGGTCAAATCATCCGAGAAGATGGCGCCCTTGAAACCCAGCTCCTCCCGCAGCATGCCGAGCCAGCTGGGCGAGAACCCGGCCGGCCGATCATCGAAGGCCGAATAGATGACATGCGCCGGCATGATGCCATCCAGCTTGCCGGCCAGCCGGGTGAAAGGAATCAGATCGTGCTCGCGCAGCTCCGCCAGCGAGCGCGGATCTTCCGCAACATCGAAGTGGGAATCCTGGCGCACCCCGCCATGGCCGGGAAAATGCTTGCCGATCGCCACCATTCCCGCCTCGTGAAGCCCTTCGATGAACGCGCCAGCCAAGGCCGTCACTACCTCGGGATCCGGCGAAAAACTCCGCGAACCGATGGCCGGCGACTGGTCGTCGTCGAGATCCAGAACCGGGGCAAAGGTCACATCGAAGCCGCAAGCCGCCATCTCCATACCCAGCAGCCAGCCAGTATCCTGCGTCAGCGTCAGCGCCGCTTCGGGAGACTCGGCGAATTGCCGCCCCAGCGTGGCCATGGACGGAATTTGTGTCACTCCTTCCTTCAATCGCTGTACCCGGCCACCTTCCTGATCGATGGCAACCAGGATATCGGGACGACATTCGCGGATCTGGCCGATCAGCCGTTGGGTAGTGGCAACGTCCGGTGCATTTCGAGCAAACAACAGTACGCCGCCGACCTCTGCACGAGAGATCAACTGCCGCTCTTCATCACGTAGCCGAGTGCCTTCGACATCCAGCATGACCGGACCGAGAGGTTGAGTCATAGCAAACACCTGAGACCATTGAGCGCCCGATTCTAGACGACACGGGGGATGCATGACAGAGGCAGCCCGCTACTGGGGCCCATTGGCCTACTCGGCGGCCGAACCGAGCTTCTCCAGCGACTCGGGTAGCGGTGCCTGCATGCCGGCAACCACCACGGGACGGAGATGCCGGATCAGTTCCCGTACCGACATGTGCTCCTGATACTCGCTGTCGGCGATATCCCGCAAGGCATCCAGGCCGGACAAGGTAAAGACCACGGTGCCCAGCATGAAATGCAGGCGCCAGAACCTTTCGGCATCGGGGAGGTCCGGCGTTGCCAGACGCAGGCACTCCACGAAGCGACGAAAGGTTTCGCCATAATGCTCCTGGATATAGCGCCGCAGATGGCCCTGCGCCTGCGCATATGCCAGACCCAGAAGCTTCATGAACACCTTGAGACTGTTGCGCTCGGCGGGCACCTCCAGAACCGTGATAGCGAGCTGCTCGAGCAGCACTTCCAGCGGTACCTGCTTGCCCTGATAGCGGGCCTCCAGCTCGTCGAGCGCCGCGTTCAAGCGTTCGGAGAACGGATCGAGATAGCGGGCAAACACCGCCTGGATGAGAGACTTCTTGGATCCGAAATGGTAATTCACCGCGGCCAGATTGACCTTGGCCCGCGTAGTGATGTTGCGCAGCGAGGTTTCGGCGAAACCCTTCTCGGCAAAAAGGACCTCCGCCGTATCGAGAATACGCGTAACGGTATCGGGTTGGGCCATGTCATACCTCGCGCCAGAGAACGGCAACCAAAGAACAACAACTTAGAACGATTACGATTCTAATCATTCCGCGACAAGAGGCACAATCCAGCATTTGGTCGGGCCCAAGTCGCAACGCCGACGACTCGAGCGCCGAAGGACTTCCCTCACCGGCAATGACTGGATACAATTCCAGGCTGTATACATGAACACGCCTGATCGACGATCACAATGATGGCACAGGCCCGGGAGAAACCAATGGCGAGACCGCTCACCGCACGGCAGCAAAACGTCTATGACTTCATCGTCAAGACGATGAGCGAATTCGGCTACCCCCCGACGCGGGCCGAAATCGCTCGGGCCCTGGGCTTTCGCTCTCCCAACGCTGCAGAGGAACACCTGCGGGCGCTGGACCGAAAAGGCGTCATCCGCATGATCCCCGGAACGTCCCGCGGCATCCGGCTGCCGGCCAATGGCAACGAGACCGAGCCCGCGGAGTCCCAGCCCCAGTCTCCCGGCTTGCCGATCATCGGGAGCGTCGCGGCCGGCAGCCCGATTCTCGCCACCGAGCATATCGATCGCTACTGTCCATTGCCGGCCGACTACTTTTCGCCGAGTGCCGACTACCTTCTCCGCGTACGCGGTCTCTCGATGAAGGATGCCGGCATCTTCGACGGCGACCTGCTTGCCGTGCACCGCACCCAGCAGATACGCGACGGCCAGATCGTCGTCGCCCGGATAGACGACGACGTCACCGTCAAACGCTTCCAGCGCGAAGGCAATCGCGTCACGTTGAGCGCCGAGAATGCCGACTTCGCGCCGATCGTAGTCGATCTCGAACACCAGCACCTGGAAATCGAGGGGTTGGGGGTCGGCGTCATCCGCGGCGGCAACGGCTCCGGCCTGCATTGAGGCGCGGGCCTCCGGTTTCATGCGCAAGATTCTGCATGCCGACTGCGACTGCTTCTATGCTGCCGTGGAGATGCGTGACAATCCTGCCCTGAGAGATATCCCCCTGGCGATCGGCGGTAGCGCCAATCGTCGTGGTGTCGTCGCCACCTGCAACTATCCGGCCAGGAAGTACGGCATACACTCCGCGATGCCCACGGCACGGGCGGTACGTCTCTGCCCTCAACTGAAAGTGCTATCGCCGGACTTCAACAAGTATCGCGAAGTCTCGCGACAGATTCAGGCCATCTTCCACGAGCTGACGCCGCTGGTCGAGCCGCTCTCTCTCGACGAAGCCTATCTCGACGTCACGGCGGTCACGCAGTTCCAGGGCAGCGCTACCTGGATGGCCCGCTGGCTCAAGGAAGAGGCACTCGCACGAACGGGAATCGTCGTGTCGGTCGGCGCCGCGCCCAACAAGTTTCTCGCCAAGATCGCCAGTGACTGGGACAAGCCCGATGGCCTGTTCGTGATCCCGCCGGAGGAAACGGAGTCTTTCATCACCGATCTCCCCGTCAAGAAGCTTCACGGTGTCGGCCCGGCGACGGCCGCCAAACTCGATGCCATGGGAATCGCCAATTGCCACGACCTGCGAACCCAGCCGCTGGACCGGCTACTGGATCAGTTCGGCAAGTTCGGCCAGAGGCTATATGAGCTGGCCCACGGCATCGACGAGCGGCCGGTCAACGTCTCCCGCGAACGCAAATCGGTCAGTGTCGAGACTACCTACGACCACGATCTTCCCGGTCTCGTCGACTGTCACCAGGCACTGGAGCCTCTAATCGAGAAGCTCCACGACCGCCTGGCACGGCACGGCGACCCGGCCATTGCCAAGCAGTTCGTCAAGATTCGTTTCAATGACTTTGCCAGCACGACGCAGGAAACAGGCGCTCGCGGTATCGTCCACGCACGGTTCCATGAACTGCTGAAGAGCGCCTGGCGTCGGGGAGAGCGGCCGGTTCGGTTGCTGGGCGTCGGGGTACGTCTGATGCCGGAACCGGACCAGCGCCAGCTCGGGCTGTTCGACGACACCGATCCCGGCTCGGTGTCGCCATGAGCCTCAAGCAATAGGCATCACGAGAACACTACGGTCTTGTTGCCGTGGATCAGCACCCGATCCTGCAGGTGCCAGCGCAGCCCCCGCGAGAGCACCGACTTCTCCACGTCACGCCCCAGGCGCACCAGATCCTGCGGCGTGTGGCAGTGCGATACGCGCTGGATGTCCTGTTCGATGATCGGCCCTGCATCGAGCTCTTCGGTGACATAGTGGCAGGTCGCGCCGATCAGCTTGACGCCACGATCGAACGCCTGATGGTAGGGCTTGGCGCCAGCGAACGACGGTAGAAAGCTGTGGTGGATATTGATCACACGCCCGGCGTAGCGCTGGCAGATATCCGGCGGCAGGATCTGCATGTAGCGGGCAAGGACCACGCTATCGGCTTCGGCCTCCTCGATCAGACGTTCGGTCCGGGCGAAGGCGGGACCCTTGTCCCGAGGATCGACCGGCACGTGATGGAACGGGATACCGTGCCACGCCGCCAGCGGCCGCAGATCCTCGTGATTGGAGATCACGCAAGGAATGTCACAGTCTAGCTCTCCGGCCGACCAGCGGTAGAGTAGATCGACCAGGCAGTGAGACTCCCGCGACACCATGATCACCACCCGCGGGCGGCGGGCAGAATCGCTCAGCCGCCAGTCCATCTCGAACTCATCTGCAATCGGCGCGAACGAAGCCCGGAAAGCATCCGCGCTCAGGGCGTTGGACTGGATATCGTAACGCATGAAAAAGCGCCCCGTATCCAGGTCGGAATGCTGGTTGGCTTCGACGATCGAGCCGTTCTGGGCAGCGATGAAGCCCGACACGCGCGAAACGATGCCCACGCGATCGGGACAGGAAACGATCAAACGGTAATTGTGCGACATGGCTCTCGGAACTATTTTTTAACTCGAAAAGACGCTTTGACTCGAAAAGACGCTTTGACTCGAAAAGACGCTTTGACTCGAAAACATGCCCTGGTTCGGAAACGCCCTGGAGCCCTGTTCAGCACAACGGATAGGGCTCGGCGCGCCCCGGCACGGCCTGCCACGTCAGCGAGAGCGGCATTGTACCCCAATGCCGAGCGTCGGCCAGCGCCGCGATGGGTTTGAGCGGGTCGAGACGCATGACTTATAGTGAAGCCAGATTTCACCCTTTAAGGATGCCGATGTTTCGTCCGCGCGCGCAGATCCGCCCCCGCACTTACCCACCACTGCTGTTCCACCCTCTGGGTGGCTGCGGTGAGATCGGCATGAATCTGTCGCTCTATGGTTACGAAAACGACTGGATAGCCGTCGACTGCGGCATGATGATTCGTCAGGATCTGCCGGATCAGCCTTTGCAGATTCCCGATGTCGAGCATCTGGCAACCCAGGCGATGGTGCCCTCTGCCGTCTACATCACCCACGGCCACGAAGACCACCTTGGCGCCCTCGCCTGGATCTGGCCACGCTGGAACTGCCCCGTCTACGCCACCCCGCTGGCCCTCGAGCTGCTGCGAGCCAAGTTCATCGAACAGGGGCTCAAGACCGACGCGCTCAAGCCTATCCAGCCCGGCGCCAGCGTGACGACCGGCCCTTTCGAGGTCACCTTTTTGCCGGTGACGCATTCGATACCGGAAAGCTGCGCCCTCTCGATCATCACGCCGCGCCATCGCATTCTGCATACCGGCGACTGGAAGCAGGACCAGCGCCCGCTCATCGGCCCGCCGCTATCCGCCGCCCAATTCCAGGCGCTGGCTCCGGTGGACCTGGTGGTGGCGGATTCCACCAACGCCGATGTGGAAGGCCACTCGCGCAGCGAAGCGGAAGCCGCAAGCGCGCTGGAGGCGGTCATCCGCAACTGTCGCGGTCGTGTCATCGTCAGCTGCTTCGCCAGCAATATCGCCCGGATCAAGGCGCTGGGCGGCATTGCGGAACGCAGCGGGCGGCGAGTGGCACTGCTGGGCCGTTCGATGGAACGCATGGTGTCGATTGCCCTGCAACTCGGGTATCTGGATGACTTCCCGTCCCGAGTGCCGGCGAACGATCTCGGCTACCTCCTTCCCGAGGAAGTCCTGATCATCGCCACCGGAAGTCAGGGCGAGCCCCGTTCGGCATTGTCACGCATGGCCCAGGGCAGGCACCCCGCCCTGGACCTGCAACCGGGCGATGACGTCATCTTCTCGGCCCGGGCCATTCCGGGCAACGAGCGCCCCATCGAACGGCTCAAGGCCGGCTTCAAAAGGCTCGGCGTCAACGTGCACGACGAACATACCGATCCTGCCCTTCACGCCTCGGGACATCCGGCGCGAGAAGAGCTGCGTCAGCTCTACCGCTGGATACAGCCAAAACTGCTGCTGCCGGTGCATGGAGAAGCCTCGCACCAGGAAGCCCATCGCGAACTGGCGTCCGAGCTCGGCATTGAAGTCCCCCAACTGGTCAAGAACGGCGCCGTGCTTGCCCTGGAAGCGGAAACGTTGGTACCCAGAGCTCAGCACCACCTACGACCGCAACTGATTGCCTCGCGCGCCCGTCCCGGTGAGCGCATGCATCCGGTTTCCGCTCGTCAGCACGCGCATTCGCTGTCGATTGCAATGAACGTGCTACCGACCGCGACGGGCTGGACTCGAATCGGCCGGCTGATGTGGGATAGCGAAATATCGCTACCCCTGGACGAGGACGCCCTGGCTGACTGGCTCGATGAGCGCGTAGATTCGATCAAGGCGGATACGCTGCTGCAACTGCGGCAACAGCTCTTCGGCCCGCTGCGTGACTGGCTACAGGACCACCTTCCCGTTCTCCCGGAAATTCACCTTCAATTAATGCCGGTCGACCCTCAGCCGGAGTATGAAGTGCGCACGGCATCCTCACGCTAGCGCCTGCTGCCGTGAAAGCGGCGTAAACCTGGTTTGATATATCGCACGAACACAAGCGTATTTCGAAATAGCCAGGTCAGGTGCCTAGAGAAAGAAGTTTGGCCGGCACCTCGGATGTGCTTAAACAGAAAAGCGCGCCTGCTTTACAGCAGACGCGCTTTATATAAAACGAACATTAGAGACCCGATAGAGTCACTCAGTCGGCAGCTACGTCGCGTGCGACCATACAGGCAACACCACGCGACATGGCATCACGCGCGGAATCAGCCCTTGCTGGCATTCTTGGGCGGACGACCCCGGCGTTTGCGCGGCTGCTCACCGACAAGATCATCCATAGACAATCCGGCATTGTTCATCGCCTCGCGGATCTCAGCCAACTTCTTTTGCTTGTCGGCTTCCTCTCGCAGGCGTTGATGATCTTCCTGCTGCTTCTGTTCGATCACTTCCCCGATGACTTCGGACAGCTTGTGCAACTGCTCCATGCTCAGTTGACGCGCTGCAGCTCGAGCAACGTTCTTGTTGCGAGCAATGCGTTCCAGTGATTCGGTGGACATCGTCCTCTCCTTGCTAGATTCCGATACGGCATTACACCGACTGTTTTGATAAAAGTATATTCTTACTGCCCTTTTTGGCAAGAAATTAAATCAGAAAAGCACGCGTTATTCGCGTGCCTTTTGTCGAGAAAATGTTTTGGGGGGGGCAGGGAGAAAAGTGCATTAACCGCCGGTCATATTCATGAAGCGGACAACTTGTACGTCACCATCAGTCGAGAAGTGATGGCGCTCCGGCTTCAAATCCATGGCTGCGATAATCTGATCCTTCAAGGGTTCCAGCTCTCCCGGATAACGGCGCAAGGTGTCACGCAGATCCACCGAATGCTCGTTGCCCAGGCAGAGCAGCAATCGGCCTTCGACCGTCACGCGAACCCGATTGCAGGTACTGCAGAAGTTATGACTATGAGGCGAGATGAAACCCACCCGGCTGTCACTGTCGGGCATCCGGAAGTAACGCGAGGGCCCCAATGTCGTTTCCGGCGACGGAATCAGAGCGTGGCGAGACTCGATCGATGTCTGAACGTCGTCGCTGGAATAGAAAGTCTCGCCACGGGAATGATCCGATACATCACCCAGCGGCATTTCCTCGATGAAACTGATATCCAGTTGCTCTTCGCGGGCGAAGTCCACCAGATCGAGAATCTCGTCATCATTGCGACCGCGCAATATGACCGCATTGAGCTTGATACGCTCGAAGCCGGCATCCTGCGCCGCATGAATGCCGTCGATGACCTTGGCCAAATCTCCCGTTCGCGTCAGCCGCTTGAAACGTTCCGGATCCAGCGAATCCAGGCTGACGTTGAGACGAGTCATGCCACCTTCACGCAACGCCCGGGCGTGACGACGAAGCCCGGCACCATTGGTCGTCATGGCGAAGTCTTTCAACCCCGGCAGCGCGCCGATATCCGTTACCAGATCATCGATCCCCTTGCGCACCAGAGGCTCGCCGCCGGTCAGGCGAATCTTTTCCACGCCCAGCTCCGTGAAGGCTCTCGCCACCTGCGACAGCTCTTCCAGCGACAGAACCTCTGCGCGAGGTAGGAAGGTCATCTCTTCGCTCATGCAGTAGACGCAGCGAAAATCGCACCGATCCGTCACCGAGATCCGGACATAACGAACCTGACGCGAGAACTTGTCTATCAAAACGGTCATGAATGCTCCCAGCGACTCGCGGCTTCGCGGTCGCTTTGCCGTTCGGACACCCAGTAAGAGCCGTTATCGGTATGCTCCTTTTTCCAGAAAGGGGCCCGTGTTTTCAGATAATCCATGATGAAATCGCACGCCTCGAACGCCGCGCGGCGGTGCGCACTGGCAGTCATGACCAGAACGATAGCATCCCCGGGTGCGAGACGCCCGACCCGATGAATGATGGTAACGCCCTGCAGTGGCCAACGTTGCCCGGCTTCGATGCCGATCTCATGCAGCGCCTTCTCCGTCATTCCGGGAAAATGCTCCAGCGTCAGTGCAGTGACATCAGGTCGTTCGTTGAAATCCCTGACCCACCCGGTAAAGCTGACGATGGCACCGATATCGGAACGCCCTTCCGTCAGACGCTCTTGTTCCACCCTGGTGTCAAAAGCGTCTTCCTGTACGTTGATGGCAATCTTCATGACGGCTCCTTCTCGTTCAACCGCCGGTAACCGGAGGAAAGAACGCGATTTCGTCACCAGGCGAAACCGTGGCTCCGACCTGGCTCATGGCTTCGTTGCGCGCGCACAGGACACGTTGATTCAGCAACGCCTTGTACTTCGGATCCTGATTGATCAATGCCAGCTTGACACCGGCGATGTCATGGGAAGGAAGCCGGGCCCACGCCAGAAAGCACTCGGCGGTCTCGAATCGTTCGCGTAGCTCCGCCAGAAACTGAATCTTCACTCCGCTCGTCGGCGATATCGCCTCTGACTTTCCCGCTTCCGGCGACGAGTCATTGTCAGACGCCACCGCCGCCTCGGGCATCGGCTCCCGCGACCAGTTCCCCGAACGTCCGCCGCGCTTTTCTTCCAGACGTACGCCGTCGATGGTCATGCCCTTGTCGACTGCCTTGCACATATCATAGAGCGTCAGGCACGCCACCGAGACCGCCGTCAGCGCTTCCATCTCGACGCCAGTGCGCCCATTGAGCCGACAGAATGCCTCGACATGAACGCAGTTCTCGGCCGCATCCAGCGTAAATTCGATGGTGACCTTCGACAGTGCCAAGGCGTGACAGAGCGGTATCAGTTCATGGGTCCGCTTGGCCGCCTGGATGCCGGCGATTCTCGCCGTGGCCAGAACATCGCCCTTAGGCAACCCGCCCTCGGACAACAGCGCCAGGGTCGCTGCCTGCATATGAACGCTGCCACGCGCCCGTGCCTCCCGCCGCGTCTCCTGCTTGTCGGCGACATCGACCATGTGCGCTTCACCACGCGCGTTGAGATGCGTGAGCGTCATGCTGAATTCGCCTCGCTTTCCAGTCATTGGATCAAACGTTGAGTGTAGTGTGGATGGCGTAACGACGCCTGTCATTCATCGGGCAAGATTCGGGGACATTCCAGGGTTTCAGCAATTTGCACCGCTGCCATTCAGCGCTTTGCGCTGCGCTGTCCCGCTGCCCAATCGACGATCCAGTCAAGAATGCCATCGAGATCATCCAGATCCAGATATGCCATCCCCGCCGGCAACCGATCGAGAATCTCGGAAGGCATCTCCTCCGGCTTGCAGGCCAGCGCCCGAACCCAGGGATCGGTGCCGGCAGCCAGCGGCCGGTCGTGGTCACCGCGATACAGCTCAAGCTTGGGGATAGGCCAGGTCTTGAAGCCCTCGACCAGAATCAACGCTGGCTTCAGGGCCGCAACCTGCGCTACCAACAGCGGCAGATCGGGCTCTTGTCGACCGGGCGTTTCCATCATCAGCGCAAAACGGCTGCCGGACGCCACCACCATCGGCGCGGCTCCCGCCTCGCGCAGACGATGGCTATCCTTGCCGGGCTTATCGACATCGAATTCGTGGTGGGCATGCTTGATGACGGCAGTCGGCCAGCCCCGTTCGCGCAGTCGCGGCAGCAAGGCTTCCAGCAGTGTCGTCTTGCCGGTGCCACTCCAGGCGGCGATACCCAGCAAGGGAATATCGCATTCGAGCCCTTCGACGCCGCTATCCATCATGGCTGCCCTGCGACGCGTTCACGTGAGCCTCGTGCTGCTCCGCCCAGGCATGCTGCTGCGGGGTGTTGAGATTGGCCAACCGTGCGCGGTGGGCCGAAAAGTCGACCTGGCACCAGCGATGCCGATCATACCAGGCGACGACCTTGCCGCCGCCCGCCTCCAGCCATTGCGACAGATCCTCTCGTAGCGAGCTGCGCACCAGCGCGATCAAGGGCTGCAGCCGCTCGCCATCATGCGCGACCGCGATATCCGCCTCGCCGATCCCGTTCGCAAGTCGGCTCAGCATGTCGGCCGGCAGCCAGGGCATGTCCACGGGCGCCAACAGAACCCAAGGCGTGGAAACCGTCTGCAGGGCACCCAGCACGCCGGTCAATGGGCCGGGATAGTCGGGCATCGGATCGGATACCACGGGGTAGCCCAGACGCCGATAGCGATCCACGTGACGGTTGGCACTGATGACGATCTGACCGACCTGAGGCGAGAGGCGCTGTAACGCATGCCCGACCAGCGGTCGGCCACCGAGGCTCAGCCAGCCCTTGTCGACGCCTCCCATGCGCTGCCCGCGCCCTCCCGCGAGCAGCACTCCCGTGACCTCGGCACGCTCGATCACCGCGTACCGAAGATCTTGTCGCCGGCGTCACCCAACCCAGGGACGATATAGCCGTTCTCGTCGAGACGCTCGTCGACGGACGCGGTGTAGATCTCGATATCGGGATACGCCTTCTGCACCCGCTCGATCCCTTCCGGAGCGGCGACCAGCACGATCACCTTGATCTGCTGACAGCCACGCTCCTTGAGCATGTCCAGCGTAGCCACCATCGATCCCCCGGTGGCCAGCATCGGGTCGATCACGATCGCCAGACGTTCGTCCAGGTCGCTCACGAACTTCTCGAAATAGGGAACCGGCTCCAGCGTCTCTTCGTTACGATAGAGCCCCACGACGCTGATACGCGCACTGGGAATGAGGTCGGTCACGCCATCGAGCATCCCCAGGCCGGCGCGCAGGATGGGAACGATGGTGACCTTCTTGCCCTTGATCTGTTCGACATCGATCGGAGAACCATTCCATCCCTCGATGGTCGCCGGTTCCACCTCCAGGTTCTGAGTCGCCTCGTAGGTCAGCAACTTCGCCACTTCGCAAGCCAGCTCACGGAAGCTCTTGGTGCTGATGTCGGCCGCCCGCATCAGTCCGAGCTTGTGTTTGACCAGGGGGTGGGAGATGGGATGCACACTCATGATGGCGCCTTCGTCTAAATGGAGGAAACGCCGGTATTGTACGCGACGAGCCGGGGGTCAGGCGACGCTGACAGGCAATTGCCAGTCGACGGGCGCCGCGCCGCGCTCCTGAAGAAAGGCGTTGGCTTGCGAGAAGTGGCGCGTGCCGAAGAAACCACGATGTGCCGACAGCGGCGAAGGGTGCGGGGCATGCAGCACCAGATGCTTGCCACGATCGACGAAGCTCGCCTTCTTCTGGGCGTAGCTGCCCCGTAACTATTCAGGTGGCTGCGGATGGCATGTCGCCAACCACCTGATTTTTTTGGCATAGTGTGCCTGATCCTTCGGCACGTCTATGCGGTGACATGACCATCAGCGATATCAACGTCGACGAGGCCC
>NZ_JAXOVV010000016.1:0-95385 GCF_036663415.1 Salinicola sp. 4072 | reverse complement strand
AAAAGCGGACCAAACTTGGTTCAAGGTCAAACGAATCTTGACGAGTCGCTTGCCTCGATATGTCGTGACTGGCTGTCACGCGAGAACAAGCGCCCACATCAATTACCTGATCGATTGTTAAAGAGCGTCCCTACTTGAAGCGTTTCGCTTCTGCCGTCAAACCCAAGTGCTTGTCAGCGCTCGTTTTCTTGGCCGCCGTAAGGAGTGGCGTATTTTAAGGATCTTGGCGGCGATGTCAACATCTTTTTCCGTTGAATCCCGCTGGCTCCGGTCAAACTGGGTGGAGCCGATCCTTCGAAGAACTGGGAAGCGATCTTACCGGCCTCACCGCCTTGCGTCAACCGATTTCTTCAATCAAATCAAACGCTTGGCTTTCTTCTCCGCTGCCTCCGAAACCCTGTCTCGGCGGCAGCGGATGCGTACTTTACGGATCCGATGCCCGCTTGGCAAGTGTTGTTTGTCACTTTTTGCGCATTCGGTCAAAACCGTGCCCGGCAAAAACGACGACGCCCGCGCGGGGCGGGCGTTTCAGCAGCATGAGGCCACATTCAGCTTTCAGTCATCCTGCGAGTTCTGGCCACCGGCTTCGCTACGGCGCTTCTCTCTGCGCCCCTTGTTCAATCGCCCCAGCGCCAAAATCGGGCCGGAAATCACGTAGCAGCCAAACAGAGCCAGCAGCATGACCGAAGGCTCGATGGAGATCAGCACGAACAACAGCACGATCGCCAACAGGAACACGAACGGTACCGGTCCCTTGAAATCGATCTCCTTGAAGCTGTGATAGCGCACGTTGCTGACCATCAGCACACCGGCAGCGGCAACCACGACGGTCATCAACACCTTGAAGCCCAGCGACTCGGCGTCGAAGGTATGGAAGACCCATACGCAGGCAGCCACGATGGCCGCCGCGGAAGGGCTGGGCAAACCGACGAACCACTTCTTGTCGATACTGCCGATCTGGACGTTGAAACGAGCCAGACGCAGCGCGGCGCCGGCAACGAAGATGAACGCCGCGATCCAGCCGATCTTGCCGACGTCCTGCAATATCCAGGTAAACGCGACCAGCGCCGGGGCCATACCGAACGAGACCATGTCGGCCAGGCTGTCGAATTCGGCACCGAAGGCACTTTGCGTATTGGTCAACCGCGCCACGCGCCCATCCAGCCCATCGAGCACCATGGCAACGAAGATCGCGATGGCGGCCTTGGCGTAGTCGCCGTTGATGGCAGCCACGATGGAATAGAAGCCAGCGAACAGCGCCGAGAGCGTGAACAGGTTAGGCAACAGGTAGATGCCTCGACGGCGTATCCGCTTGCCGTTCTCGACCGTCTCCTCGATGACTTCATCCTCGTCGTCGAACAGCGGAGAGGTGGCTCCAATGGTGATGGTCTCGGGCTCTTGCTCGTGGTGGCGGTCATCCTGCGTCATGAAGCGAGTCCTATAGTGGCGAGTGCGCTCGGGCATATTAGCCGGCCCATTCTACAGCCTAGCGGGAATCTCGACAGATGCTCGCGCAAAAGCGCCCCGGCAAACTTTATGGGGTCAGCCCAAACGAACAGGGGCGCGACAATCGTCGCGCCCCTGTCGAAACCCGCGGGTCGAGTCTTAGTTCTTGCTCTTGTCGACCAGCTGGTTGGCGGTGATCCACGGCATCATCGCGCGCAGCTTGGCCCCGACCTGCTCGACCGGGTGCTCAGCGGTCTGGCGGCGACGTGCGTTCAGCGACGCGTAATTGCAGGCGCCTTCGGCGATGAACATCTTGGCGTACTCGCCGTCCTGGATGCGCTGCAGCGCCTTGCGCATGGCGGCACGCGATTCGTCGTTGATGATCTCGCGGCCGGTGACGTACTCGCCGTACTCGGCATTGTTGGAGATCGAGTAGTTCATGTTGGCGATGCCGCCTTCGTACATCAGGTCGACGATCAGCTTGAGCTCGTGCAGACACTCGAAGTAGGCCATCTCCGGCGCGTAACCGGCCTCGGTCAGCGTTTCGAAACCGGCCTTGACCAGTTCGACCGCGCCGCCGCAGAGAACTGCCTGCTCACCGAACAGGTCGGTTTCGGTCTCGTCCTTGAAGGTGGTTTCGATGATCCCGCTACGACCGCCGCCGATGGCCGCCGCGTAGGAGAGCGCGATCTCCTTGGCCTGACCGGACGCATTCTGATGAATGGCGATCAGGTCCGGGATGCCGCCGCCGCGGACGAACTCGGAACGCACGGTGTGACCCGGCGCCTTGGGCGCGATCATGATGACATCGAGATCGGCGCGCGGCTCGACCTGACTGTAGTGGATGTTGAAGCCGTGAGCGAAGGCGATGGTGGCGCCCTCTTTCAGGTTCGGCTCGATATCCTGCTCGTAGATGACCTTCTGGTTCTCGTCCGGTGCCAGGATCATGACGACATCGGCGGTCTTGCACGCTTCGGCGACGCTGGCCACCTTGAGACCGGCGCTTTCGGCCTTGGCAGCCGAAGAAGAGCCCTTGCGCAGACCGACGGTCACGTCGACCCCGGACTCTTTCAGGTTGTTGGCGTGAGCGTGGCCCTGTGAGCCATAGCCAACGATCGTGACCTGCTTGGCCTGGATCAGGGAAAGGTCACAATCCTTGTCGTAATAAACGTGCATGTCGTACTCCGGAAATCGATGGGCCGTTGGCCCGGAACTGTCGTCACCCAATGTCTGTCAGCGTTGATGGCCACTGGCGTCGTCTCACGCGACGCTCTTCGTTTTAGCCTGGAGCCACGATAAGCCAGACAACTTGTTGCGTAAAACGCTATATTTGCAATGCGACATTTCATTTTCTGAAACAAATCAGCGACAAAACCATGGATTACCGCCCGCTCACCCAGTTTCTGGCCCTGGCCGACCATCTGCACTTCGGCCGGGCCAGCGATGCCTGCCATGTCAGCCCATCGACACTGAGCCGCTCGATCCGCCAGCTCGAGGAAACGCTCGGTGTCACCCTGTTCGAACGCGACAACCGCCATGTCACGCTGACGCGAGAAGGACAGCTGTTTCACTCCTACGCCAGGGAGACGCTGGAGCAGTGGCAGGCGATGCAGGCCACGCTGATGGCGGAAACCCGCGAGCTGGCCGGCGAGATCAGCATCTACTGCTCGGTCACCGCCAGCTACAGCTTCCTCTACCGCCTGCTGAGCCAGTTCCGCCTGCGCCATCCGCGTATCGAGATCAAGCTGCATACCGGCGACCCGGCGGACGCCATTGCCCGCGTGCAGGCCGAGAACGAGGACATCGCCATCACCGCGCGCCCGCGCAGCCTGCCGGATGCCCTAGCATTCAAGCCACTGGCGACCTCGCCGCTGGTGTTCATCGCGCCCCGCGACGGCGCCGACTGGCTGCCCGCCACGCCGGAAACGCCGACGTCCTCGCAGTGGAAAGGCGTGCCGATGATTTTGTCCGAATCCGGCCTGTCGCGGGATCATGCCGATACCTGGTTTCGGGCGATGGGCATCAGCCCGCGAATCTATGCGCAGGTGGCGGGTAACGAAGCGATCGTCAGCATGGTCGGACTGGGATTCGGGGTCGGCATCGTGCCGCGCATCGTGCTCGACAATAGCCCCTTGCTGGACCGGATCACGATCCTGCCGGTCAAGCCGGAACTCCCTCACTACGACGTCGGCCTGTGCGTGCTCAAGCGGCGCCTGAAGAGCGCGCTGATCGAGGCGCTGTGGGCTCAGTTGCCGAACTGATCCGACACGCCGGAGAGGCTAAATACGCAAAAACGCAAAACGCCCGACGGAATTGCTTCCGCCGGGCGCCGAACTACCGCTGGCCACTTACAACGTGAGCAGCTTGTCTCCGCGAGCAATGCCCGACACGCCGGTCCGTGCCACTTCCAGAATGCCGATCGGCGCCATCGCCTGGATGAAGGCATCCAGCTTGCCGGCATCGCCGGTGATCTGCACGGTGTAGACGCTCGGCGTGACGTCGACGATTTGCGCCCGGAAGATGTCCGCCGTGCGCTTCACCTCGTCGCGGGCCGCCCCCAGCGCCTTGACCTTGACCAGCATCAGCTCGCGCTCGATGTGGTTGCCCTCGGTCAGATCGACCAGCTTGACCACGTCGATCAGCTTGTTGAGGTGCTTGGTGATCTGCTCGATCACCCGGTCGTCGCCCACCGTGGTCACGGTCAGCCGCGACAGCGACGGATCTTCCGTCGGCGCCACGTTGAGGGTTTCGATGTTGAAGTTGCGCTGGGAGAACAGCCCCACCACGCGGGACAGAGCGCCCGGTTCGTTTTCCAGCAGAATCGAGATGATATGGCGCATCAGGTCCGCTCCGTCTTCGAAAGCAGCATGTCACGCATGGAGCCCAACGGCACCTGCATCGGATAGACGTGTTCGAATGGGTCGACGTAGATATCGAGGAACACGAGTTCGTTGGTATCGGCGAAGGCACGCTCCAGCGCCGGGGCCAGCTCTTCGTGCGTCGTTACCTTGATCGCGGTGAAGCCGTAGGCCTCGATCAGCTTGGCGAAATCCGGCAGCGACTCCATGTAGGAGTGAGCGTGACGGGACTTGTAGTTCAAGTCCTGCCACTGGCGCACCATGCCCAGCGACTGGTTGTTGAGATTGACGATCTTGACGCCGACATCGAACTGCTTACAGGTCGACAGCTCCTGCATCATCATCTGGAAGCTGCCTTCACCAGTGAAGCAGACCACGTCGTCCTGCGGATAGCTGAGCTTGACGCCCATCGCCGCCGGAAAACCGAAGCCCATGGTGCCGAGACCGCCGGAGGTGATGAAACGGTTGGGCTTGGCGAACTTGTAGTACTGCGCCGCGAACATCTGATGCTGGCCCACATCGGTGGTCACGAACGCCTCGCCGCGGGTGGCACGGTAGACCGCCTCGATCACCTCCTGCGGCTTGAGCGCTTCGCCCGGCTTCGAAGGTTCGTAGAGCCTGTTCTTGCGCTCGGCCCGCCAGCCATCGATGCTTTTCCACCATTCGCCCAGCGCCTCGGGATTGGCCGGCTCGCGATCCTGGACCAGGCTGATCATCTCGTCGATGACGCTGCCCGCTGCGCCGACGATCGGCACGTCGGCCCGCACGGTCTTGGAGATCGAGCTGGGATCGATGTCGACATGGACGATCTTGGCCGTAGGGCAGAACTTCGAGGTGTTGTTGGTGACGCGATCGTCGAAGCGCGCACCGATGGCGATGATCAGATCGGCGTGATGCATCGCCATGTTGGCTTCATAGCTGCCGTGCATCCCGAGCCACCCCAGCGACTGGCGGTCACCCTGCGGATAGCCGCCGATGCCCATCAGCGTGGTGGTGATCGGGAAACCGAGCCGCTGGACCAGATCGGTCAACGCCTCCGAAGCCCGTCCAGTGACGATGCCGCCGCCGGTATAGAACACCGGCCGGCGCGCCTTGAGCATCATGTCGACGGCCTTCTTGATCTGGCCGCTATGCCCGCGCGTCACCGGGTTGTAGGAACGAATCTTGACCTTCTTCGGATAGACGTATTCGTAACGCTCGGTGGGCGCGGTCATGTCCTTGGGAATATCCACCACCACCGGGCCAGGGCGGCCGGTCGATGCCAGATAGAACGCCTTTTTCAGGACTTCGGGAATCTCGCTGGGATGGCGGATCGAGAAGCTGTGCTTCACTACCGGCCGGGTGACACCGACGATATCGGTTTCCTGGAAGGCATCTTCCCCGATCAGGTGACTGGCGACCTGACCGCACAGCACCACCATCGGAATCGAATCCATGTAGGCGGTGGCGATGCCGGTAACGGCGTTGGTCGCACCGGGGCCGGAGGTGACCAGCACCACACCGGGCTTGCCGGAAGCGCGGGCGTAGCCATCGGCAGCGTGGGTCGCGGCCTGCTCGTGCCGAACGAGAATGTGTTGAACGCTATCCTGGCGGAACAGGGCATCGTAGATGTGCAATGCCGCGCCGCCCGGATAGCCATAGATACGCTCGACGCCTTCGTCTTTCAGAAAGCGGGCGATCATATCGGCGCCGGAAAGTAATTCCACTGGTGAGTCTCCCCTGGAAGTTCGAGTGCCGCTTCGCGGTTCTGGGCACAAAACCGATCCGTGAACGATTGGCGCGATCCACGGAAACGAAGCTCAATCACGGCGGTACGCCGCTGTCGACCTGCGGTCGACGCCTGATGCCATATCCTGGCGTCCTGGGCCCGGGGTGGGGACCCGCACTCTGAGGAACCGTCCGCGCTTCGGCGCCGACAGCTCCAGACACGGCAGATCGCCGTATCGGGGTTGGCGGGAACAGGCGTTTGGCCCGCGCCCTTTGGTTTCCCGGCAAAAGCCGAGAAACCTGTCCTTCGACAGGCGGGTAGAGGTCGCTCGGAACCTACCCTTCACGCAGCGGCCGGGGATCACCCGTAGTTTGGCTGCGCCCGCAATCAGGAATCGCCTAGATTCCACCAGCGCCCCGAGGCTGTCAACCTCCGGCGCCGACAACCTGGCGCCTGGCGAGAGAAATGCCCGCAATAGGCCCATGACGCCGACTAAAGTCGGTTCGCTTTTCGCAGCACCATCGAGACATCGCTGCTGTACTGAATCGAAGACCGTATCGAATCCCTGCCTTGCCGGCTCGGATATCGGTCGATGCCTTGCAGGCAAAACCGACCCATGGGAGTAACGCGCATGTCCCCCATCGTGAAATGGTCCGCGTTCGTGGCCATGGCAGGCTTTCTGTTCGGCTTCGATACCGCCGTGATATCCGGAGCCGACAAACCCATCCAGGCACTGTGGGGGCTGAGCGATCTCCAGCATGGACTGTTCATCATGTCGATGGCGCTGTGGGGCACCGTTCTCGGGGCGATCTTCGGCAACTGGCCGACCGATCGCCTGGGCCGCCGTACCACGCTCTTCATCATCGGCGTCCTCTACTTCGTTTCCGCCGTGGGTTCGGCGCTCGCCCCCGACCCGTTCTGGTTCTCGTTCTTCCGCCTGATCGGTGGCTTCGGGGTGGGGATGTCATCGGTCGCCGCGCCCGCCTACATCTCCGAGATCGCGCCCGCCGAACGGCGTGGCAACCTGGTCGCCCTCTACCAGTTCAACGTCGTGTTCGGGATCTTCATGGCCTATGTCTCCAACGCCATTCTGGGCAGTCTGCTCGGCAACGATGCCTGGCGCTGGATGGTCGGGATCGAGGCGATCCCTGCACTGGTCTACACGCTGGCGCTGCTCAAGGTGCCGGAGAGCCCACGCTGGCTGATCCTCAACCGCAACGACACCCGCGCTGCCGCCGAAGTGCTGGACCAGATCGATCCGCACCGCGACAACCAGGCTCAGATCGAGGAGATCCAGGCGGCAGATCGCGAGGATAGCAAGGTGCATTCGCGATTCTTCTCGCGCCGCTATCGCCTGCCCATCGTGCTCGCCTTTCTGATTGCCTTCTTCAACCAGTTCACCGGCATCAACTTCGTGCTCTACTACGCGCCTCGTATCCTCGAGTCCGCCCAGTTGGGTGACAACGCCGCCCTGCTCTCGACGGCGGGGATCGGCCTGATCATGGTGATCTTCACCATGATCGGCATGTCGCTGATCGATCGATTCGGCCGGCGGACGCTGATGTACATCGGCTCGGTGGGCTACATCATTTCGCTATCGATCATCTCCCACGCCTTCTTCACCGATAACCTGGGCGGCGCGCTGATCCCGCTGCAGCTATGCCTGTTCGTCGCCGCCCACGGTATCAGCCAGGGCACGGTGATCTGGGTCTTCATCTCGGAGATATTCCCCAACCGCGAACGGGCCCGCGGGCAGTCGCTCGGCAGTTTCACTCACTGGTTCTTCGCCGCCGTCATTACCCTGGTCACGCCGTGGGTGCTGAGCGTGTTCAACGGCGGGCCGGTGTTCGCCTTCTTCGCCTTCATGATGGTGCTGCAGATCGTCTTCGTCGCCTTCCTGATGCCGGAGACCAAGGGCGTCTCGCTGGAGGAACTGCAGCAGAAGCTATCGCCGAGAGGGGAGTCGCGAACATAAAAAAGCCCGTGACATCGAGCGCCACGGGCGGGAAGACGGTCAGGACGCGACCGTTTGTCTCGGAAAGACCGTTTGTCTTGGAAAGACCGTTTGTCTCGGAAAGGCCGTTTGTGTCGAAAAGACAGAACCGATCGGCCCGGCGGCACCGCCGGGCCGAGCCGTTACTTGTCGAAGACCAGATGATCGCCCTCGGCGCGAACGCGGATCGTGTCGCCCGGCAGGAATCGGCCCGACAGCAGATCCTGCGCCAGCGGGTTCTCGATGCGGCTCTGGATCGCCCGCTTGAGCGGACGCGCGCCGAACACCGGATCGAAGCCGACCACGGCAAGCTGTGCCATCGCCTCGTCGCTGACAGCGAGCTTGAGGTCGCGTTCGGCGAGACGGCTGCGCAGGCGGTCGAGCTGGATCGAGGCAATCGCCTGAATCTGCTCCTGGCCCAGCGCGTGGAATACCACGACCTCGTCGATACGGTTGATCAACTCGGGCCGGAAGTGGTTGCCCACTACCGTCATCACCGCGTCGCGCATGGCGGAATAATCGCTATCATCGCCACCCATGCGCTGGATCACGTCGGAGCCCAGGTTGGAGGTCATCACGATCACGGTATTGCGGAAATCCACCGTGCGCCCCTGTCCATCGGTCAGGCGACCATCTTCCAGCACCTGCAACAGGATGTTGAACACATCCGGGTGTGCCTTCTCGACCTCGTCGAGCAGCAGCACCGAGTAGGGCTTGCGACGGACGGCCTCGGTCAGGTAGCCCCCCTCCTCGTAACCGACATAGCCGGGAGGCGCGCCGATCAGCCGGGCCACGGAGTGCTTCTCCATGAACTCGGACATGTCGATGCGGACCATCGACTCCTCGGTGTCGAACAGGAAGTTGGCCAGCGACTTGCACAGCTCGGTCTTCCCCACCCCGGTCGGGCCCAGGAACAGAAACGAACCGTTGGGCCGATTGGGGTCCGACAGTCCGGCACGCGAGCGGCGCACCGCGTTGGCGACCGCCCTCACCGCTTCGTCCTGGCCGATGACCCGCTCGTGCAGCGCCTCTTCCATGCGCAGCAGCTTGTCGCGCTCGCCTTCGAGCATCTTGGCCACCGGAATACCGGTCCAGCGCGAGACGACCTCGGCGATCTCCTCCTCGGTCACATTGGAGCGCAACAGCTGATGCTGGGCGGTATCGGCGCTGTCGCTATCACTGCTCTCGGCGATCTGCCGCTCAAGTTTGGGAATCACGCCGTACTGCAGTTCCGACATCCGCCCCAGGTCGCCCTGGCGCCGGGCCGCTTCGAGGTCGATGCGAGCCTGCTCGAGATCGGCCTTGTACTGGGCGGCGCCCTGAATGCTGGCCTTCTCGGACTTCCAGACCTCTTCGAGGTCGGCGTATTCGCGTTCGAGTTCACCGATCTGGGTCTCGAGGTTGTCGAGGCGCTTCTTGGACGCGTCGTCGGTCTCTTTCTTGAGCGCCTCGCGCTCCATTTTGAGCTGAATCAGACGCCGGTCGAGCCGGTCCATCTCTTCCGGCTTGGAGTCGAGCTCCATGCGGATCCGCGACGCGGCTTCGTCGATCAGATCGATCGCCTTGTCGGGCAGTTGACGATCGGTGATGTAGCGAGTCGACAGCTTGGCCGCGGCGATGATCGCCGAGTCGGTGATATCGACACCGTGGTGAACCTCGTAGCGCTCCTTGAGCCCCCGCAGAATGGCGATGGTGTCCTCCTCGGACGGCTCGTCCACCAGCACCTTCTGGAAGCGGCGTTCCAGCGCCGCATCCTTCTCGATGTACTGGCGATACTCGTCGAGCGTGGTCGCGCCGACGCAGTGCAACTCGCCCCGGGCCAGCGCCGGCTTGAGCATGTTGCCGGCATCCATCGCACCTTCAGCCTTGCCGGCGCCGACCATGGTGTGCAGCTCGTCGATGAACAGAATGACGCGCCCTTCTTCCTTCGACAGCTCGTTGAGCACGGACTTCAACCGCTCCTCGAACTCGCCACGGAACTTGGCGCCCGCCAGCAGCGAACCCATGTCGAGCGACAGCACGCGCTTGTCCTTGAGCCCCTCGGGTACCTCGCCGTTGACGATACGCTGCGCCAGCCCTTCGACGATGGCGGTCTTTCCTACGCCGGGCTCGCCGATCAACACCGGGTTGTTCTTGGTGCGGCGCTGCAAGACCTGAATCGTGCGGCGAATCTCGTCGTCGCGGCCGATCACCGGGTCGAGCTTGCCTTCGGTGGCCCGGGCGGTGAGGTCGAGGGTGTATTTTTCCAGCGCCTCTCGCTTCTCTTCGGCGTTGGCATCATCAACATTGGCCCCGCCGCGCAGCTCGCCGATCGCGGTCGCGAGACGCTTGCGATCCAGCCCCGCCTGGGTCAGCACCTTGGTAAGCCCGTTCTTCATGTCCAGCGCGGCAAGCAGCACCAGCTCGATGGCGATGTACTGATCGCCACGGGTCTGGGCTTCGCGATCGGCCAGGTTGAACAGCCGTGCCAGGTCCTGGCTCATGCTGACGTTGCCATCGAACCGGCCCACCTCGGGGAGATTGCCGAGATAGCTGGCCAGCCCTTCGCGCAGCCGGCTAACGTCGCCACCCGCTTTTTGCACCAATCCCTTGATGCCGCTGTCGCGCATGTCGAGCAAGGCCATCAACAAATGGCCGGGATCGAGTTGATTGTGTCCGCGTCCTACCGCCAGAGATTGCGCCTCGGCCAGCGCATTTTGTAGCTTGGTTGTCATGCGATCCATACGCATATCGTCACCTCCAGAAGCCGGCACAAGGGGTCTTGGCGGCTCGTCGTTTTCGTTGGTTGACTATAAGATGGCGGTATGTTTGGACTTTTCAAGCTAGTCGAATGAAGAATTCGCTGCGGCAGGCTGTCGCAGAAGAATTGAATTCATGAAGTCAGCAAAAGACGTGAAAAATCGCTAGCGTTAGCAGGCTTGCGCCCCGGACGGCGCTGAACATCACGGAGGATTCAGCGAAGAGCATTCAATGGTAGAAAGCTGGAGCTGGAGCTGGAGCTGGAGCTGGAAAGCAGGCTGACGGTGAAAAGTCGAACTCAGACACCAAAGCGCTTATCAGCGCAGCCAGATCACGCTGGCCATCCGTCCGGTATGCCCATCATCGCGACGATGGGAGTAGAAACGGGATTCGCACGCCGTGCAGAAATGACCACCGCTGATCGAGAGAATCCCGAGACGCTCCAGACGCAAGCGCGCGAGCCGATAAAGATCCGCCATGTAATGGTTCAGTCGGTAGGGGCTGCGCTCGAAAGCACTCTCGGCATCGGGCTGCATGGCAACGAAGGCCTCGAAGACTTCCGGCCCGACCTCGAACTGGGCGTTGGAGATCGCCGGCCCCATCCACACCATCAGCTCTTCGGGGTCGACACCCAACGCTGCCACGCTGGCTTCCAGCACACCGCCAGCAAGACCGCGCCACCCGGCATGAGCCAAGCCGACACGTGTTCCCTGCCGATCGCAGAAAAAGACCGGCAGACAGTCCGCGGTGAGAATGACGCAGGCATGGCGACGATCGAACGCGACCGAGGCATCGGCTTGCGGCGGCTGCCGGCGATAACGCGACTGATAGTGCTGGACGACGCGGGCGCCATGTACCTGATCGAGCCACAGCAGCGGCCGCTGGTCGCCGATCTCGGTCACTAGCCGATCCCGGCAGCGAACCACGGTATCGGGATCGTCGCCAACGTGAGCCGCCGGATTGAACGCCGCGAAATCACCTCGGCTGGGGCCGGTCTCGCGCGTGGTGACGAAGGCCCTGACCGTGCTCGGCGCTGGCCAGTCGGGCAGCAGCAGGGTCGGCGCATCCACCGACGACGTCTCGGCTTCGTTCGCCAGTATCGACGAATCATGTTCGGAACTCATCAATCGGACTCCTGATCCTCGCGCAGCGCGTCCAGCAGTAGAAACATGTCGTCCGGCAGCGGCGCCTTGCACTCGATCGGCGCCCCACCGACCGGATGCTCGAAGCGCAGCTTGTGCGCATGCAGCGCCTGGCGCGGAAATTCCCTCAGCAGCGTCTTCAGTGATTCGCCGGCACCGGCCGGCATTTTCAGCCGTCCGCCATATACCGGATCACCGACCAGCGGATAGCGAACGTGCGCCAGATGCACGCGGATCTGATGTGTCCGTCCGGTCTCGAGCCGACAGCGGACATGGGTATGGGCACGAAAGCGCTCGTTGACCCGATAGTGCGTGACCGCCGGCTTGCCCGAGGCCGTGACCGCCTGGCGCTGGCGATCCTTGGGATGCCGGCCGATCGGGGCGTCCACCTTGCCGCCCGCGGTCATCGCGCCGACCACGATGGCATCGTATTCCCGCGAGACGGTTCGTGCCTGCAACTGAGCCACCAGCGCCGTCTGCGCCGTCAGCGTTTTCGCCACCATCATCAGGCCGGTGGTGTCCTTGTCGAGACGGTGGACGATCCCCGCCCGGGGGATCGCCGCCAGCGGCGCATGGTGGTACAGCAGCGCGTTGAGCAGCGTGCCATCGGGGTTGCCGGCAGCGGGATGCACCACCAGGCCGGCAGGCTTGTCGATGACCATGACATCGTCATCCTCGAAGACGATGGACAGCGGAATCGCCTGAGGCTCCCATCGGACCTCCTCCTCGAGTCGGGCATCGAGCGCTAGTCGCTCGCCACCGATCACCTTATCCTTGGGTCTGGCCTTTTGCCCATCGACTGTCAATTCCCCCTGCTGAATCCACCCTTTGAGGCGTTCTCGCGAGAATTCAGGGAACATTTCGGCTGCGGTCTGGTCAAGACGTCGCCCGGCCAAATGCTCGGGTATGCGCTCGTCACGCTTCAAGATATCGGCCATACGTGGGGATCGGTTCCGTTTTGCCGGTACGTTTCGTCGGTGCGTTTCGCCGGCGCGTTTCGTCGGTGCGTTTCGCCGGCACGAGGGTTTGCTTTATAGTGAGCCGGGTTCGGCGGATTCTAGCACGGCCGCCAAGGAATGGTTGATACGAGGATGATGATGCGATTTTCTGCGCGATGTTCCGCTCTGGCCGCCATGTTGGTGGCAGGTGCCCTGCTCGCTGGCTGCGCCAGCAACGAGCCCGCCCCTGAACTACCGGAACAGGATCTGTACCAGCAAGCCCAGAGCTCCCTCGACGCCGGCCGTTACAGCACCGCCGTTACCCAGTTGGAGGCTCTGGATACCCGCTTTCCGTTCGGTCGCTATGCCGAGCAGGCCCAACTGGAACTGATCTACGCCTATTACGAAGTCGAGGACTGGGAGAAGACCCGGGCCGCTGCCAGCCGATTCATCCGCCTTCATCCCGATCATCCGCAGGTCGACTACGCCTACTACATGCGTGGTCTCGGTGCCTATCAGGCGGGGCGCTTCAGCCTCGAAAGCCTGGAGCTGATCGATATCTCCAAGCGTGACCTGGGTGCCTCGCGTGATGCCTACGTCGACTTCGGCGAGCTGGTACGCCGCTTCCCCGACAGCGCCTACGCGCCGGATGCCCGTCAGCGCATCATCTATCTGCGCAACGTCATGGCACGTCACGAGTTGCAGGTTGCCGACTTCTATCTGCGCAAGGGCGCCTACGTCGCGGCCGTCGAACGTGGCCGCTGGGTCATCGAGCATTATCCGAAAGCCGAAGCCACCCGCGATGCCCTGGCGGTCATGGTGGAAGGCTATCTGGGCCTGAACATGCGAGATCGCGCGCAGACCGTACTCCAGACGCTGATCGAGAACGACCCCGACAACAGCCAGCTCGATGGCGACACCTTCGTGCCCAGGCACGTCGATGTCGACCCGCCGCTGGCGCTCAAGGGCTAGCCCCTTCGGGGAGCTGTAAGTGATAAGCGGTAAGCTGTAAGAAAAGCCAAAGACTCGGAACACCTGCTTTGACAGGTAGAGACTACTTCCAGCTTCCAGGTGCGCAGCGCCGCTCTTATAGCTTACGGCTCCTCGACGAAGCCGGGGTCATTTCCCCGGCTTCCAGCCGTTGACGATGGGATAGCGGCGGTCGCGGCCGAACCCTCGGAGCGTCACCCGCGCGCCCACCGGCGCCTGGCGTCGCTTGTACTCGCTGCGATCGACCAGCTTGACCACCTGATAGACGTCGTCGCGCTCGAATCCCGCCTCGATGATCGCCTCGGCGCTCATGTCGCCTTCGATGTAACGTTCGAGAATTGCATCCAGCACGTCGTAACCCGGCAACGAGTCGCTGTCCTGCTGATCCGGCGCCAGTTCGGCGGAGGGCGGACGCGTGATCACCCGCTCGGGGATCGCCGGCTCCTGAGCATTGCGCCAGTTGGCCAGACGGTAGACCCAGGTCTTGTAGACATCCTTGAGCGCATTGTAACCGCCAACCATGTCGCCATAGAGCGTGGCGTAGCCCACCGCCATCTCGCTCTTGTTGCCGGTGGTCTGAACCATCAGCCCCTTCTTGTTGGAAATCGCCATCAGCAGCACGCCGCGCACGCGAGACTGCAGGTTCTCTTCCGTGGTATCGGCCGCTAGTCCCGTAAAACTTTCCGCCAGCGTGGCCGTGAAGGCCTCGACCATCGGCGCGATCGGCATCACCTCGTAGCCGACCCCCAGCATCTTCGCCTGTTCGGCGGCATCGGCCTGGGAGATCTCGGCGGTGTAGTGATACGGCATCATCACCGCGTGAACCCGGTCCGGCCCCAGTGCATCGACGGCGATGGCGAGTGACAGCGACGAATCGATGCCGCCGGAAAGCCCCATCACCACGCCCTTGAAGCCGCTCTTGTTGACGTAGTCGCGAAGCCCGGTGACCAACGCGCAGTAGAGGTTTTCCTCGGCCCCGAGCAGCGGCTCGCGCTCCCCTGTCTGGGGAATCCAGCTGCCGCCCTCCCGGGTGAACCGGACCGGCATCAGCCCGACCTGCCAGAACGGCGCGCGCACGGCGACGTCACCGGTAGCATCCAGCACCAGCGAGCCGCCGTCGAACACCAGTTCGTCCTGGCCGCCGATGGCGTTGACGTAGACCAGCGGTTTGCCCACTTCCCGTGCGCGCTCGGCAAACAGCCGCTCGCGCTCGGCGGGCTTGTCGAGATGGAACGGCGACGCGTTGAGCGTCACCAGAATATCGGCGCCAGCCTCGGCGGACCGACGCACCGGCGCGCCATTCCAGAGATCCTCGCAGATCAGGATGCCGAGTCTGGCACCCCGATGTTCTATCACCAGCGGCGTGTTCCCGGGTTCGAAATAACGATCTTCGTCGAAGACCTGATAGTTGGGCAGCGCCTGCTTGGCATACTCGCCGCGCCACTGACCACCCAGCAATACGCCGGCCAGATTGCGGCGCGCACCCTGGCGCATGCCCGGGTAGCCGATGATGACCAGCGTCTCTGGCGCAATCCTGTCGATCTTGCGAGCCATCTCCGCCAGCGCCTCCTGCAGGCGCGACTCCATCGCCTCGCGCAGCAGTAGATCCTCGGGCGGATAACCGGTCAGGAAGAGTTCGCTGAACACGACCACGTCCGCGCCATGCTCGATGCGAGCTTCGCGTACCGCCTCAATGGCCGCCGCGGTATTGCCGGCGACATCGCCCACCAGCGGGTCCAACTGCGCCATCACCAGAGTCAGATCTTGCATCGGTCTACATTTCTCCAAACAGATGGGGGTTCTCGATATCGAAGACGCCTCCCGATCGAGAGTCCTCCGACGAGTGACGGCGCGCCTGGCGCTCGGATCGCTATCGAACAGGAAACCGTTGCCACGACAGCGCTTTCCGTCATTTTCGCGCATGCCATGCACGGAGGCAAAACCCGCCCATACTCAACGAGCCGACAGATCGAGGCCGAGGAGGCGCGAGCCGGGCAGATAGGGGGAAGGGTCGACGATGGGTTCGCAGCCGATCAGTTGATCGACCAGCAGCCGCGTGGCAGCCGGCGCCAGAACCAGCCCATTGCGGTAGTGGCCGGCGTTGACGTGAAGCCCCTCGAACGTCGGCACCGCGCCGATCATCGGCACCCCGTCCGGCGAGCCCGGCCGCAGACCCGCCCAATGGTGTTCCACCGGACAATCAGCCAGCGCGGGAACGATGGAGAGCGCGCTGGCATACAGCGAGTCGCGGGCCTCACGGGTCGTCTGCTTGTCGAAGCCGACCTCCTCCAGCGTCGAGCCCGCCAGCACCCGGCCGTCGCCGCGGGGGATGACATAACGCCCATCCTTGAGAACGACCCGTTCGACCAGCCCCGGCGGCGCCTTGAACAGAATCATCTGCCCCCTGACCGGCCGAACCGGCAGTTCGATGCCGATACCCGCCAGCAACTCTTGCGACCAGGCACCGGCGCAGACGACGGTCTGGCCCGCCCGGATCGCGCCCTGTGATGTCGCCA
This sequence comes from Salinicola sp. 4072, assembly GCF_036663415.1. Classification (NCBI taxonomy): domain Bacteria; kingdom Pseudomonadati; phylum Pseudomonadota; class Gammaproteobacteria; order Oceanospirillales; family Halomonadaceae; genus Salinicola; species Salinicola sp. 4072. Next base: position 79,055 of record NZ_JAXOVV010000016.1, on the reverse strand, counting down.
CGCCGCGAATGGTCGCCCCTTCACGGATCAGCGCCGACACTTCGCACTGCTCGTGCAGGCTCACCCTTGGCATCTGCAAGAGACGCGCACGCAGCGCCTGGCCCAATCGCGGGTTGCGAATGCTGCCGAGCGTCGGCATCCACAGCGCCCCCTCGAAGCCCGGCGCGGCATTGGGCTCCTTGGCGTAGAGCGTGTCGGCGTCGATGCGGTTCAGCGGCTTGGCCATCTCCCGCGCCCAGGCGAGCGCGACATCGACATCCTCGACCCGCAGATAGAGCAGGCCTTTCTGGCGATATTCGGGGTCGATGCCCGTTTCTTCGAGCAGCCGACCGGCCAGCTCCGGGTAGCGCCCTTCCGACCAGCTCGACAACGCCGAGATCGCCTTCGAGTAACGCCACGGATAGAGCGGCGAGACGATGCCGCCACCCGCCCAGGAGGCCTCCCTGCCGCACTGACCACGCTCGACCAGCGCCACCGAATGGCCCGCATCCGCCAACTGCAGCGCCGTCATCATGCCAATGACCCCGCCGCCCACGATCAAGAAATCCTGCATGCTGTCGATATCCTGACAAAAGGGCGATTCTATCACTTGCCCAGACCCTGGACGCCGCCATGGACTCTCGCGCGACATCTTCACAATCGCCTGCTGGCCGTCACGCAAAGCGGACGCGACAAGCAGGTTTTACGCTGATCGAGCTGCTGATCGTCCTTGTCGTGCTCACGATTCTCGCCACCATGGTCACGCCAAGTATGCAGAGACTAATGGCGCAGCAGCGCGTCTCGACCGAAGTTCTGCGTTTGCGCAATGCCCTGCAGCTGGCGAGAAGCCTTGCCATCACACGACATACGACCATGACGATATGCCCCAGTCATGACCGCCAGGCTTGCACCCCCGAAGACTGGACGGCACCCCTGATGATCGTTCAGGGCCGCGCCGATGGCGGCACGCTGGAGGATGAAACCATTCTGCGGGAGTTGAGCGCCAGCCAGGTCGTTTCCGTCACCTACCGGAACGATGGGCGTCTCGTGCGCTTCAAGCCGATGGGCTGGTCGACAGGCCATAACGGCACTTTCGAGATTTGTGGCCGCCATGGCGAAGGGGCTCAGGTGGTTCTGAGCAATCTGGGGAGAATACGGACATCCGGAGAGACACCACCCGACTGCTGATCAGGCTCTGTACGAAACTGCCTGCGCTCGGTCATACGGCGGTAAAAATCAGTCACTGAACTGCATTCAGAACGTCCGAAGGGCGAGCGGAGCGAGTAGTGTATTCATTACAGCCAGGTGAAAGAGAACCCTCCTCCGCCCTTCCCCCCGGCACTCCCGCCACCGGTGCCTACGGTAGATTCCATCAGCGCCTCGTCGTAATGGATGGCCGCACCGCCGGACACCTCGACATGCCTGCCTTTCACCGCGCCATATACCCCCCCGCTACCAGCGACGTTCACGGTGCTGTACGGCGCAAAAATGGTGCCCTTGAATGCAGAGCTTCCGGTAATATTGACGCCAGCATTCCAAGCGCTAGCGCCGCCATCATCATAGGTCGAATAGAGAGAAAGGATCGGGTTGCCCTCTTCGTCGGTCGGGCTATCGGACGCAACATTGAGATTGCTGCTCAGGTTGAAACGCCCCTCCTTGTTGATGACGATCTTCAGCGAACTGCCTTCGGCAATGCTGAACGTAGCACCACCACCGATATTGACATCGCCCGTGACGTAGAGCGTCATGTCGCCGCCATCGACGACGAAGTTGGCACTGCCGGCCAGCGAGAAGCTATCCAGCACCAGGACGTTGGTGGGCTCGGGAAATATACCGTCGATCATGACATCACGCGTAACCTGATAGTTCTCGGGATTAGGTACGCTGTTGTTATTACTGTCTGCAGGCACTTGAAGTCCGTACGGCGTCAGCGTGTAAGTCTGACTGCCGCCACTAATCGACAGGCTGCCCGGCGAGTCATCAGGCAGCGCATCGAACGAGTCATCAGGCAGCGCATCGATCAAGTTGCTGATCTTCGCTTTTCCACTCGCGGTGAAGGAATCGCAGTTCGATGTCGCGACCGGAGGAACGCCTGGGTCACTGTTAACGATCTCGCCCCCGATCTGCTCCTCCACATCACGGTTGGTTGTCGTTCGTACGACCGGCGCCGTAGCATTGCCATCGATGCGCGAGTTCCAGTTGCCAGTGACGATTTCCGTGCTAGCAACCACATCGCCATGGATCGTACCGCTGCTGGTCAGTTTCACGGCACCTTGCGAGCTGACATCTCCATAGACATTAACTCCGCCTCCGCTGATTGTGACATCGCCATTGGCTTGATTAGTGGAGATGGTAGCCTTGGTTCCGTTGCTATTTATTCCTTCGTCAGTCATGACTCCGTAAGCGCCTTTACGCGAGTCATAACTATCTATAAAGCCACCACTTGATACATTGACGCCTTCGCAGCCCAGCAACACCGAACTATATGCACCACCAGGCGTACCGCCACCCTTGACCGTGACCTGAATACGCAGCGGCTGACCGACCGGTTTCTTATCCCGAAAGACAGCAGCAATAATATCGTTGTCCTCTGACTTGTTGTCCTCTGAATTGTTATCCTCTGACTTCTCGCCTTCGACATAACAAGCGGCTGCGGTCATACCCTTACCGTCCGGCTTGATCCGACAGCTATGGCTGCCGCCCCCCTCGGCATAACTCTTAAAGCCGATGTCCTTAGGGGGCGGGACATCAGAAGCAGAGGCAGGCGCAAAATCGCCATCGCTATTGACGATATCGTGCACCACCGCCATGGCGGCTCTTTCCGCGAGCAGGTTCGCTTGCGTGGCCAGTTTATAGTTGCCGGCCATTTTCTCGTCGATCTGTGATGACTGCATGCTGGCCAGGCCAATCATGGTCGATATCGCTACGATGCCGAGAACCACAATCAGTGCAGCACCACTTTGCTGTTGCGGTTTCATGGCAAGCTCTCCGTTTTTCCCGCCGTCAGTCTTGGCTATTCAAGGCATTCATGGCCTGCTGACGATTCATGACATGAAGGGTGAATGTCTTTTCTTGCCCGTTTCCATTGGCAAAAGTGACAGTGACCGGACACAACGCATTCGCTGCGGTTTCGCACTTGCCTTTCGGCACGTCTAGATCAGAGAAACCATTGAGAACGGGCTGCCCATCGACGTAAAGACTCAGCCCATCCTCGCTATCGGGATCGCCGCTCCAGCGATAGGTTCTTTCGTCACCGTCTCCCAGTGTCAGGATGACTGCCTCGCCATCTTCGTCATTCCCGATCGTCACGGTGATCGCGCGGCGAATATCGCCAACCAGGCTATCGGCCACATAAGATAAAACGGCTTGGCGCTGACTTAGCCGCTGCGTCGCCTGCTGATTCTGTATGCCAATCATGAACAGCCTTTCGGCTCCCAGCGCTATCAGCAACCCGATCGCCATGGCAATCAGCAGCTCGACCAGCCCAAATCCACGGTGGCGGGCCGGATAGCGTTCGGCATTAGGCTTCATGTTCATGCGCCCGTTCCTAACCTGGGCAGTCCGACTTCGTAGCGATACGTCAAAGAATCGCCGCCGCTCTTCCATTTCACCTCGATGGTGTAATCGCAGTTGTTGCCACTTGATGATTCGGACATCACCGCATTTTCGGACAAAAGGCCGGGAAGGTGGGATTGCCAGTTGTCGTACCAGTCGGCCACGATCTCGCTACCCTTCGGACACTCGCTTCCTCCTGCCCCGGCCTTGAGCTGGGCCGCCCAGAGGCGCTCGACGGCACCCTGGGCCGCCAGCGAAGCGAGCGTGCGCTGGTAGCCGGCCTGCGCCCCCTGAAGGGATTTGAGCTGTACGCCACCGACGGCCAGCAGGCCGATTCCCAGCACCGCGACCGCAACCAGCACTTCGATCAGGCTGAAACCCCGGGCGCGGCCGCTGCCCCAGCGCGGGGGAACAGGCAGCGACTGTCGGTCATGGTGTGTCGTCATCGTTTCGTTTGCCGATATAGCCAATCGGTGAAATCCACAGTGTTTTGCCAGCGACCTCTATTTCCACTTCCGGGCATAAAGAAACGGAATCGCACTGTAGCCGGCCCACGTCATTGAACATGACGCTCCGTGTTCGCGTCACACTGTTGCCCCGAAAGCTTTCTCTTAGCGGCGGGCCACTTCGATCGTCGAACGTCAATGTCCAACCACCGCCTTCTCTCGGCGCCAGCGTGACGGAGACGCTCTCGCCCTCCGATATCGCCATGCTTCGTGCCTGGCGCAAACCGCCGGCAATGTCGTTATAGTCGTTGGCAATGCGATTATGGGTGAACAGCGACTGCATTCCCGGCACTGCCATTGACGCCAGAATCGCGACGATGGCGAGGGTCGCCAACAGCTCCAGCAGCGTGAATCCGCCTTGCCGTACGTCCTGTTTACCAGCCACAGTCGGCCTGGCTATCCGTATTGCCGTCCAGATCATGCCGGCCGATCTCATCCAGCGTGAAAGCGCCGCAAGCATCTCCCACCTGTGAGCCGACAGGCTCCGCCGTCAGGATGTATTGACTTTGCCAGTTGTCGTCGGAATTCCCGGTAATCCGGTAATAGTCGCCTGTCGTAGTCGTGGTCCAGTCTGTCAAATCGACGCTGCCGCTCGGAGCCTCGGCCGCACACAAATCGCCATTGCTGTCGGTTTTAGGGTAGTAATTGCCCTGGTCGGCGTAGCAGCGTTCCAGTTGGCCCGCGATATCCAGCAAGGCGGTTTTGGCATAGGTACGCCGCGAGCTTTGCATGTAACTGGTGTAACTGGGGTAGGCAATACTTGCCAGGATCGCCACGATCAGCATGACGATCATCAGCTCCAGCAAAGTGAAGCCGTCCTCACGCTTTCGCATCACATACCTGCTCGATAGTTTGTTTCAGTCTGTATCAATCTATACAGAAGTGGCCAACGATCGTATACGAAAAAGCCGGACCTTGGCCCGGCTTTTCGTCAAATAGGCGTTGAAGTGCTCAGTCGCTGACGATGACCTGTTCCCTGAGTTCTTTGGGCATCGAAAACGTGATGGTCTCGGCGCGCCCGGAGAGTTCTTCCGGCGCCTCGGCGCCCAGCGCCTGAAGCCTGTCGATCACGCCCTTGACCAGCACTTCCGGGGCGCTGGCGCCGGCGGTGATGCCGATGGTCTCGATGCCTTCAAGCCAGCTCGGCTCGATCTGCTCGGCATCGTCGATCAGATAGGCCGGCGTGCCGACCCGCTCGGAGAGTTCGCGCAATCGGTTGGAGTTGGAGCTGTTGACGCTGCCCACGACCAGTACCAGTTGCGAACCTGCAGCCAGTTCGCGCACCGCATCCTGCCGGTTCTGGGTGGCGTAGCAGATGTCGTCCTTGCGCGGCCCCTGAATCTCGGGAAAGTGCTCGCGCAGCGCATCGATCACCCTGGCGGTATCGTCCATCGACAGCGTCGTCTGGGTAACGAATGCCAGCCGCGTGGGGTCGCGTACCGGCAGCCTGGCGACGTCGCTCTCGTCTTCGACGAGATAGATCGATCCGCCGTGGCTGTCGTCGTAACGCCCCATGGTGCCCTCGACTTCCGGATGGCCGGCGTGGCCGATCAGGATGCACTCCTGGCCGCGCTTGGCATAGCGCAGCACTTCCATGTGCACCTTGGTCACCAGCGGGCAGGTCGCATCGAAGATCTTGAGACCACGGCGTTCGGCTTCCACCTGCACGGCACGCGAGACGCCGTGAGCCGAGAAGATCACGATGACGTCGTCGGGCACTTCGTCGAGCTCCTCGACGAAGATCGCCCCGCGCTCCCGCAGCGTGTCCACCACGAAACGGTTATGCACGACTTCATGGCGAACGTAGATGGGCGGCCCGAAGACATCGAGCGCGCGATTGACGATGTCGATGGCACGATCGACGCCGGCGCAGAAACCGCGGGGATTGGCCAGCTTGATTTGCGTAGGAACCTTTGGCATAGCGACCTCGCTTGGTACGCCCGAATATCGTGGTGAAGGCGCAGTCCGGATTCAATGAGTCGTGGCTGGCTTCACGTCCAGAATTTCCACTTCGAAGGTCAGGGTACGCCCTGCCAGCGGATGATTGAAGTCGACCTCGACATGGCGTTCGTCGACGCTGGCGATCACGCCGGGCAGTTCGCCGCCGGCAGCATCGGCGAACGACATCACCGTGCCGGGCTCCACGGCCTCCTCGAAGCTGTCGCGGGAGAGTCGCTGCACGTTCTGCGGATTGTGCTGGCCAAAGGCGTGCTCGGGCGAGATCTCGAACGCCCCTTCGTCGCCGGCAGCCATGCCCTTGAGTGGCGCCTCGAAGCCCGGCGGCAGATTGCCGTCGCCGAGCTGGAACGTGGCCGGCTGCTTGCCGCGGGTCGAGTCGACCACTTCACCGTCCTCGAGTTTGACCGTGAAATGCAGCGTGACTTCCATGCCGTCGTCGATGCGGTAGTCACGATCGTCTTGATGGCCGTTCTCGCTCATGAGTCACCCTTGGTCGAAGAAGATTGATCAGCCGAAGAAGATTTATCTGCCGAAGAAGATTTGCCCTTGCTGGAAGAGTGAGACGCTTTCGGCCGGCGCGAATCGAACAGCGATTGCAGCACCAGGCCGATCGCGCCCAGCGTGATGGCGGTATCGGCGAGGTTGAATGCCGGGTAGTACCAGTCGCCCCAGTGAAACGACAGATAGTCGACCACGAAACCGTGAACCAGGCGATCATAGAGGTTGCCGATGGCGCCGCCGATCACCAGCGCCAGCGAGACCGCCGCCAGCGTCTCGCCGCGCTTGAGACGAGAGAGCCACACCGTCAGGCCGATGCTGGCGCCGATGGCGATCAGCGCGAACAGCCAGCGCTGCCAGCCCGCATGCTCGGCCAGGAAGCTGAACGCCGCCCCGGTGTTGTGCAGAAGCGTCAGGTTGAAGATCGGCAGCACTTCCAGCGGCCGACCATACTCGAGATTCGCCGAGGCCAACGCCTTGATACCGAGATCGAGCACGATGACCGCCAGCGACAGCCACAGCCAGCGCAGCGGACGCCGCATCGGCGCCCGCTCGGCGGGTTGTTGAGAGGCGGAATCAGGCAAAGCGGCGCACCTCGCCCGGACCGTCAGGCAGGTTGGCGATGGAGCGGGCCGATAGCGTCGGATGCTCTGGATTCGTGCCCACGTCCGGGCGACGCTCCCAACTGCGCTCGTCCTTCTCGTACGGGCTCATGCGAACCGCGACCTTGAGGCCATCCAGCTCGGTGGCCTTGGCATCGTCCGCTTCCGCCAGCGGCTTCAGCGTGGCTTCGGAAGTGATCAGCACGAAGCGCAGTTCATCCTCGAAACGCGACAGCAGCGCATGCAGCGCGTCGTCGACGTAGAGCGTCACTTCGCTGTCCAGGGCGCCCTTGATGACGCCGGCGTTACGGGCATCCTCGAGCTGCTTGTTGACCGCCTGCTTGACGGCGATCACCTGCTCCCAGAACGCGCGCCCCATCGTCGCGTCTTCCGGCAGCTGGCTCAGGCCTTCGTAATAGGTCTCCAGATGTACGCTCTCGCCGCGCTCGCCAGGAATGTTCTCGTAGATCTCCTCGGCGGTGAACGACAGGATCGGCGCCACCCAGCGCGCCAGCGCCTCGACGATATGATACAGCGCGGTCTGGCAGCTGCGCCGCGCCAGCGAGTCGGGCTGGGTGGTGTACTGACGATCCTTGATGATGTCGAGGTAGAAACCGCCCATGTCCCGCGCGCAGAAATCGTGCACCTGCTGGTAGACGTCGCGGAAGCGATAGTCGGTGTAGGCCTTCTGAATGCGCCCCTGCAGCTCGGCGGCACGATCCACGGCCCAGCGATCCAGCGCCAGCATGTCATCGAACGCCACGGCATCGCGGCTCGGCTCGAAGCCGGTCAGGTTGCCGAGCAGGAAGCGCGAGGTGTTGCGGATCCGACGATAGACATCAGCGGTGCGCTTGAGGATCTCGTCGGACACCGCCATCTCGCCGGAGTAGTCGGTGGAAGCGACCCACAGGCGCAGGATGTCCGCGCCGAGTTTGTCCATCACCTGCTGCGGCGCAACCACGTTGCCCAGCGACTTGGACATCTTGCGGCCCTTCTCGTCGACGGTGAAACCGTGGGTCAGCAGCGACTTGTAGGGTGGATGACCGTCGATGGCGCAACCGGTCAGCAGCGACGAGTGGAACCAGCCGCGATGCTGGTCGGACCCTTCGAGATAGATATCCGCGCGCGGCCCCTGATCGTGGCCGAGCGGATGCGACCCGCGCAGCACGTGCCAGTGCGTCGTGCCGGAATCGAACCAGACGTCGAGGGTGTCGGTGACCTTCTCGTACTGATCCGCCTCTCCGCCCAGCAGTTCGCTCGGATCTAGCTTGAACCAGGCCTCGATGCCTTCCTGCTCGACGCGCTTGGCAACGGCTTCCATCAGTTCGACGGTGCGCGGATGCAGCTCGCCGCTCGCCTTGTCGAGGAAGAACGGGATCGGCACGCCCCAGTTGCGCTGGCGCGAGATGCACCAGTCGGGGCGGTTGGCGATCATCGAGTGCAGACGCGCCTGGCCCCAGCCGGGGATGAAATCGGTGGCATCGACGCCGGCCAGCGCCTTGTCGCGGAGCGTCCTGCCATCGCTGCCCTCGAGATCCATACCCACGAACCACTGCGCCGTGGCGCGATAGATCACCGGCGTCTTGTGGCGCCAGCAGTGCATGTAGCTGTGGGTGATCTTCTCGTGCGCCATCAGCGCACCGGCCTCTTCCAGCTTGGCGACGATGTGCGGATTGGCCTTCCAGATCATCTGCCCGCCGAACAGCGGCAGATCGGCGGCATAGACACCGTTGCTCTGCACCGGATTGCGAATCTCGTCGAAGCTCATGCCGTACTGGCGGCAGGTGTAGAAGTCGTCTTCGCCATAGGCGGGCGACGAGTGGACGATCCCGGTGCCGGCACCTAGCTCGACGTAATCGGCCACGTAGATCGGCGAGACGCGATCGTAGCCTTCATCCAGGCTCGCCAGCGGATGGCGGAAGGCGAGGTTCTCGAGGCTCGCTCCCGGCGCGGTGGCGATGGTCTCGCCGGTCAGGCCGAAGCGTTCCAGGCTCGACTCGACCAGCTCTTCGGCGAGAACCAGCAGGCGCTCGCCGGTATCGACCAGCGCGTAGACGAACTCGGGGTGCACGTTCATCGCCTGGTTGGCCGGGATGGTCCAGGGCGTAGTGGTCCAGATCACGGCCGCCGCCGGCTTGGCCAGCGACACCAGCCCGAACGCGGCCGCCAGCCCGGCATCGTCGACGCTGGGGAAGGCGACATCGATGGCATCGGACTGCTTGTCCTGGTATTCGACCTCGGCCTCGGCCAGTGCCGAGCCGCAATCGAAGCACCAGTTGACCGGCTTGAGCCCCTTGAACACGTAGCCGCCCTTGACCATCTCGGCCAGCGCGCGGATTTCGCCCGCTTCGTTGGCGAAGTTCATGGTCAGGTACGGGTTGTCCCAGTCACCCTGGACGCCCAGCCGCACGAAACCTTCCTTCTGCACCTCGACCTGGGCGGCAGCGTACTCGCGACACAGCGCACGCGCTTCATCCGCCGGCAGATGCTTGCCGTGGGTGGTCTCGACCTTGTGCTCGATCGGCAGGCCGTGGCAATCCCAGCCCGGGACGTAGGGCGCGTCAAAGCCGGCCAGACTCTTCGACTTGACGATGAAGTCCTTGAGCAGCTTGTTGACCGCGTGCCCGATGTGAATGCTGCCGTTGGCGTACGGCGGGCCATCGTGAAGCACGAACCGCTCGCGCCCCCGACGCGCCTCACGCAGCTTGGCGTAGAGGTTCATGTCGTTCCACTGCGCAATTCGGCTCGGCTCCCGAGCCGGCAGATTGCCGCGCATGGGGAAGTCGGTCGATGGCAGATTCAGCGTGTGCTTATAGTCGCTCATGGCTTTTGGGTCCGCTCAGGGCTGTTTTCAGGTCGCTCAGGGCTGTTTCAGATCGCTCAAGGCTGTCTCGGGTCGCTCAGGGCTATTTGTCAGATCGCTCAAGGCTGTCGTCAGGTCGCTCAGGCTGTTCAGTCGTCTCGGGATTCATGCGGTGCCGGCCCCGCATGCGTACCGCCATTCGAATTCTCGGACAGCGGCGCCGATGCCAGCGGAAACTGCGCCTGGGGCAAGGTGGCGGCGCAGATCTCTTCGATGGCGTGGTTCACATCGGCGCGGGCCGCTTCGGGAACATGAGGATCGCGCTGCCCGAAATAGCGGCGGGCGTTGTCGATATCCCGATGAATCTGGGTAACCAGCGCGCCGAAATCGTCGAATTTGGTTTCACCGCGCAGCCGGGCGCAGGGCACGACGGTCAGGGTCTGGCCGTACAGCTCGACCTCGCGATCCAGCAGATGTACCTCGAGGATCGGCCGGTCGGCACCCACCGTCGGGCGCCAACCGATGTTGGCGACGCCGGCGACCCACTCACCGCTCGGCAAGCGCGTGGCACAAGCGAACACGCCGCGCAGCGCCATGGGTCGTCGGGTCAACGGAATGTTGGCGGTGGGCACGCCGATGGTGCGTCCCAGCTGGCGATCACGGACGACTCGCCCCTGATAGCCGTAGGGCCGGCCCAGCATGCGTGCGGCCTGGAAGAAGTTGCCGCTGGCCAGCAGCGTCCGTACTCGCGTGCTCGAGACGCGCTCGTCGTCGAGGGCGAAGGTCCGCGTGTGCTCGACGGCAAAGCCCCGTTCGCGTCCCACCGCCTGCAGCAGCGCGAAATCCCCGGCGCGGTCGCAGCCGAAGCGGAAATCGTCGCCGACGACCAGGTGCCTGACCTGCAGGCCTTCGATCAACACCCGTTCGACGAACTGCTGCGCGGTCAGACTGCGCAGTGCATCGTTGAACGGCAGGCACAGGATTCGATCGGCGCCGTGGGCCTTGAGCAACGCGACCTTGTCGCGCAGCCGTGTCAGCCGCGGCGGTGCCTGATCTCCGGCGAAATACTCGCGTGGCTGCGGCTCGAAGATCACCACCGTGACCGGCAGCCCCTGAGCCCGGGACAGCGTCTGCAGCTGTTCGAGAATGGCCTGGTGGCCCAGATGCACCCCATCGAAGTTGCCGATGGTCGCCACACAGCCACGCGCGGCCGTACCCTGCGCGGCATCGTTGGCGGACGGCAAATTGTGCAAGCCTCGGATCAGTTCCATGGGGTCTGTTCCCGTTTCAGCGCGAACCGCATTTCTGCATAAAAGGGCGTCATTATAACCAAAGGGCTTGCCCCGTAATCAAAAGCGGCCTGGACCTCTCAGCCCTGCAGGCGAAAGTCTCTCAACCGGACGCCGCTGAGTGCCAGCCAGCCAAAATAGAGGGCGGCGCCACCGACCACCAGCGCGGCCAGCACCCCGGCCCGGTGCAGCGCGCCCCAGGTGACCCAGGCATGCCAGTCCGGCGAGCACCACCACAAGCCCACGCCCATCACCAGACAACCGCCGACGACCTGCACGGCATAACGGCCCCAGCCGGGCTGGAAACGCAGCACGCCCTGCCGGCGTAGCCCTATTCCCAGCAATCCCGCGTTAAGAAACGCCGACAGTGCGGTGGCCAGCGCCAGGCCGGCGTGAGCCAGCGGCACGATGAGCGCCAGGTTCATGGCCATGTTGGCGAACATCGCCACGATGCCGATCTTGACCGGCGTCTTGGTGTCCTGGCGTGCGAAGTAGCCCGGTGCCAGCACCTTGATCAGCATGAACGCCAACAGCCCCAGTGCATAGGCTCGCAGGCTGCGTGCGGCCATGACCACGTCGTGATCGGTCATCGCCCCGTAGTGGAACAGGCTGACCAGTAGCGGCTCGGCCAGCAGGATCAACGCCAGCGCCGCCGGCAGCCCAATCAGCAGCACCATGCGCAGCGCCCAGTCCAGCATGCGCGCGAAGTGATCCCGGGACTGATCCGCATGACGCTTGGAGAGCGCCGGCAGGATCACGGTGGCAATCGCGATCCCGAACACACCCAGCGGCAGTTCCACCAGGCGATCGGAATAGTAGAGCCAGGACACGCTGCCCGAGACCAGAAACGAGGCCAGCACCGTATCCAGCAGCAGATTGATCTGCGACACGGAGACGCCGAACAGCGCCGGGGTCATCAAGCGCAGAATGCGCCGGACGCCGGGATGCTTGAACCGCGCCCTGGGGCGCGGCATTAGTCCCAGGCGGGCCAGAAACGGCAGCTGGAACAGCAGCTGCGCCGCCCCGGCAATCAGGACGCCCCAGGCCAGTCCCAGCGCCGGGTCACTCATCAACGGGGTCAGCCACAGCGCAGCGCCGATCAGGCAGACATTGAGCAGTACCGGCGTGAACGCCGGTATCGCAAACCGCTCCCAGGTGTTGAGTACGCTGCCGGCGAACGCCGTCAACGAGATCAGCAGCAGGTACGGGAAGGTCAGCCGCAGCATCTCCGCCGTCAGCGCCAGCTTGCCGGGATCGGCCTGGAAGCCCGGCGCGAACAGCCACACGAGCCACGGCGCGGCAGCGATGGCCAGCGCGGTGATCAATGCCAACACGACGCTGAGACTGCCGGAGACCGCATCGAGCAGCTCGCGAACTTCCGCGCGCGTACGCTGCGTGGCGTATTCCGACAGCACCGGCACGAACGCCTGGTTGAACGCCCCTTCGGCGAACAGCCGGCGCATGAAATTGGGGATCTTGAACGCCACGAAGAACGCATCGGCACCGCTGCCGGCACCCAGCAACGCGGCGATCACGACGTCCCGCGCCAGGCCGAGCACGCGCGACAGCAGCGTCATCGTGCTGACCACCATGCCGGAACGCAGCAGCCCACGGCGCGAGACCGGGGTGGCCGTCTCCGCGGCCGCCGCGTCTGCCGGCGTGTCGTCTGGCGTCTTGTCCACAGGGCCGTGCTGTTCGTTCATGACGCGGCGTCACTCGCTCCGGGGGATTCGCACGCTCCGCTACCCATGCGGCGGCCTCGACGCAATGATCTCGATACGAGGACCATGGAAGGCAGCCACAAAAAAACCGGCCGAAGCCGGTTTTTCATCAAGCGCGTCCGGCTCAGGCAGCCAGCGCCTTAATTCGCTTGTTCAAGCGACTCTTGATGCGTGCTGCCTTCTTCTTGGACATGGCGTCCTTGTCGGCGATGCGATCGATGACCGGCTGAGCGGCCTTGAATTCGCTGTTCGCCTGCGCCTGATCGCCAGCCTGGATGGCCTTGATCACGCGCTTGATGTAGGTACGAACCATGGAACGCTGACTAGCGTTGAGCTTGCGGCGGTCTTCCGCCTGACGTGCGCGCTTACGCGCCTGCTTGGTATTCGCCACCGTCGACTCCTTGGAGATGTTGACAGTCAATTCTGTAAGTTAAATCACCCAGGCCAGCCTCGAAACCGCTTCAGGCAACCCTGAATGATTCGGCCGAATGTTCAATGACGCCCGAATTCATCACGCTTTCGGGAGCCATTTCGACTGCCATTTTCGCAGTCTTCAACGGGCCATGTCTGAGAGGATGCGGGATTCTATCACAAGGCCCAAGCACGATACCAGCGCCAACTGGCGCGGCCTGTCGTGCTCAGATAACCACCAGATTGTCCCGATGGATCAGCTCCGGCGCTTCCATATAGCCGAGAATCTCGGCGATGCGCTGGCTGGGCTGCCCCACGAGCCGGGCCGCATCGGCGCTCGAATAGTTGACCAGCCCCTTGGCAACGCGCCCGCCGTGTTCGTCGATGCAGACCACCATGTCGCCGCGCCGAAAGATGCCTTGCACCTGCTTGACACCCACCGGCAGCAGGCTCGACCCCTGGGAGCGCAGGACGTTGACCGCGCCGGCATCCAGCGTCAGCGTGCCACGCACCTGCAACTGGCCGGCAAGCCAGCGCTTGCGTGCAGCCAGCGGTGCGTGGTCGGGATGCAGCAGCGTCCCCAGCGACTCGCCCTCGAGCAGTCGGGTCAGCACCGCCGGCTGGCGCCCGCTGGCGATCGCCGTGACCGCGCCGGAGCGTGCCGCCAGCCGGGCGGCGCGCAGCTTGGTCGCCATGCCGCCGCGACCCAGCACGCCGCCACCGCCGGCAACGGCATCCAGCTTAGGGTCATCGGCCTGGCCTTCGCTGATCAGCCGGGCATCGGGATCGTGACGCGGATCGGCATCGAACAGGCCCTCCTGATCGGTCAGGATCAGCAGCGCATCGGCCTCGAGCAGGTTGGCGACCAGCGCCCCCAGGGTGTCGTTGTCGCCGAAGCGGATCTCGTCGGTGACCACGGTATCGTTCTCGTTGATCACCGGAACCACATCGAGCTGAACCAGGGTGCGTAGCGCGGAACGCGCGTTCAGGTAGCGCTTGCGATTGGAGAGATCGTCGTGGGTCAGCAGCACCTGGGCGCTGCGCAGGCCGTGGCGGGCGAAATGCGTTTCGTAACACTGGGAGAGCCCGCTCTGCCCCACGGCAGCCGCCGCCTGAAGCTCGTGCACGGCGGTCGGCCGCGAATGCCAGCCCAGGCGCACCATGCCCTCGGCGATGGAACCGGACGATACCAGCACGACTTCCACACCCCGGCGGTGCAACTCGGCCATCTGATCGACCCAGCCCCCAATCGCCGCCGCGTCGAGGCCACGGCCATCGTTGGTCAGCAGGGCGCTGCCAATCTTGACCACGACACGCTTCGCGCCCTCGAGTACGCCGCGCCCTGCTCGCTCATCCGTCGCCATCTCATTCTCCGCCCGACTGCCCGCCTGTCATGACCCGAATCACGGTTGCCCTCAACGAACGTACTCCACCTCGACGTCGTGATCGTCGTCATCGTCATCGTCGAACTCCTCGACGACTTCACCACGCTTGACGCGCAGGCGGGTCTGGTGCGCTTCCACCCGCTCCACCGACTCGGTCTCCATGCGCCGACGCATCTCGCGCTCGCGCTCGGCGGCCTCCTCGTCGTCGTTCTCCAGCTGACGCTGCTCGGTCAGCCAGCGATGCGCCGCCTGCACCAGCTCCCCGGTGCCGTCACTGGAGATCGCCGAAATCCGGAACACCGGCCCCTGCCAGCCGAGCCGGGAGACGATGTCCGCCACGCGCGCCTCGCGATCTTCCGCCGGCAGCAGGTCGAGCTTGTTGATCACCAGCCAGCGCGGCAACTCCGCCAGCGTCTGCGAGAACTGCTCCAGCTCCCGGGCGATCGCCTCGACCGCCGCGACGGGATCGGACTCGTCGAACGGCGCCGCATCGACCACGTGCAGCAGCAGCCGCGTGCGCGTCAGGTGCTTGAGAAAGCGCAGCCCCAGTCCGGCGCCATCGGAGGCCCCTTCGATCAGCCCGGGCACGTCCGCCATCACGAAGTGCTCGTGAGTACCGAGCTTGACCACGCCCAGGTTGGGCACCAGCGTGGTGAACGGATAGTTGGCCACTTTCGGCTTGGCGGCGGAGACCGCCCGGATCAGCGTCGACTTGCCGGCATTGGGCAGCCCCAGCAAGCCGACATCGGCCATCACCTTCATTTCCAGGCGCAGCTTGCGCCGTTCGCCTTCGGTGCCCGGCGTGGTTCGTCGCGGCGCGCGGTTGGTCGAGGACTTGAAGTGGATATTGCCGAGCCCCCGGCGCCCACCCTGTGCCACCAGCACCACCTGACCTTCCGCCGTGACATCGGCGATCACCTCGAGGGTATCCTCGTCGATCACCGTCGTGCCCACCGGCACCTTGACGTGCAGGTCGTCGCCGGCCTTGCCGCTCATCTGACGCCCCTGCCCCTGCTGACCGCTCTGCGCCTTGTAGAAGCGCTGGAACTTGAAGTCGATCAGCGTGTTCAGCGACTCGTCGCCGATCAGATAGACATTGCCGCCGTGGCCGCCATCGCCACCGTCAGGGCCACCCTTGGGCACGAACTTTTCACGCCGGAAGCTGAGACAGCCATTGCCGCCTCTGCCGGCTTCGACGGTGATCGAGGTTTCATCGACGAACTGCATGTCACTCTCCCGGCGGCAGGTGCCGCACGCGTGGATGCTGCAAGAATAATACGGCAAAAACAAAAAAGCCCCGCCTGGGCGGGGCTTTTCATACAAGGTTCGTGACGTCTCAGGCGGAGACCACGCTCACGAACTTGCGGTTTCTCGGGCCTTTCTGCTCGAACTTGATGACGCCGTCATTCAGAGCGAACAGCGTGTGGTCCTTGCCGATACCCACACCGGTTCCCGCATGGAACTTGGTGCCGCGCTGGCGAACGATGATGTTACCGGCCGTAGCCTTCTGTCCACCGTACAGCTTGACACCCAGGCGTTTGGATTCGGAATCGCGACCGTTACGCGTACTACCGGCGGCCTTCTTATGAGCCATGGCGAATACCTCTTTCTGGGGGAATGTTCCGCTTAAGCGGAGATTCCAGTGATCTTGACTTCAGTGAACCACTGACGGTGGCCCTGACGCTTCATGTGATGCTTGCGACGACGGAACTTGATGATCTGCACCTTGTCGCCACGACCGTGCGAAACGATCTCGGCAGACACCTTGGCGCCGCCGACCAGCGGAGCGCCGACCTTGATGTCGTCGCCGTCGGCAACCAGCAGAACCTGGTCGAATTCCAGGGTTTCACCGGTCGGCACTTCCAGCTTCTCGAGCTTCAGTGTCTGACCTTCCTGCACGCGGTACTGCTTACCGCCACTCTTGATAACAGCGTACATAAGATTCTCCAAACACTCATCGGGGTTGGCGCTCTTTCATCGACCTGCGGCGAGTGGTGCCCCTTCCGGCAACCATCTGACAGGGAGCATGATGAGTTGGGCGGCGGATTATAACGGCTCACGCCATGCCAGGCAACCTTCTTGCGCGCCCGGCCCGCGCGCGTTCCGGCGGATGGGCAACCGCCGAGCGCCACGTCGGTTGACGCACCTGAGGGGGCCACCTAGCATACCCCCACACGTCGTCTCCCGGCCCGAGAAGCCGAACGACCCCACCCGATTCATTGACAAGCCGACCATGCAATCCAACGCTGCATCCATCCATGCATCGGTGGCTGAGGACTTCGCCGCCGTCAATCGTACGATCCTCGATCAACTGGCGTCGCGAATTCCACTGGTCGAAACCATCGGCCAGTACATCATCGAAAGCGGTGGCAAGCGTCTGCGCCCGCTGCTGGTGCTGCTGGCGGCGCGGGCGCTGGGCTATCCCGGAGACGAGAGCATCCTCGGCGACAAGCACATCACCCTGGCGACGCTGATCGAGTTCATGCACACCTCCACGCTGCTGCATGACGATGTCGTCGATGAGTCGAGCCGGCGCCGTGGCAAGGCCACCGCCAACGACACCTGGGGCAACGCCCCTTCGGTACTGGTCGGCGACTTCCTCTACTCGCGCTCGTTCCAGATGATGGTCGAGGTCGGCTCGATGCGGATCATGCAGGTGCTCTCCGGCGCTACCTGCATCATTGCCGAGGGCGAAGTCCAGCAGCTGACCAACATCGGCAACGCCGATATCGAAGAGTCGGACTACTTCGACACCATCCAGGGCAAGACCGCGATGCTGTTCGAAGCGGCCTCCCATAGCGGCGCCATCCTCGCCGGCGCCGATGCCGAGCAGGAACAGGCACTTCGACTCTACGGCCGTTATCTGGGGCTCGCCTTCCAGCTGATCGACGACCTGCTCGATTACCAGGGCGACGCCGAGACCATGGGCAAGAACGTGGGAGACGATCTTGCCGAAGGCAAACCGACGCTGCCGCTGATCCATGCGATGCGCACGGGGTCGCCCGAACAGGCCGCGCTGATCCGGCAGGCGATTACCGATGGCGGCCTGGAACGCCTGGACGACGTACTCGCCATCGTGCGTGAAACGGGCGCCCTCGAATATACCCAGCAGCGCGCCGAAGAGATGGCGAGCCTGGCCCGCGCACAGCTTGAAATCCTCGCGCCCAGCCCCTATCGCGACAGCATGGAAACGCTGACGCGAGTGGCCGTCGAGCGCGACGTCTAAAAGGGTGCAAGATCAGGGTTGCACCGCGCCTTCGGATGAGTATAATTCACCCCCGTCGAGCTAGCCTGAATGGCAACGGCCCGGCAATGACATCGGAATATAGCTCAGCTTGGTAGAGCGCTGCCTTCGGGAGGCAGAGGTCGTAGGTTCGAATCCTGCTATTCCGACCAAGAATTTCGAAACGCCCGCTCAGGCCCTGCCTGGCGGGCGTTTTGCATTTCAGGGATCATGACGTGGCGGGGTCTACGTGGCGGCGGCGACTCGTGCCGGTCACCTCCCTGATCAACCGGCCACACCTATGATTAATGGCAGCCAGCCGCGGAATCTCTAGAGTAAAAAGCAACGTTACCGTTTTCGGCCGTCTCCACTCGCCTTGGCAAGCGCTTACCGGAGCGCCCCTCGAAAAGCCTCCCGAGAGCTGCCCTTCAGGAGAACCACCATGTCCCTATGGCTTCGCCTCGCCTCCATCGCGGCACTCTGCTGCGTCTTCGCCGTAGCCGCTCACGCGCAAACGCAGGATGAAGAGACGCCACCGCCGCCGTGGTCGGCGAAGGCCGTGGAAGCTTCCCGGGCGCAATGCCGGGCCAACATCACCGCCAGCGGCATCGAAGGCCCCAAGGTCGAACGCTATTGCGAGTGCGTGACGGAAGCGCTGCAGGCACGCTTCAGCGAGGCCGAGGTGCGCAAGATGCAGCGAGAGTACGATCCGAGTGACGAGAACGACAGCCGGCCGCCCGAGCTCGACAAGACGCTCGATCAGTGTTCGGCGGTTCTGGAGTCGCAGTAGGTCCGGCCTGCAACGGCCCCTGCATCCATACACGCCAGGCATGCGTAGATATCGGACGGGCGCTGCTTTCTACCAGACACGGATTACCGGACACGGAGAAGCGCCCCTCTCGGCGGCGACGAGGCGGACTCGGACAGGGTAATGTAGGCTTTACGCACGCTTACCGAAATGCCGCGTTCATGCGTGAGCGCTCATGCAAGAGCTCGCAGCGCCGCCTCACCGCCGGGACAGGGATGTCCGGGCCGATACCGCCCGTATCGACGCGCACCGCAACATGGCGACAGCAGGGAAGTGACCATGACCGCTCACACCGCAGAAAAGACCCCGGCCCCGGACGCGGAGCTGACGCTGCTCAAGGAGACGCTGCAGCGGCGTCTCGAACAGCTCCTGCCCGCCGGCAGTCAACGCGATCTCGTCAGCGCCGCGATGCGCGAAGGCACGCTGACGCCGGGAAAGCGCACCCGGCCGCTGCTGCTGATGCTCACCGCTCGCGACCTGGGTTGCGACGCGCATCACCCGGGCCTGCTCGACCTGGCCTGCGCGGTGGAGATGATTCATGCCGCCTCGTTGATGCTCGACGACATCCCCTGCATGGACAACGCCATGCTGCGACGCGGCCGGCCGACGATCCACCGCCAGTTCGGCGAGCATGTCGCCATTCTCGCCGCCGTGGCGCTGCTCAGTAACGCCTTCGGCGTCGTGGCCTCGGTCGAGGGGCTTTCGAGCGAATCGCGCAACCAGGCGGTTTCCGAGCTTTCCGCTGCCGTGGGTCTGCAGGGATTGGTTCAAGGCCAGTTCCTCGACCTGCACGAAGGCAACCTTCCCCGCGGGGAAGACGACATCGTCGCCGCCAACGAACTCAAGACCAGCATGCTCTTCGGCGCCACGCTCCAGTTGGCCGCCATCGCGGCGGATGCCGCCCCCATGGTGCGGCAACAGCTGCGCTGCTTCGCGCAGGATCTGGGCCAGGCATTCCAGCTGCTCGACGACCTGGCCGACGGTCACGACAACACCGGCAAGGACACCGCCAAGGATCTCGGCAAATCGACGCTCGTGGCGACGCTGGGCGCCGAGGCGGTGCGACAGCGCTTGCGCGACCACCTGCACAATGCCGAAGACCACTTCATCCATGCCTGCGGGCAGCAGGGTTCGACGCGCCGTTTCATGCACGCCTGGTTCGAACGGCAGCTGGCGGATTTCCAATAGTTCCCGTCCCGCTCTCGACCCCACCCGCGCTGTGGAATATCCGCAGTGCCTTACGGCGTATCCCTCAGGGCCATGGAGAATTCATGAAGGACGCGGAACTGCTGCAACGCAAGAACGATCATCTGGATATCGTCCTCGATCCGGAGCGGGCCAGATCTCGAACCCGGGCCGGATTCGAGCGCTTTCGCTTCGAACACTGCGCCCTGCCCGAGCTCGATCTCGATCGCATCGACCTCGGCACCACGCTCTTCGGCAAACCGCTGAAAGCCCCGCTGCTGATCAGCTCCATGACCGGCGGCGCCGAACGCGCGCTGACCATCAATCGCCATCTGGCACAGGCAGCACAGACCCTGGGCCTGGCGATGGGCGTGGGCTCCCAGCGCATCGCCATCGAGAGCGACGCCAATGTGGGGCTCGACCATACCCTGCGCGAGATCGCCCCCGACGTTCCGCTGCTGGCCAATCTCGGCGCCGCCCAGCTCAAGGGGCGGCGCGGGCGCGACTATGCTCGCCGTGCAGTGGAGATGATCGACGCCGACGCCTTGATCGTTCACCTCAACCCGCTTCAGGAGGCGGTCCAGAACGGCGGTGATCGGAACTGGCGCGGCGTGCTCGACGCCATCGAGCAGATCGCCGGCACGCTGGACGTCCCGCTGATCGCCAAGGAAGTCGGCGCCGGGCTGTCCGTCGGCGTGGCTCGCCGACTGATAGATGCCGGCGTGGCGATGCTCGACGTCGCGGGTGCCGGCGGCACCTCCTGGGCGGCGGTCGAGGGCGAACGCGCCGCGGAACCGCACCAGCGCGCCGTGGCGATGGCGTTCGCGGACTGGGGCATTCCCACCGCCGAAGCCGTCCGCGACATTCGCCGGGCCCTGCCGACGACGCCACTGATCGCCTCCGGCGGTATTGCCGATGGCATCGATGCGGCCAAGGCGTTGGCACTGGGCGCCGATCTCGCCGGCCAGGCGGCCGCGACGCTCGCCGGCGCCACCGATTCCAGCGAGGCCGTCATTCGCCATTTTCGCGTCGTCATCGATCAGCTTCGCATCGCCTGCTTCTGCACCGGCAGCGCCGATCTCGCCGCGCTCAAGCGCGCGCCACTCCTCGACCTGGAGGGGCAAGATTGAGTCACTATGCCGTCATCGCGCCCGCCCTCTACAGCCATTTCCAGGCGCTGCAGGCGCTGGCGGGCGTGTTGCTCGATCGCGGCCATCGCGTCACCTTCGTCCACCAGCAGGAAGCCCGCACGCTCGTCCACGACGCTCGCATCGGCTTCGAGCCGGTCGGGTTGCACACGCACCCCGCCGGTAGTCTGGGGCGCAGCCATCGATTGGCTGCGCATCCGACCGGGCTTTCGATACGCCGTCTCATCGCCGACATGGCCGCGACGACCGACATGCTCTGCCGGGAGCTGCCGGACGCGCTCGAACGCCTTGGCGTGGACGGGATCATTGCCGATCAGATGGAGGCGGCCGGCGGCCTCGTTGCCGAGGCGATGGCGCTGCCGTTCGTGTCGGTGGCCTGCGCGCTGCCGATCAATCGCGAGCCGGCGCTGCCGCTGCCGGTGATGCCGTTTCGCTACGCCACCGACGAGCGCGCCCGGCGAATGTATGCGACCAGCGAGGCAATCTACGATCGATTGATGCGTCCTCACGCTCGGGTGATCGCGCATCATGCAAACTCCTTCGGCCTGCGACATCGCACCGGGCTGCATGAATGCCTGTCGCCCCTGGCGCAGATCAGCCAGACACCGGCAACGCTGGACTTCCCCCGCCACGGGCTGCCGGCGAACTTCCATGCCGTCGGCCCGCTGCGCCGGGCGAAAGGCGATACGGAAAAGAGACGAGACGCCTGGCCGATCGACCCCGGACGCCCGTTCGTCTTCGCCTCGCTGGGCACGCTGCAGGGCCATCGCTACGGCCTGTTCAAAACCATCGCCCGTGCCTGTCGCCGTCTCGATGTTCAGTTGGCGATCGCGCACTGCGGCGGTTTGCCTCCTGCCCGGGCGGAGGCGTTGAAAGCCCACGGCGCCACCTTCGTCACCGATTTTGCCGACCAGCGCGCAACGCTGCGCCAGGCCCAGGCAGTGATCACCCACGGCGGCCTGAATACCGTCGTCGATGCGATCGCGACCTCGACCCCGATGCTCGTCATGCCGATCGCCTTCGACCAGCCCGGCGTCGCCGCCAGGCTGGTCTGGCACGGGCTGGGTCAACGGGTTTCCCGCCGGAGCGGCAGCATCCGCCTGGCGCGAGAGCTCGAGACGCTGCTGACGGATGACGCCTGCCGCCGGCGCCTCGACGACGCGGCCATTCCGCTGCGGCAGGCCGACGGCGCCGAGCGGGCGGCCGATATCGTCGAGCTGGCGCTCGGGCCGGTACCGATGAAGGTGGCGTCATGAGCCGACCATGGGATCTCATTCTGGTGGGCGCCGGGCTGGCCAACGGCCTGATCGCATGGCGGCTGAAGCAGCACCAGCCGGACCTCGCGATTCTGATGCTGGAAGCAGGGCCACATGCCGGCGGCAATCACACATGGTCGTTTCACGGCACCGACCTCACGCCGGCCCAACGCGACTGGCTCGCCCCGCTGGTGGCGCACCGCTGGTCCGGCTACGACGTGCGCTTCCCCGAGCTTACGCGAACGCTTCCCGGCGACTATCTCAGCATCACGTCGGAACGCTTCGCCGCGGCCCTGGCGAACACCCTCGGCGACGATCTGCGCACCAACGCCCCGGTCGAGGACGTCTCGCCGTGCAGCGTCACGCTCGCCGACGGTGAACGACTCGAGGCACGCGCCGTGATCGACGGCCGCGGCTATCGCCCTTCCCCGCATCTGACCATCGGTTTCCAAGCCTTCGTCGGCCAGCAGTGGCGGCTCGGCTCGCCACATGGACTCGTCAGGCCGACCCTGATGGATGCCACCGTCGACCAGCAGGGCGGCTATCGCTTCGTCTACACGCTGCCGTTATCACCGACCGAATTGCTGATCGAGGATACCCATTACGTCGACAACGCCAGTCTCGACACCGATCGCGCCCGCGCCAATCTCGTGCGCTACGCCGAGGCTCGGGGCTGGCAACGGCAGGCGCTGGTGCGGGAGGAGCAAGGCAGCCTGCCGATCACACTGGCCGGCGACTTCGAGGCGTTCCGGGCACCGCTGGCGAACCAGCCCGCCAGCGGCCTGCGTGCCGGGCTGTTTCATGCCACCACCGGTTATTCGCTGCCGGCGGCCGCGGCGCTGGCGGATCGCATCGCCGAGCGCATGCCGCTCGAGGCACCGGCGCTGTCCGCGCTGATTCATCGCTTCGCCGATGCGCAGTGGCGCGAGCAGCGCTTCTTTCGCATGCTCAACCGCATGCTGTTCCTCGCCGGCCAACCCGACGAGCGCTTTCGCGTCATGCAGCGTTTCTACGGGCTCGACGCCGGGTTGATCGCGCGCTTCTACGCCGGCCAGTTGAAGCGTGCCGACAAGCTGCGAATTCTCGTCGGCAAACCGCCCGTCCCGGTCGTCGAAGCGGCCCGGGCGGTGCTGAAACGAACGCCGCGCCTGGATGATTTTCGATGAGTCGGCCAAGGGCTTTGCAATGAAGAAAACGATCGTGATCGGCGCCGGCTTCGGCGGCCTGGCGCTTGCCATTCGCCTGCAGGCGGCGGGCATTCCCACGCTGTTGCTGGAGAGCCGCGACAAGCCCGGCGGGCGTGCCTACGTCTACGAAGACGAAGGCTTCACCTTCGATGCCGGCCCCACGGTGATCACCGACCCCAGCGCCATCGAGTCGCTGTTCACGCTCGCCGGCAAATCGCTTTCCGACTACGTGGCGCTGTTGCCTGTCACGCCCTTCTACCGGCTCTGCTGGGAAACGGGCGAAGTGTTCGACTACGACAACGATCAGGCGAAACTGGAAGCGCAGATTCGCCAGCTCAACCCGGGGGACGTGGAAGGCTATCGGCGTTTTCTCGACTATTCCCGCGACGTGTTCCGGGAAGGCTACCTCAAGCTCGGCGCCAAGCCGTTCCTGTCGTTTCGCGACATGCTCAAGGCCGCGCCGCAGCTCACCCGATTGCAGGCATGGCGCAGCGTCTACAGCATGGTGTCGAGCTTCATCGAGGACGAGCATCTGCGCCAGGCGTTCTCGTTCCACTCGCTGCTGGTGGGCGGCAACCCGTTCTCGACCTCGTCGATCTACACCCTGATCCATGCTCTCGAGCGCGAATGGGGCGTGTGGTTTCCACGCGGCGGCACCGGTGCGCTGGTCAGGCTGTTCGAGGACATCGGCGGCGAGCTCATGCTCGATGCCAGGGTCGAACGGCTGGAGACCGAAGGCGATCGCATCAGCGCAGTCACGCTCGCGAATGGCCGTCGGCTCGAGGCGCGGGCGGTGGCCTCCAATGCCGATGTCGTCCACACCTACGAGACGTTGCTCGGCCATCACCCACGCGGCGTGAAGGCCACCGCGAGCCTCAAGCGCAAGCGGATGAGCAATTCGCTGTTCGTGCTCTATTTCGGGCTCGATCACAACCACACCCAGCTGGCGCACCACACCGTCTGCTTCGGGCCACGCTATCGCGAGCTGATCGACGAGATCTTCAACAAGGACGCGCTGGCCGACGATTTCTCGCTCTATCTGCATGCGCCCTGCGTCACCGATCCGTCGCTCGCCCCGCCGGGCTGCGGCGCCTACTATGTGCTGGCGCCGGTCCCGCACCTGGGCACCGCCGATCTCGACTGGGAAATCGAAGGCCCTCGGCTACGCGAGCGGATCTTCGATTATCTGGAAGCGAACTACATGCCGGGCCTGCGCAGTCAGCTGGTGACGCATCGCCACATTACCCCGTTCGATTTCCGCGATACGCTGAATGCCTATCAGGGCTCGGCGTTCTCGGTCGAGCCGATCCTGACCCAGAGCGCCTGGTTCCGGCCTCACAATCGCGACAGCCGAATCGACAATCTCTACCTGGTCGGCGCGGGCACGCATCCTGGCGCGGGGATTCCCGGCGTCATCGGCTCCGCCCAGGCGACGGCCGGGCTGATGATCGAGGATCTGGGCAAGCGAGAGGCGTCAACATGAGCGAGGCGCTGCTCGACCACGCGACCCGCACCATGGCGGTGGGCTCGAAGAGCTTCGCTACCGCTTCGAAACTCTTCGAGCCGCGCACGCGGCGATCCGCGCTGATGCTCTACGCCTGGTGCCGTCACTGCGATGACGTGATCGACGGTCAAACGCTGGGCTTCGAGACGGACGCGGTGAGCCAGGACACGCCGGAGGCGCGACTCGAGCGGCTGCGGGAGTCGACTCGGCTCGCCTACGCCGGCGAGTCCATATCGGACCCGGCCTTTGCCGCGTTTCAGGAAGTCGCGCTGACCCACGAGATTCCCCAGTCGCAGGCGTTCGATCATCTGGAGGGCTACGCCATGGACGTGCGCGGCGAGACCTATCCGCATCTGTCGAACACGCTGCGCTACTGCTATCACGTCGCGGGCGTGGTGGGGCTGATGATGGCGCGCGTCATGGGCGTGCGAGACGAAGCCGTGCTGGACCGCGCCTGCGACCTGGGCCTCGCCTTCCAGCTCACCAACATCGCCAGGGATATCGTCGACGACGCCCGGATCGGGCGCTGCTATCTGCCGCTGGCCTGGCTCGACGAGGTCGGCATACCACTCGATGAGATCACGGCGCCGCGCCACCGCGACCGCCTCGCTGTCCTCGCCGGCCGGCTGATAGCCGTTGCCGAACCCTACTACGACTCGGCGCGGGACGGCCTGCCCGCTCTGCCGCTGCGCTCGGCCTGGGCGATCGCCACGGCGCGGGGCGTCTATCGGCGGATCGGCGTCAAGGTTGCCGGCGCCGGAGAACACGCCTGGGATCGACGTCAGGGCACCGGCAAGGGAGAGAAGATCGGGTTGCTGTTGGCCGGGGCCGGCCAGGCGCTCAGCGCTCGCGGGCGGCGACCCGATCCTCGGCCCGCGCATCTTTGGCAGCGCCCTCGCTAACGGACGATGACTGACGGCGACGCAGCTCGGCCTTCAGCTTGTCCGTCGGCGGTGCATAGAGAAAGCCGAAGGAGAGGCCGCGCTCGCGTTCCTTGACGGCATGATGAAGGCGGTGAGCCTGGTAGAGGCGCTGGAGATAGCCGCGCCGCGGAATGTAGCGAAACGGCCAGCGCTTGTGCACCAGCCCGTCGTGAACGATGAAGTAGAGCATCCCGTAGGCGGTCATGCCGGCACCGATCCACTGCAGCGGCCAGACGCCCTGGGTACCCAGTGCGATGAGCACGATGGCGATGGCGGCGAAGACCACGGCGTAGAGATCGTTCAGCTCGAATCGGTTCTGGTGCGGCTCGTGATGCGAGCGATGCCAGCCCCAGCCAAAGCCGTGCATGACGTAGCGATGGATCAGCGCCGACGCGATCTCCATGCCCGCAACGGTCAATATCAGGATCAGGCTGTTCAGTAGCACGGGCACGCTCCGGGCGCAGGGATAAGGCCAAGCTTAATGCATCCAGGCACGGATGCCATGGGCAGAGCCGGATCGATGGCGGTCGGGACTCGACCGGGATTGACCGGCGGCGTCAATCGTCGTCTTCGCGCTTGCGGCGCTGCTTTCGGTTACGCCGATAACGTCGCACCAGCGCTAGCCAGGCCGCGGTCACCAGCATCAACGCCAGCGTCACGCCCTGCCAGGGTCTGGCACCGTCTCCCATCACCGTCTCCAGCGTGATGATCAGAACGAATCCGATCGCCTGGCTGGCGATCGCGATCCGACGCAGACCGTCTCTTGGCCCTGCTCCCGCCATGATCTCTCCTCGTAAGGTGCTTCGCGCCCGTATCCGAGTCCGCGACGCCCGGACCCACGCCGAGGCAGTGTAACGCCAATGCCGGGACACGCCGAACCGTTCAGTGCTTAAGGCCGCACGCGGTTTACGCTAGAATGCGTCGCCCATTCGATCCGTTCCCCGCAGCGTACACACGACCGAGGCACCATGAGCGATTTCTCTCCCGGCCAGCGTTGGATCAGCGACGGCGAAACCGAGCTTGGGCTCGGCACCATTCTCACCGTCGATGCACGCAGCGTCACCGTGCTGTTCACCGCCAGTCAGGAAACCCGTACCTACAGCGCCCGTCAGGCACCGCTGACCCGCGTGGTGTTCGGCCCCGGTGATCGCATCGACACCGCCGACGGCGACCAGTTGACCGTCGAGCGTATCGAAGAACGCGATGGCTGCGTGATCTACCACGGCCAGACCGATGACGGCGAATCCGTGTCGCTCAGCGAAGCCAGGCTCTCCGACAACATGCGCTTTCATCAGGCCCAGGATCGTCTGCTGACCGGCCAGGTCGACCGCAACGACTGGTTCCAGTTGCGCTATCGCTCGCTGCATCACCACCAGCGCATCGCCCGTAGCCCCGCACTGGGCCTGGCCGGGCCGCGCATCGATCTGATTCCGCACCAGCTCTATATCGCCGACGAAGTCTCCCGGCGCCATGCCCCGCGCGTTCTGCTGGCCGACGAAGTCGGCCTGGGCAAGACCATCGAGGCCGGGCTGATCCTGCATCGCCTGCTGCTGACCGGGCGCGCCAGCCGGGCGCTGATTCTGGTGCCAGCCAGCCTGACCCACCAATGGCTGATCGAATTGCTGCGCCGTTTCTCGCTCTCGGTCACGCTGCTGGACGAAGCCCAGAGCGAAGCGTTCGACGAGGACAACCCCTTCGACAGCGGCCAGTGCATCCTGGCCAGCCAGGAGTGGCTGTTCGCCAACCCGCATCGTCAGCGTCAGGCCGAGAGCGCCGAGTGGGATCTGCTGATCGTCGACGAGGCGCACCATCTCGACTGGACGCCACAGTCAGAAGGCCCCGGCTATGCCTGCATCGAGCGCCTGTCGAAGCATATCGCCGGCCTGCTGCTGCTGACCGCGACACCGGAGCAGATGGGACTGGAGAGCCACTTCGCCCGGTTGCGCCTGCTCGACCCCGACCGCTATCACGATCTCGAACGCTTCCGGGAAGAAGAAGCCGGCTATACCGCCGTGGCCGAAGCGATCGAGGCGCTCGAGCGGCTGCCGGGCGATGCCGCCGACCGCGACCGTCTCGGCGCCATCATCGATGACGGCGACAGCCGCGCGCTGCTCGATACCCTGCTGGACGCCGAAAGCGACGACGCCCAGCGCGACAGTGCCCGCCGCCAGCTGCGCGAACAGCTGCTGGATCGCCACGGCACTGGCCGGGTCATGTTCCGCAACAGCCGCCGTCATGTCGGCGGCTTTCCCGAGCGTCACCTGCACGTGGCCTCGCTGGCAATGCCGGCGGCCTATCACGACCAGTTCGAAGAGCTCGGCCAGGGCAACGATCACTTCGCCGCCCGCCTGACCGCCGCCGATCTGAGCACGCACGACGCCCGCCTCTATCCCGAGGCGGCCTATCGCGCCCTGCACGATGCCGCGATCCAGCATGACACGCCCTGGTGGCGTCTCGATCCCCGCGTCGAGTGGTTGATCGGTCAGCTCGAGACACTGGGCAACCAGCAGAAGGTGCTGGTGATCGCCCACTGGCGCCAGACCGCCGTCGATCTGGCCGAGGCGCTGCGCGTGCGCGCCGGTATCCAGGCGCCGGTCTTCCACGAAGAGATGAGCCTGGTCGAACGCGACCGTGCGGCCGCCGCCTTTGCCGACGACGATGGCGGCTGTCAGGTGCTGATCTGCTCGGAAATCGGCTCCGAAGGGCGCAACTTCCAGTTCTGCCATCATCTGGTGATGTTCGATCTGCCCTGGCATCCCGATCTGCTCGAGCAGCGCATCGGGCGACTCGATCGTATCGGCCAGCTGCACCCGATCGATATCCACGTGCCGGTGATCGAGAAAAGCCCCACCGCGACGCTGCTGCGCTGGTATCACGACGGCCTCGCCGCGTTCGAGGCACCGCACGCGGCGGGCGGCGACGTCCTCGAGGCTTTCGGCGATGCGCTGCGTGAAAGTCTCGATGACGACTATCGCGATGACGGCTCTCTCGACGACGACTCTCTCGATGAAAACAGCGGCCTTGATTCGCTGATCGCAGAGACCCGCACCTTCAACGACGCTCGTCTGGCCGAGCGCGAAGCGGGCCGCAATCGTCTGCTGGAGTGGAACGCCTGCCGCCCCGAGCGGGCGGATGCCGTGATCAGCGCGATCGTGGAGCAGGACAACGACAGCGCCCTGCCCCGCTACGTCGATCAGGCGCTGGACATCTTCGGCGTCGATAGCCGGGATCTCGGCAACGGTCAGATGCATCTCACGCCCGGCTCGCACATGATCGACAGCCTGCCGGGGCTGGCCCAGGGCGACGAGGGGTTCACCGTGACCTACTCGCGCACCCAGGCGCTGGCGCGTGACGATATCCAGCGTCTCTCCTGGGAGCATCCGCTGGTGACCACGGTGATGGAGCGCATTCTCGACTCCAGCCTGGGCAACACCGCCCTCGCCCTGCTCAAGCATCCCAACATTCCCGGCGGCCGGCTGATGCTGGAGCTGATCTTCCGCACGCACTGCCCGGCGCCCAAGCGGCTGCAACTGGGCCGCTTCCTGCCGGATACCGGCATTCGCGTGCTGCTCGACGAGAGCGGCGCCAACCTGTCGGACAAGGTCACCTTCAGCGGGCTCTCCCGCAACCTGCAGCGAGTCAAGAAAGGCGTCGCGCGCGAGCTGCTGAAATCCCGGCATGACGCGTTGCGCGAGCTGCTGAAGAAGGGCGAGCAGGAGGCCCAACGCGAATTGCCGTCGCTGGTCGAACGCGCTCAGCAGGAGATGCGGGAGACGCTAGATCTGGAGCTGTCGCGTCTCAAGGCCCTTGCCGAGCACAACGGCGCTATTCGCGACGACGAGCTGCAGGCCCTGAAAGACGAACGCCGCGCCCTCGATACCGCCATCGAAGGCGCGGCGCTGCGCCTCGACGCGGTGCGCGTGATCGTCACCGTCGACAAGGATGCACGCTAGTTCGCCAGCGCATCGAGGATCCGCGTCCGCGGCAAGCCGCGGGCGCTCTCAATGCGACACGATTGCCGCCAGGGCGTCGTCCAGCGTCGGATAGCGAAAGGTGAAGCCGGCCTCCTGAAAGCGCTTGGGACGCATGCAGGCACCGGTCAGAAGCAGGCGCGACATCTCCCCCAGTCCGAGTTTCAGCAGCGGCGCGGGCACGAACAGCGCCGCCGGCCGATGCAGGTGTCGTCCCAGCGCCCTGGTGAACTCGGCATTGGTCACCGGTTGCGGCGCGGAGCCGTTGAACGGGCCGCTGAGCATGGTTTTCTCGAGCAGAAACTCGATCATGCCGACCAGATCCTCCCGATGAATCCACGGCATGTACTGGCGCCCATCCCCCAGGCGACCGCCCAGCCCCAGCTTGAACGCCGGCATCATCTTGGCCAGGGTGCCGCCGCCAGCATCCAGCACCAGCCCGGTACGCAGACAGGCCACCCTTACCCCGAAAGCTTCGGCCTTGAGCGCCTCCGCCTCCCAGGCCTGGCACAGGCGGTGGGCGAATTCGTCGTGGGGTGGCGTCTCCTCGGTCACGTCACGATCGCCCTGATCGCCGTAGTAGCCCATGGCCGAGCCGGAGACGAGCACTTCCGGCGGCTGTTCCCGCCGCGCCAGCTCCTCGCATAGCGCGACGACGTCGCGTGTCGCGTGGCGGCGCGATTCGACCAGCCGGGTCTTCTGCGGGTCGCTCCAGCGCCGGTCGGCAATCGGTTCCCCGGCCAGATTGACGATGGCCTCTGGTAGAGACGATGCAAAATCCATGGCATCGTCACCGATGCGCACGCTCTGCGGCAACTGCCGGCGAGCCCGTTCCGGGTCGCGAGAGATCACCATGACGTCGTGGCCGGCCGCCAGAGCCCGCTCGACCAGTCGACGTCCGACGAATCCCGTACCGCCCGTGATCAATAGACGCATGATGGATGCTCCGAGTTATACGGATATTGTACAATACGTTGAGTCTGGCCATCCGACGGCGAGCCGTCCCAGCGCGTACTTTTCATGGTCGCGTGACAACTCGACTTCGCCCCCGGCATTCAACCCCTTTTCAGGGAGCAGCATGACACAGTCCGCCATGATTCTGCTGGCCCACGGTTCCAGCGATGCTCGCTGGCGTGCCCCGTTCGAAACGCTGGAGCAGAACCTGCAGCCTAGCGTCGGCAAGCCCGTCGTTCTCGCCTTCATGGAGTTGAGCGAGCCTTCACTCGAGCCCCGGGTGGCCGAACTGGCAGCGCGTGGCATCTCGCGGATAGCGATCCTGCCGCCGTTCTTCGCGGCAAGCCGGCACCTGCGGGAAGACGTTCCCGGCCAGCTCGAGGAGATCGCTCGGGAACATCCGGTTTCGCCGCACCTGCTGGATCCCGTCGGCCAGCACCCGGCCTTCGTCGACGCCCTCGCCAGCATTGTCGAATCGCAGGCCCAGGCTCAGTAAGGCTATCCAGATATTGGATGAATTGCGTATTACATGAATTTCGTATTACATGAATTGCATATTACATAAATATTGTACAAATCGCTTGAAAGGTACAATATCTTCACCCATCCTTGAGGTATCGAGACGGTAGTATCCGTCTCGTCACGACTCGTCGAAGTCATCGCTCTCTAGCGATCGTCACCGAACCGAGGTGACGTCCTCAAGGCATCAGGGCACTATCGCAGGTTACACCGGTGCGGATCGCGACAGATGACCGTAACCGACGTCCTGACACTTTCGAAGCCGTAGTGATGACTCGCAGCATTGACATGACCTATCTCATTCGACGAGACGGCGCACGCAGAGACCTCGCAGGAGGACTTGCATGACTTACAAGGCAATGGATTCCAGTGCCGCGCCGCTCTACCCGATTCGTGAAGTATCGCGACTCACTGGAGTCAACTCCGTCACACTGCGCGCCTGGGAGCGCCGCTACGGTCTGATCCGCCCCCAGCGCACGCCAAAAGGTCATCGGCTCTATGGCCGTGACGATATCGAGCGCGTCGAGCGCATTCTGCAGTGGCTCAACCGGGGCGTCCCGGTCAGCCAGGTACGGGAACTTCTGGATCAGCCGGAAGCGGTCGAGACGCCGGCGCCGCAGATGGGAGACTGGGCCAGCCAGCGCCAGCATCTGATCCACGCCGTGGAGTCTCTCGACACTGGCCGGCTGGAAGTGCTGTTCAACCAGAGCCTGTCGCTGTATCCGGTCAGCCTGTGTATCGCGGAACTCTGGCAGCCCGTCATCTCGCAGCTGGAAGAGCGCTGGGGCGACCAGTTCGGCGCCACGCTCCAACGCCGGGTGCTGGAGACTTTCCTGCGTACGCGGATCGGTACCCGGATCTACCACACCAACCAGTTAAGCAATGCGGGGGAGATATTGGTCGCCCGATTGCCGGACGACAGCAGCGGATTCTGGGCGCTGTTGATGGGCCTGGCCGCTTCCGCCGCGGGCTATCGCGTCCAGTTGATCGATGGCGATCTGCCGCTGAGCGAGTTTCCGTTGGCTGTCGAGCGCCTCGGCGCCAAAGCGCTGCTGCTCGCCAGCAGTCACGCCGAACGCAGCGACATCATTCGACGCCAGTTGCCGCGGCTTGCCGAACAGTCCCAGGCACCGGTATGCCTGGTCGGACCCGTCGCTCGTATCCGGGCCAGCGATTTCGAGAACACCTCGGTCGCCGTGCTGGGAGAGGACATGAGCCAAGCGTTGAGCCGGATGCGAGCGACGATCGAAGCCGGCAGTTGAACCGGCCACAGGCATGGACGCACGGCGCGAGCGTCAGGCTCGCCGTGACAGCGCAACAGGGTGAATAGCCCGCGACGCAGGGACGCGTCGCTCAGTCATCGGTAACAGGGACGTGCTATGTCGCCCACGCAACTCGTCTGGTTTCGCAACGACCTGAGAACGCTCGACCACTCCGCGTTGAGCGCAGCCGCCCGCAAGGGCCCGGTGATCGGCATCTATCTCGCCTGTCGTCACCAGTGGCGCCGCCATGACCATGGTGCCAACAAGATCTCGTTTCTGCATCGTGGCGTCATCGCGCTGCAGAAAGCGCTGGCTGAACTCGATATCCCGCTGCTCTACCGTGACATCGAGGACTTCGGCGCGGCGCCCAAGGCACTGCTGGAGGCGGCCAGGCGTTATGAGGCGCAAGCGCTTCATTTCAATCGCGAGTATCCGCTGGATGAGCGGGAGCGTGACGCCAGGGTCTCCGAGGCGTTCGCCCACGAGGGGCTCGCAGTCCATGCCTACACCGACGCCATTGCCTTCGAGCCGGGCGAATTGTTGACGGGTCAGGGCGAGTACTACAAGGTCTTCACCCCGTTCGCCAAAGCCTGGCATCAGCGCGTCGGCGCAGACCAGCTGGCGTTGCGTGAGACACCTCCACGCCAGGCCAGGCTGGAGATTTCCAGCGACCCGATTCCCGAGCTACCTGAGCGGGACCGCTCCGCCGTGGTCTTCTCCGGCTCCGCCAGCGCAGAGGATTCGTCCTGGCCGGCAGGTCAGGAAGCCGCCGCCGACCGGCTGTCCCGCTTCCTGCAGCGGCGGGCGCGCCGTTACAAGGATGATCGCGACTTCCCGGCCATCGCCGGCACCAGCGAACTATCCGCCTACCTTTCGGCCGGGATGATTTCCCACAGACAGTGCCTGCAGGCCGTGATGGCCAACAATGGCGGCCATCTCGGCGATGGCGACGTCGGTCTGACGAGCTGGGTCAACGAGCTGATCTGGCGCGAGTTCTACCAGCACATCGCCGTCGGCTTTCCCCGCGTCTGTCGCCATCGCCCGTTCAAGCTCGAAACCGACAGGTTGAGCTGGCGCCACAGCGACAGGGATTTCGAAGCGTGGTGCGAGGGACGCACCGGCTTCCCGCTCGTCGACGCCGCCATGCGCCAACTGGTCGCGACCGGCTGGATGCACAACCGGCTACGCATGGTGACGGCCATGTTCCTCAGCAAGCATCTGCTGCTCGACTGGCGCCGCGGCGAAGCCTTCTTCATGCAGCAACTGGTGGATGGCGATTTCGCCTCGAACAATGGCGGCTGGCAGTGGGCAGCCTCGACCGGCACCGATGCCGCCCCCTACTTCCGGATATTCAACCCGACCACCCAGTCCCGGCGTTTCGATCCGGATGCCGAATTCATCGCCCGCTGGCTGCCGGAGCTCGCCGGCCTGCCGGCCAAATCCCGCCACCAGCCCAACGCGGAGCAGCGCCGTCAAACGGGCTATCCGCCAGCGATTGTCGAGCATGGACGCGCCAGAGAGCGGGCCCTGGAAGCATTCAAGAATCTGGGTTG
Organism: Salinicola sp. 4072; assembly: GCF_036663415.1. Taxonomy (NCBI): domain Bacteria; kingdom Pseudomonadati; phylum Pseudomonadota; class Gammaproteobacteria; order Oceanospirillales; family Halomonadaceae; genus Salinicola; species Salinicola sp. 4072. Next base: position 44,854 of record NZ_JAXOVV010000016.1, on the reverse strand, counting down.
ATGCTGGCCCGACCCGACTCATGTCCACATGGGTTCACCACGCGATCGGCGCATTTCCCAGATGGGCAAGGCATGCACACTTTCGCGGCACGGCGCGAGCGGCGGCTTCAGGTCTGGGCGCTTTCCACCGCCTCGCGCAGCCGGCTTTCCACCTCGTCGGCCGGCTGGGGGCGAGCATAGAGGTAACCCTGTACGTGGCGGCAGCCTCTGGCCAGCAGGAAGTCCCGCTGCTCGGCGGTTTCCACGCCTTCAGCGATCACATCCATGTGCAATCCCTGCGCCATTGCCAGTACCGCCGAGGTGATCGCGGCGTCGGCATGATCGTGGGGCAACGCCCGGATAAACTCCCGGTCCAGCTTCAGCTTGTCGATTGGTAGACGCTTGAGATACGCCATCGACGAATAGCCCGTCCCGAAATCGTCGATCGCGATCTGCAGACCTTCCTGCCGCAGCGCTTCCAGTCGTGACGAGATATCGCCGGCACGCTCGTCGATCAAGACCGATTCGGTCAATTCTAGACCGAGCAGTTGGGCCGGCACCCGATACTGTGCCAGGGTCGAGATCAGATGGGACTCCAGATCGCCCTGGATCAGTTGCAGCGCCGAGAGATTGACCCAGATGGGCACCACTTCCAGCCCCAGCCCTCGCCAGGTGGCCAGTTGCGCCACGGCCTGGTCGATGACCCAGCCTCCCAGCGCCGGCATCAGGCCATAGCGTTCCGCCAGCGGAATGAACTCGCTCGGCAGGATCAGGCCATGCTCGGGGTGATGCCAGCGCAGCAACGCTTCCATCCCCACCATTTTGCCATCGTCCAGCCGGTGCTGAGTCTGGTAATGGATTTCCAGCTGCGATCCATGGGCCAGTGCCTGGCGTAGTTCGTTGAGAATGGTCAGATGGCGGTCGGTTTCGACCTCCAGGGAAGGGCGAAAGCGTCGATCATGATTGCTGCCGTGGCGTTTGGCGCTGTAAAGCGCGGATTCGAGCCGCTGGAACAGCACGTTGGGGTCGGTGCCATCTTCCGGCGCCCGGCAGCTGCCGATGGTCAACCCCAGTCGCAACGAGCTTTCGTCGATCTCGAAGGGCTCGCTCAAGTGCTGACGCAGGCTGCTCACCCATTTTTCGTGATCGTCGAACGTGGTGGTGCGAATGACCATGAATTCGTCGCCGCCCAGCCGCCCGACGATACCGCCGGCGACCTGGGCAGCCAGACGCTGACCGAAGCGTGACAGCAGGCGGTCTCCATTCTCGACGCCCAGGTTGTCGTTGATCGCCTTGAAGGCATCGATATCGATCAGTGCCAGGTCCAGCCCTTCTCCGGCGCGCAGGTGCTGCAGGCGAGACGCCAGCAGATCGTGCAAGCGTCGCCGATTGGGCAAACCGGTCAGTGGATCCTCGAACCCGATACGACTCAGATCCTGCTCTCGTGCCTTGTGCCGGCTGATATCGGTGAACAGCCCCACATAATGGGAAACCCGGCCCTTGTGATCCTGAAAGGCCTGAACCCGCAGCCATTCAGGATACTGGTCGCCGTACTTGCGCTGGTTCCAGACCTCGCCCTCCCAGCGGCCGGTGCTTTTCAGCGTTTTCCAGTAGAGGTCGTAGAACGCCTTGTCGTGACGCCCCGACGACAGTACGGAGGGATCATGGCCCCGGATTTCCTCCAGCGTGTAGCCGGTGATCTGAGTGAATGCGGGATTGACGGCCACGATACGATTGGCAGTATTGGTAATGATCACGCCATCCTGTGAAAGCTCGAGAGCGTGCTCGCTGAGGCGGCGACGTTGATGTTCGAGCCGGATCTGGCGCCAGCCATCGAGCATGCCGATGATCACCACCGCCAGCGCTGCCAGCCTCAGCCCCAGTATGGGCAGCACGCTGGCGGCAGCCAGAGCCGCCAGGGCCAACCAGACCAGCGGTCGATTCAGCGTAAAGAAAGGCCACATAGATTGTCGTTTGTCGTCGTCATCGTTTGACTGGCGGCTATTGCAGAGCCTCCCATTTCCGTCCGCATCATGCCCCGGGGGCATTCGCCAGGGCAAGCTTCACTCCGATCATTGCGCCATAGGTAGCACAAGACTAGGCTTTGGCTGGCGTGCAATCAGCGCGCGCAGCCATTAGACTGGCCGCGCCTTGCAGACGACGAGGCAAACTCTATTTTCGATTCTCGGAACGATCCAGTGACCAGACAGCACTCTTTCAGCCAAGACGATCTGCTGAAATGCAGCCGGGGGGAACTGTTCGGCCCCGGTAACGCCCAACTGCCCGCTCCCAACATGCTGATGCTCGACCGCATCACGCAGATCAACGAGGAAGGCGGCAAATACCAGAAGGGCGAAATCATCGCCGAGCTGGATATCCATCCGGACCTGTGGTTCTTCCAGTGTCATTTTCCTGGTGACCCGGTGATGCCCGGCTGCCTCGGCCTGGATGCCATGTGGCAGCTGGTCGGCTTCCACCTCGGCTGGCTGGGCAACCCCGGTCGCGGCCGCGCCCTGGGCTGTGGCGAGGTCAAGTTCTCCGGGCAGATCCTGCCAAGCGCGGGCCAGGTTACGTACCATATCGAGATCAAGCGTGTGATCACCCGGCGCCTGGTGCTGGGCATCGCCGATGGCACGCTGTCGGTCGACGGTCAGGCCATCTACGAGGCCAAGGACTTGCGTGTCGGCCTGTTCACCAATACTGAGAAATTCTGAGCGGGAGGCTTCCATGAAACGAGTGGTAGTCACCGGCCTGGGCATCGTTTCCTGCCTGGGCAACGACGCCCAACAGGTGCTCGACTCTCTGCGCCAGGGGCGCTCCGGCATTCGCTTCAAGCCGGAATATGCCGAACTTGGCTTTCGCAGCCAGGTTGCCGGTGTCGTCGATATCGACATCGAATCTCTGGTCGATCGCAAGCAATTGCGCTTCATGGGCGATGCAGCCGCCTACGCCTATATCGCCATGCAGCAGGCGGTCGACGATGCCGGGCTCGAGGCCAGCGACATCTCCAACCCGCGTACCGGCCTGATCGCAGGCTCCGGCGGTGCCTCCAGCGCCAATCAGGTCGAAGCCGCCGACGTGATGCGGGAAAAAGGTCTGCGTCGTGTCGGCCCCTACCGCGTGACGCGCACCATGGGCAGCACGGTTTCGGCCTGCCTGTCGACGCCGTTCAAGATCAAGGGCGTCAACTATTCGATCTCCTCTGCCTGCGCCACCTCGGCCCACTGCATCGGCAGCGCCGTAGAACAGATCCAGATGGGCAAGCAGGACGTGGTCTTCGCCGGTGGCGGCGAGGAAGAACACTGGACGCTGTCCTGTCTGTTCGACGCCATGGGCGCGCTGACCACCCATTACAACGACACGCCGGAAAAGGCCTCGCGCCCCTACGACGTGGATCGTGACGGCTTCATCATCGCCGGCGGTGGCGGCATGCTGGTGATCGAAGAGCTCGAACACGCCAAGGCTCGCGGCGCCAAGATCTATGCCGAGATCACGGGCTACGGCGCGACGTCCGACGGGCACGACATGGTCGCCCCTTCCGGCGAAGGCGCGGCACGCTGCATGCGTCAGGCGCTCGCAGGACTGGAAGGCAAGGTCGACTACATCAATACCCACGGCACCTCGACGCCGGTAGGCGATGTGGCCGAGCTCAAGGCCATCCGTGACGTATTCGGCGACACCACGCCGGCCATGAGTTCGACCAAGTCGCTGACGGGGCACTCGCTGGGCGCGACCGGCGTGCAGGAAGCGATCTACTCGCTGCTGATGATGCAGAACCGGTTCATCTGCGCCTCGGCGAACATCGATACGCTCGACGAGCAGGCCAACGGTTTCGACATCGTTCGCCAGCGTCGCGACGATGTCGACGTCAAGCGCGTGCTGTCCAACAGCTTCGGCTTCGGTGGCACCAACGCCTGTCTGGTACTGGATCGCTTCGAAAGCTGATCGTCTGGCTTCATCGTTACCAATGCAAAAGGCGCCCCGCGGGGCGCCTTTTTTGGGCTCGTTTTCTGCTATCCGTCTCAGCGAATCGGGTCAGGACGGCAACTCTGCCGGCGCAGCCTTCTCCGGCAGCGGTGGACGCGGCACTTCGGATATCTCGTCGAGGGTGCGCTCGATCCAGGCTTCCATCTCTGCCATCACCTCTTCGGGGCTGCGGCCGACAGTCTCGATCGGCTCGCCCACGACCACATTGAGCACGCCGGGCTGCTTGACCCAATGACGGCCCCAGCGCTCGCCGGCATTGTGAGCGACGGGCAGCACCGGAACGCCGGTACGACACGCGATTACCGCACCGCTCTTGTTGAAGCGACGTCGCTGTCCCGGCGGTACGCGCGTCCCCTCGGGGAAGATCAGTACCGACAACCCTTCTTCCAGACGCTGCTTGCCATGAGAAAGCACCTGACGCATGGCGGCCGACGGCTTCGAGCGATCCAGCGGGATCGGTCGCAGTAGACGCACGCCCCAGCCGAATAGCGGAATCTCGAGCAGTTCCTTCTTGAGCACGGTGCAGATCGGTGTCTTGAGCAGCTGCAGATAAACCGTTTCCCATTCGCTCTGATGATTGGCCAGTACCACGCAGGGCCCCTCGGGAACCCGCTCACGGCCACGAATGTGGTAGCGAATGCCGCAGGTCAAGGAGAGCCATCTGATGATGAATCGGTTATGCCAATTGAACAGGCGGAACCGCGAGCGGGTCGGCAGGGCGAAACCGATGGGCAACATCAGCAGACCGGAGACGAGGATCGCCAGGAAATAACCGATATAGAAGATCACACTACGAAAGGCTTTCATGCGCGGGACGTTTCCCCCTTGCGACTGTCTCGGCTGCCATTATCGACCTCATCATGGTCGGGATAGTGCTGCTGGCACCAGGCATCCAGCATCAGTCCCAACTCCAGCCGCCAGGACTTCTGGTGGATACCGAAGACATCGAGCAGCCGACGACAGTTGAGCACTCGTCGCAGCGGCGTGTCGTGGTGTTGATTGAGCGCCAGCAATTCACCCGGCGCCGGCAAGGCTCCGACGCCTTCGAGACGCGTCGCCAGCTGTGTCCGGACCACAGAGCAGAAGGTGAAGACGCTGACGGGTTCCGTACCGCAGAGATGGTAGGTGCCCCAGGCACCAGCACCACTATCGAGCTGCAGTAGCACGCCCGTCAGCGCGCGCGCGACGGCCTTCACCGATGTCGGGCAGAGCACCAGATCCTGGGCCGCACGCACCGATTCGCCGCGCATCAGCGATTCGATCAGTTCGCTCAACCAGGCGCCTTCGCCTTCGAGCCCGAACAGCGGCCCCAGACGCAGGATCAGATGCTGGGGATGGCGGCGCACGTGCTCGCCAACCGAGATCAGACGGCGCAACGCCTCATCCCGCGGTCGTGGCAGAACGTCCTCGTCGATCGGGCCTTCCGCTCCATCTTCGTAGAGCGTGTCCGAGACGCACCAGATCAGCGGAATCCGGCGAGCCTGGCACGCTTCGAGCAGCGCTTCGACCTGACTGGCGTGGGCATAGACCACCGCCGGCTCGCGGCGACCAGGATCTGCCAGCGGCGGCACGATCACGGCATCCGGGCCGATCGTGGCCAGTACGTCGGCGTCCACCAGCTCCGGTGCCGGCCAATACTCGATGTCGCTACGCTGCGCGGCCGTATCGCGCAGCGCCAGACTCAGACAATGCTCTGCTTGCAACACCAGACACTTCACGATGGCACCTCGACACGCATCATCGCTTTTGGATCCTTACTCATTGGGAGAACCATATTTCCATTGTCGATACCGGCACTATGATAATAAAAGCCGTGACAACGGAAGCATTGATAATCAGGGTATCGATAGTGACAGACATTGATATTGACGGACATCGATACCGGCACACTTCGCTAGTCTAGGGAGAGACATCATGAATGAGGACGTCACCGTGGCCTGGGAGGATGGCGCCGAACTCGGCGAAGGCCCCATCTGGTCCGATAGTCTTCAGGCTCTGCTGTTCGTCGACATTCGGCAGGCCAGACTGCATGCCTACCACCCCGACAATGGAGAACGCCAGAGCTGGGATCTCGAAGAAGCCTGCTGCTGGCTGCTGCCCCGCGAGGATGGCGGCTTCGTTGCCGGCCTGCACTCCGGCGTAGCTGAACTCGACCTCGATGCCGATGGCCCTCGTATCGGCAAGAGACTCACACCGGTCAAATGGCTGCCGGACGGCGATCGCCTCAACGACGCCAACAGCGATACCCACGGCCGGCTATGGTTCGGTTCCATGGACGATGCCGAAGCCGAGGTTCACGGCTACCTGTTTCGTCTCGACAGCCGCGGGCTGATCGAGATGGACAGCCAATACCACGTGACCAACGGCCCTGCCATCAGCCCCGACGGTCGCACACTTTATCACAACGACAGTGCGCGCCAGATCGTCTTCGCCTTCGATCTCGACGACGACGGCGAGCTGGAGAACCGCCGCGAGCACATTCGACTGCCGGAGGGCGCCGGCTATCCGGATGGCATGACCTGCGATCGCGAAGGCGGGTTATGGATCGCCCTGTGGGATGGCGGCCGCATTGCCCGCTATCACGCCGATGGCTCGCTCGATCGCGAAGTCGCGCTCCCGATCTCCCGGCCCACCTCCTGTATTTTCGGCGGTGAAGCGCTGGATCGCCTGTTCGTCACTTCGGCAGCCACCGGTTGCGACGACGAACCACTGGCCGGGTCCCTGTTCGAGATCGACGTCGAGATCGGCGGCCTCGCGACCACACCCGTGGTCATGCCCAACGATTCTACGCTATGACTCGGCGGAACCCTCCGAAGCGATCGGTCATTGCGCTGCCGCACGATACCAGGACAGAAAAGCCCCGCTTGGCGGGGCTTTGGTCACTTTCCTGGACGTCATTCATCGACGCGCGTCAGAACGGAATTTCGTCGTCGAAATCGTCGAAGCTACCCGGGTTGGGGGCGCCGTAGTTGGGGTTCTGATTGGGCTGTGGCGCCGGCTGTCCCTGTTGCGGAGGACGCTGTTGCGGCTGCCCTGACTGCGGCGGGCGCTGCTGTGGCTGCGGATTGCCGCCATAGTTGCCCTGCTGCGCCTGCTGACCGTAACTATCCTGCGGCGCGCCGCCGTACTGCCCCTGGGGCTGCGCATAGTCACCGCCGCCACCGGCTCGGGAATCCAGCATCTGCATGTCGTTGCCGACGATTTCGGTCGAATAGCGATCCTGACCGTCCTGCCCCTGCCATTTACGGGTCTGCAGCCGGCCCTCGATATAGATACGCGACCCTTTCTTCACGTACTGCTGGGCGATTTCCGCCAGCTTGTTGAACAGCACCACGGTGTGCCATTCCGTACGCTCCTGGCGCTGGCCGCTCTGACGGTCGGTCCAGCTATCGGTCGTGGCGATGCGCAGGTTGCACACCGGATTCCCCGAAGGCAGAAAGCGGACTTCCGGATCCTGTCCCAGGTTGCCGATCAGGATGACTTTGTTTACACCTCTGGCCATCGTTGTCTCCTCGCATTCCTGCGTTGCGACGCGCTCACGCGTCGGTTCGTTGCCATTGTTTACCTGCGATACTGGCCAGCATCTCGACATCCAGACGCTGACGGTCGACCTTGAGATAGGCGACCTGCTCTTCGGGTACCACCATGACGTCCTCGACGCCGGTCACCGAGGCAAAACGGTCGAGTAGTGTATCGAGCATGTCCATGGATTGCTTGTCGAGTGCGATGATCTCGCTCGAGAGATGGCGCGGGGCGGGCATCTTCCAGACCACGGCCAGCCAGATCGCGCCCACCACCGCCGCCCCCAGGAATACGCTCTGAACACCGAAACCCTGCGATAACGCTCCACCCAATGTGCCGCCGAGGAAAGCCCCCAGGAACTGGCTGGTCGAATAGACGCCCATGGCCGTTCCCTTGGCACCTGCCGGCGCCAATTTGCTGATCATCGAGGGCAGTGTGGCTTCCAATAGATTGAAGACGACGAAAAAGCCCCAAAGTAGGGTGAGTAACGAGACCCGGTCGTTTGCCAGTTCACCGAAGCCTAGCAGGATCAGCGTCATCGCCGCGACGGCACCAATGAAAATGGGCTTCATCTTGCGATACTTCTCGGCCACGATGACCAGCGGAATCATGCCGACGAAGGCCAGTGCCATCACCGGCAGGTAGACCCAGCCATGATCCGCCGGCGCGAACCCCAATGCCTCGAGCCGGAACGGCAGCGCCGTGAAGCAGGCAGTCAGAATCAGATGCAGCGCAAAAATCGAGAAATCCAGCCGCAATAGGTCGCTCTGGGCAAGCGTCGCGCGAAGCTGACGCCGGTCGATGCCGACATCGCGATGCGGCATGCGCTTCGGCGCTTTCGGTACCAGCTTCCACAGGATCAGCAGTCCGCAGGCGGCCAGCGCGGCGGTAAACCAGAACACGCCGGCAAGTCCGCCGATATCCGCGACCAGTGGGCCTGCCACCATGGCAACGGCGAACGCCACGCCGATGGAAAGGCCGATGGTCGCCATCGCCGCGGTACGGATCTCTTCACGGGTCTGATCGGCCAGCAGCGCCATGATCGCACCGGCCACGGCGCCACTGCCCTGCAGACAGCGGCCGATGATGATGCCGGTGATGGAAGTAGCGTTGGCGGCGACCAGACTGCCGATGATGAAAAGCACGAGGCCGCCGCCGATGACGGCTTTACGACCGATACGATCGGACAGCAGCCCGAAGGGAATTTGCAGGATAGCCTGAGTCAGGCCGTAGCCGCCCAGCGCCATGCCGACCAGCAGCGGAGTCGCACCATCGAGATGATCGGCATACAGCGCCAGGACCGGCAGGACCATGAACAGGCCCAGCATGCGCGAAGCATAGAGACTGGCCAGCCCGACGATGGCACGTCGTTCGGTGACGAGAAAACGAGAATTCATGGAGGTCACAACGTTGGGTGAACTCGGTCAAGACCGAGGATGGTTCGGAATGAGTGACACATTTTACCGCTCGCCTTCCGCCAGTGAAAGCAGCCGGCTTTGCCGGTCATTTGATCCGCGACCTATAATGGTCGTTTCCCGCGTCGCAGCACGAGGTAGTCATGGACAGCATTCTGGTCAGGGGCGCACGAACCCATAACCTGAAGAACATTGATGTCGAACTGCCGCGCGACAAGTTGATCGTGGTAACCGGTCTATCCGGTTCGGGTAAATCTTCGCTCGCATTCGACACGCTTTACGCCGAAGGGCAACGACGCTACGTCGAGTCCCTGTCGACCTACGCCCGCCAGTTCCTGTCGATGATGGAAAAGCCCGACGTCGACCATATCGAAGGACTGTCGCCGGCCATTTCCATCGAGCAGAAATCGACCTCGCACAACCCCCGCTCCACCGTCGGCACGATCACCGAGATCTACGACTACCTGCGCCTGCTGTTCGCTCGCGCCGGGACGCCGCGGTGCCCTGACCACGACGAAGAGCTCGAGGCCCAGACGGTCTCGCAGATGGTCGACCAGGTACTGACACTGCCCGAGGGCACCCGGCTGATGCTGTTGGCTCCGGTGGTCAAGGGCCGCAAGGGCGAGCATCAGCAGTTGATCAGCGAGCTGCGAGCCCAGGGGTTCGTACGCGCGGTGATCGACGGTCATACCGTCGAGCTCGACGATGTGCCGGACCTCGACAAAAAGCGCAAGCACGATATCAGCGTGGTGGTCGACCGCATCAAGGTTCGCCCGGACCTGCAGCAGCGTCTGGCCGAGTCCTTCGAGACCGCGCTCAACCTGGCCGATGGCACAGCGATCATCCACTTCATGGACGGCGAGCAGGAAGATCTGGCGTTCTCTTCACGCTTCGCCTGCCCGATCTGCGGCTACTCGCTTTCCGAGCTCGAGCCGCGGCTGTTCTCGTTCAACAACCCGGCCGGCGCCTGCCCGACCTGCGACGGCCTCGGCGTGCGCCAGTTTTTCGACCCGGACAAGCTGATCAGCCATCCGGAACTGTCGCTGGCCGAAGGCGCGATCAAGGGCTGGGATCGCCGTAGCATCTACTATTTCAGCCAGTTGCAGGCCGTCGCCGACCACTACCGCTTCACGTTGGACACGCCCTGGAACGAACTTGCCCGTCACGAGCGCGACCTGCTGCTCAACGGCAGCGGCAAGGACGAGATCGCGTTCAGCTATGTCAACGACCGGGGGCGCAAGGTCACCCGCGAACACCCTTTCGAGGGTGTGCTGCCCAACCTCGAGCGGCGCTATCGCGAGACCGAATCCTCCATGGTGCGCGACGACCTCGCCAAATACCTGGCTGTACGCCCCTGCCCGACCTGCCATGGCACCCGCCTCAAGCGGGAGGCGCGCCATGTCTTCATCGACGGTCATAATCTGCCGACGCTGACTCAAATGCCGGTGGGCGAAGCCTGGGAATACTTCGGCCAGGTGACGCTACCCGGCCGCAAGGGCGAGATCGCGGTCAAGATCGTTCATGAAATCCATGCGCGTCTGGAGTTCCTGGTCAATGTCGGGCTCGACTACCTGACGCTGGAGCGCAGTGCCGACACGCTCTCCGGCGGCGAGGCCCAGCGCATCCGCCTGGCCAGCCAGATCGGCGCCGGCCTGGTCGGGGTGATGTATATTCTGGACGAGCCCTCGATCGGCCTTCATCAGCGCGACAACGACCGCCTCCTGCGCACCTTGATTCGCCTGCGCGACCTGGGCAACACCGTGATCGTGGTCGAACACGACGAAGACGCGATTCGCGCCGCCGATCATGTCCTCGATATCGGGCCGGGGGCCGGCGTGCATGGCGGCACCATTGTGGCTCAGGGTACGCCCCAGCAGATCGAGACAACGCCGGAATCGCTGACGGGACAGTACCTTTCCGGAAAGCGCTGTATCGAAGTGCCGCCACATCGCATTCCGGTCAATCCGGACAAGCAGCTTCATCTGCGCGGCGCGAGTGGCAACAATCTACAGGATGTCGATCTGGCGCTGCCGCTGGGCCTGTTCGTCTGCGTGACCGGCGTTTCCGGTTCCGGCAAGTCCACCTTGATCAACTCGACGTTGATGCCGATCGCTGCGCGCGAACTCAATCGCGCCACGACGCTCACCGCGGCACCTTATCGCAGCGTCGAGGGTCTCGATCAGCTCGACAAGATCATCGACATCGATCAGAGCCCGATCGGTCGTACGCCTCGCTCCAACCCCGCCACCTATACCGGCATCTTCACGCCGATCCGTGAACTCTTCTCGGGTACGCAGGAAGCCCGCGCCCGTGGCTACAAGCCGGGGCGCTTCAGCTTCAACGTCAAGGGCGGCCGCTGCGAGGCGTGTCAGGGCGAAGGCATGATCAAGGTCGAGATGCACTTCCTGCCGGATATCTACGTGCCCTGCGATGTCTGCAAGGGCAAGCGCTACAATCGCGAGACGCTGGAGATCCACTACAAGGGCAAGAGCATCCACGAGGTGCTGGAGATGACCATCGAGGAGGCTCTGGAATTCTTCAGCCCGGTACCGGCGATCGCCAGACGCCTGCAAACACTGATGGACGTGGGCCTCTCCTACGTTCGCCTGGGCCAGAGCGCCACGACGCTCTCCGGCGGCGAGGCACAGCGCGTCAAGCTCGCACGTGAGCTGGCCAAGCGCGATACCGGCCAGACACTCTATATCCTGGACGAGCCAACGACGGGGCTTCACTTCGAGGACATTCGTCAGCTCCTGGGCGTGCTGCACCGGCTACGCGATCACGGCAACACCGTAGTGGTGATCGAGCACAATCTGGACGTGATCAAGACCGCGGACTGGATCATCGACCTCGGGCCGGAAGGGGGCTCCGGCGGCGGACGCATCATCGCCGAAGGAACGCCGGAACAGGTCGCCGTGCTCGCACATTCCCATACGGGCCATTTCCTGGCGCCGCTACTGCCTGAACCCAAGGCACGCAAGGCCAAGCGCGCCTGAGGCGGCACGAGGCGGCACTCGGATGGAGGGTGTCGCCTTTCAAGCTTCTTCCTCTCTTCTTACTATTTGCCTTGGCCAAGGCTCTGAGATTCAGCCAAAAGAAAACCGGCTGCCCAAGTGATTGGGCAGCCGGTTTTTGTCGTGCAAGAAGCTTGGGACTTATTCGTCGCCAGCAGCTTCTTCGACGACCGGACGATCGACCAGCTCGATGTAAGCCATCGGCGCGTTGTCGCCAGTGCGGTAGCCGCACTTGAGCACACGGACATAGCCGCCCGGGCGATTGACGTAACGCGGGCCAAGCTCGTTGAAGAGCTTGCCGACAGCTTCCTTGGAGCGGGTGCGGCTGAACGCCAGACGGCGATTCGCCACGCTATCCTGCTTGGCCAGGGTGATCAGCGGCTCGATATGACGGCGCAGTTCCTTGGCTTTAGGCAGGGTAGTCTTGATCACTTCATGCTCGACCAGCGAGATGCACATGTTCTTGAACATGGCGTGCCGATGCGAGCTGGTCCGATTCAGATGACGACCACTCTTACGATGACGCATGATTGCTATTCCTTACCAAACTGGTGATTCGAGTCGGCACACTGGATTCGACGCTAGGCGACGACACCGAAGACTGAGCCTCGGCGCTATCTTCCTCAGGCAGAAGCCTTGTCGTCTTTCAGACTCGCCGGCGGCCAGTTTTCCAACCGCATGCCGAGTGAAAGACCGCGCGAAGCCAACACGTCCTTGATCTCGTTCAAGGACTTCTTGCCAAGGTTCGGCGTCTTGAGCAGCTCGACTTCCGTGCGCTGAATCAAATCGCCAATGTAGTAAATATTCTCGGCCTTCAAGCAGTTGGCGCTGCGAACCGTGAGTTCGAGATCATCCACGGGGCGCAGAAGAATCGGATCGATCTGATCTTCCTCTTCTTCGGTTTCCTGCTCTCTGTCAGCTTCGAGGTCGACGAAGGCGGCCAGCTGTTCCTGAAGAATGGTCGCACTGCGACGAATGGCTTCTTCGGGGTCCAGAGTGCCGTCAGTTTCGAGATCGATGACCAGCTTATCGAGGTCGGTGCGCTGTTCGACACGTGCAGCCTCTACCGCATAGGAGACGCGGCGTACGGGGCTGAAAGTGGCATCCAGCTGCAGACGACCGATGGCACGGGATTCGTCCTCGTCAGAGAGTCGCGCATCCGCCGGTTCGTAACCACGACCCCGGACGACCTTGAGCTGCATTTTCAGCTCGCTGCCACCGTTGAGGTGAGCGATCACGTGGTCCGGATTGACGATCTCGACGTCATGACCGACGGCGATATCGCCTGCGGTCATCACACCGGGGCCCTGCTTGTTCAGGGTCAAGACGGCTTCGTCGCGGCCGTGCATCCTGATGGCCACGTCCTTGAGATTCAACAGAATCTCGATGACGTCTTCCTGAACACCTTCGATGGCACTGTATTCATGCAACACGCCATCGATTTCGGCTTCGATCACGGCACAGCCGGGCATCGAAGAAAGCAGGATGCGACGCAGCGCATTCCCCAGGGTATGGCCGAAACCACGTTCGAAGGGTTCCAGCACGATCTTTGCGTGATGTGCACTGACCTCTTCGACCTTGATGTCGCGGGGACGGAGAAACTCTGTCACTGAACGCTGCATATGAACACCTTCCCAGGCTGCCAAACGAATATCGGTACCCAATGCTGGTCTCGGGCCGCAATCGCGACCCGAGCTCAGACTTACTTGGAGTACAGCTCGACGATCAGGTTTTCGTTGATGTCGGCAGACAGGTCACCGCGTTCCGGGACAGCCTTGAAAGTGCCTTCCATCTTCTTCGAATCGATGTCGATCCACGTCACGTCGCCGCGGTTGGCAGCGATGGACAGGGCCTGCTGGATACGGGCCTGGTTCTTGGCCTTCTCGCGAACAGACACGACGTCGCCGGGACGCACCTGATAGGACGCCACGTTGACAGTACGGCCATTGACCGCGATCGCCTTGTGGCTGACCAACTGACGTGATTCGTTACGCGTGGAGCCGAAGCCCATGCGATAGACCACGTTGTCCAGTCGGCATTCCAGCAACTGCAGCAGGGATTCGCCGGTCGCACCTTTCAGGCGAGCGGCTTCCTTGTAGTAGTTGCGGAACTGTTTTTCGAGCACGCCATAGATACGACGCACTTTCTGCTTCTCGCGAAGCTGCAAGCCGTAGTCGGAAAGACGCTGACGGCGCTGGCCATGCACACCCGGGATCTGCTCGGATTTGCACTTCTTCTCGAAGGGAGTGACACCGCTCTTGAGAAAGAGGTCGGTGCCTTCACGACGAGACAACTTACACTTGGGTCCAAGATAACGAGCCATGAGTCTGTCTCCTTAAACGCGGCGTTTCTTCGGCGGACGGCATCCGTTGTGCGGAATCGGCGTCGCGTCAGTAATGCTCTGTACACGGAAGCCGGCGGCATTGAGCGCGCGCACGGCAGACTCACGGCCAGGACCTGGGCCCTTGACCAGCACGTCGACGTTTTTCACACCATACTCGGCTGCAGCAGTCGCTGCACGTTCACTCGCCACTTGAGCTGCGAACGGGGTGCTCTTGCGAGAACCACGAAAACCCGAACCACCGGCTGTTGCCCAAGAAAGCGCATTGCCCTGGCGGTCTGTGATCGTCACGATCGTATTGTTAAAAGAGGCATGGATATGCGCTACCGCATCCACGACCTGCTTTTTAACCTTTTTACGGTTACTACGCGGGTTAGCCATGTTGATGTATCCTGATCTTAAACGCCGGAACGTTAATTACTTACGAATCGGTTTACGCGGTCCCTTACGGGTACGCGCATTGGTCTTGGTACGCTGACCACGCAGCGGTAGACCACGACGATGGCGCAGACCACGGTAACAACCCAAGTCCATGAGACGCTTGATGTTCAGCGTCACATCACGGCGAAGGTCGCCTTCTACGGTGTACTTGCCCACTTCGGTACGCAGAACGTCGAGCTCTTCGCCAGACAGATCCTGAACCTTGGTGGTCGGTGCGATGCCGGCAGCAGCACAGATACTCTGTGCACGCGTGCGGCCAATCCCGTAGATGTAGGTCAGCGAGATCGCCGCATGCTTGTTGTCCGGGATATTGACGCCTGCAATACGGGCCATCAGCTTACTCCGAATGTTGAGCGGCTTGCTCGTTAGTCGTCCACAAAGGGCGCAATAGCATACCCCCTAACCTCTCTCGAGGCAAGGGATATGCCACGGCCCGCTTTTACTCGCAGCTTCGGGGTAGAATCAACCCTGGCGCTGCTTGTGGCGAGGTTCCGTGCAGATAACACGAACCGCGCCGTTGCGCCGAATGATCTTGCAGTTACGGCACATTTTCTTTACAGAAGCTCGAACTTTCATCGTTCTCTCCAAATGCTCTCTCGCGGAGGCTCAGCGCGTCAGGCCGCCGCTACCGTAGCCCTTCAGGTTCGATTTCTTCATCACTGACTCATACTGGTGAGACATCAGATGAGACTGAACCTGGGCCATGAAGTCCATGATTACCACGACCACGATCAGCAGCGAGGTACCCCCGAAGTAGAACGGCACCTGCCAGGCCACCACCAGGAACTGCGGCATCAACGAGACCAGTGTGATGTAGAGCGCCCCGAACAGCGTCAAGCGCGTCATCACCTTGTCGACGTAGCGAGCCGTCTGCTCTCCCGGACGAATACCCGGCAGGAAAGCGCCGGACTTCTTCAGGTTGTCGGCAACATCCTTAGGATTGAATACCAACGCCGTGTAGAAGAAGCAGAAGAACAGCACCGCCGCGGCGAACAGAATGATGTACAACGGCGCTCCGGGTGCGAGCTGCTGCGAAGCCACCTGCAACCACTCGAATCCGTCACTCTGGCCCAACCACTGCCCGATGGAGCCGGGAAACAGCAGAATGCTAGACGCGAAGATCGGCGGAATGACGCCTGCCATGTTGACCTTGAGCGGCAGATAGCTGCTCTGGCCGGCATACATCTTGTTGCCTACCTGGCGACGCGGATAGTTCACCGTGATACGACGCTGACCGCGCTCGATGAACACCACGAAAGCCACCGTGGCGATACCGAGAATCGACAGGGCCAACAGCGGAAGCACGTTCCAGGCGCCGTCATTACGCGCCAGTTCAAACGACTGACCGATTGCGCTCGGCAAACCCGCCACGATACCTGAGAAGATGATCAGCGAAATACCGTTGCCGATCCCCTTTTCGGTGATCTGCTCGCCCAGCCACATCAGGAATACGGCACCGGCCACGAACGTCACGACTGCCGTGAAGTAGAAGCTGATGTCGCCCGAATAGGCCACGCCCTGACTGACCAGACCAACTGACATGCCCGTCGCCTGGATCAGCGCCAGCAACACCGTGCCGTAGCGTGTGTACTGGTTGATCTTGCGGCGCCCGGCTTCGCCTTCCTTCTTCAGCGCTTCGAGCTGAGGCGATACCGCGGTCAGAAGCTGCATGATGATCGACGCGGAGATATACGGCATGATCCCCAGCGCGAAGATACTCATGCGCTGCAGCGCACCCCCCGAGAACATGTTGAACATGCCCAGGATGGTGCCCTGGTTCTCCCGAAACAGGGCAGCCAGCTGGTCAGGATCGATGCCGGGGACGGGGATGTGGGCACCGATGCGGTACACCACGATCGCGATGAAGACGAAACGCAGGCGTGCCCACAGCTCGCTGAGACCACTACCCATGTTCGCCGGCATGTTTCCTGACTTAGCCATTTAGTCCTCTACTTTGCCACCGGCCGCTTCGATCGCAGCACGCGCACCTTTGGTGACCTTGAGGCCACGCACGGTAACCGCCTTGCTCAGCTCGCCGGACAGAACGACCTTGGCGTACTCGGTAGCATTCTTGAGCACGTTGGCTTTCTTCAGGCTAGCGAGATCGGCAACATCGCCCTCGACCTTGGCCAGCTCGGCCAGGCGGACTTCTTCGGACACCAGCGACTTGGCCGAGGTGAAACCGAATTTAGGCAGACGACGCTGCAAGGGCATCTGACCACCCTCGAAGCCCGGCTTGACCGAGCCACCAGAGCGAGACTTCAAGCCCTTGTGACCACGGCCACCGGTCTTGCCCAGACCGGAGCCGATGCCGCGCCCGACACGCTTTTCGGCGTGCTTGGAGCCCGGAGCCGGGCTTAAGCTATTGAGTTTCATGGATTACTCTCCCTCGATTCGAACAAGGTAGTTGACCTTGTTGATCATGCCGCGAACGGCGGGGGTGTCTTCCAGCTCGACCGAATGCCCGATCCGACGCAGACCGAGACCGGTCATTGTCGCCTTGTGCTTCTTCAGGACACCGATGGTGCTGCGGGTCTGAGTGATTTTGATAGTCTGTGCCATGGTCACTTACCCCGCCAACTCTTCGACAGACAGGCCACGCTTGGCGGCGATGTCTTCCGGAGATTGCATGGATTCAAGACCCTTGATCGTGGCGCGAACCACGTTCACCGGGTTAGTGGAACCGTAGCACTTGGCCAGAACGTCATGCACACCGGCCAGTTCCAGCACGGAACGCATGGCACCACCGGCGATGATGCCGGTACCTTCGGAAGCCGGCTGCATGAAGACCTTGGACGCGCCGTGACGGGCACGTACCGGGTACTGCAACGTGCTACCGCTGAGGCTGACCTTGACCATGTTGCGGCGAGCCTGGTCCATGGCTTTCTGGATCGCGACCGGCACTTCACGTGCCTTGCCGCGACCGAAGCCGACCCGGCCGTTGCCATCGCCAACGACGGTCAGCGCGGTGAAGCCGAAGATACGGCCACCCTTGACCACCTTGGCGACGCGGTTGACCTGCACCAACTTCTCTTGCAGATCTCCGCCCTTCTGTTCGTTATTCGCCATCGTTAAACCCTTTAGAATTGCAGACCGCCTTCGCGTGCGGCATCAGCCAATGCCTTGACACGCCCGTGGTACTGGAACCCAGCGCGGTCAAAGGCGACCTGAGAGATGCCGGCATCCTTGGCGCGCTCGGCAATCAGAGCACCCACCTTGGCAGCCGCGTCAGCGTTGCCCGTGGCACCTTCGCGCAGGCTCTTGTCCAGCGTGGAAGCGCTGGCCAGGACCTTGCCGCCGTCCGGTGAGATGATCTGCGCATAGATGTGTCGCGGGGTGCGGTTGACGCACAGGCGAAACACACCCAAATCGCGGATCTTGGCACGGGCGCGGCGGGCACGACGGAGACGAGATTCTTTCTTCGCGTTCATAACCCTGCCTTACTTCTTCTTGGCTTCTTTGCGGCGGACACGTTCGTCACTGTACCGAACCCCTTTGCCCTTGTAGGGCTCCGGCGGACGGAACGCGCGAATTTCCGCTGCCACCTGACCGAGCTTCTGCTTGTCCGCGCTTTTCAGCACGATCACGGTGTTCTTGGGCGTTTCCGCCGTGACACCTTCGGGCAGCGTGTAGTCGATCGGGTGTGAGAAACCGAGTGTTAGGTTCAGCGTCTTGCCACTAGCCTGGGCACGATAGCCGACGCCATTGATTTCCAGCGACCGAGTGAAACCCTCGGAAGCGCCGGTGACCATGTTCTGGACCAAGGCACGAGTCGTACCAACCATGGCCCATGTTTTCGCCGTTTCGCTCGGGGCGAAAACCAACTGGCCGTCTTCCTGAGTGATCTTCACGTCGGGATGCACGGTCAGTTCAAGCGTGCCCTGGCCGCCCTTGACGGACAGCTGGTCGCCGTCGAATTTCACCTCGACGCCGTTGGGCAGTTTAACCGGATACTTGGCTACGCGAGACATTACTCACTCCTAGAATACGGTGCAGATGACTTCACCACCGACACCCGCCTGGCGTGCGGCACGATCGGTCATGACACCTTGGGAGGTGGTGACGATTGCCACACCCAGACCGTCCGCGACCTTGGGCAGTTCGCTCTTGCCCTTGTAGATCCGCAGTGACGGCTTGGACATACGCTGGAGGTGCTCGATAACCGGCTTGCCCTCGAAGTACTTGAGGGTCACGGTCAGTTCGGGCTTAGCGCCTTCGGTGACCGACACGTCGGTAATATAGCCTTCCTGCTTGAGTACGCGGGCCACTTCAATCTTGAGCTTGGAAGACGGCATGGTAACCGTCTCCTTGGTGGCCATCTGCGCATTGCGAATACGGGTAAACATATCCGCTAGAGTATCTTGCATGCTCATTACATTGCGCTCCTGAATTCCTCGACGTGGCTTACCAGCTGGACTTCTTCAGTCCAGGGACATCGCCACGCATGGCAGCTTCGCGCAGCTTGTTACGGGCCAGTCCGAACTTGTTGTAGTAACCGTGCGGACGACCGGTAATGCGGCAGCGGTTGCGCTGACGGACCTGACTGGAGTCACGCGGCAACTGTTGCAGCTTCAGCTGAGCGTCGAAGCGCTCTTCGTCAGAAGCGTTCACGTCATAAATGACGGTTTTGAGCGCGGCACGCTTGGCGGCGTACTTGTCGACCAGCTTTGCGCGCTTGAGCTCACGCTCAATCATGCTTTTCTTTGCCATGAATCCACCCTTATTGCTTGAACGGGAAGTTCAGCGCGCTGAGAAGCGCACGACCTTCTTCGTCGGTGATGGCGCTGGTCGTGATGGTGACATCCAGACCCCGGATCCGGTCGATCTTATCATACTCGATCTCCGGAAAGATGATCTGCTCACGTACGCCCATGGAGTAGTTGCCACGGCCATCGAAGGATTTCGGATTCAGACCGCGGAAGTCACGCACGCGAGGAATCGCGATGTTGACCAGACGGTCCAGGAATTCCCACATCCTTTCGCGGCGCAGCGTCACCTTGACGCCGATCGGCCAGCCTTCGCGGACCTTGAAGCCAGCAATGGACTTGCGCGCCTTGGTTACCACCGGCTTCTGACCGGAGAGCTTCTCCAGGTCGCCGATGGCGTTGTCGATCAGCTTTTTATCGCTGGTCGCTTCGCCGATGCCCATGTTCAGCGTCACCTTGGTGATCCGGGGCACCTGCATAACGTTGGCATAGCTGAACTGCTCTTTGAGCTGAGCCATGACCTCGTTTTGATAACGTTCTTTCAAGTTCGCCATTTTGCTACCCGACTCGCGTTAGGCGTCGATCTGCTTCTGCGTCGACTTGTAGATACGTACCTTGGTACCGTCTTCCTGTAGCTGGAAGCCGACGCGATCCGCCTTGCCGGTCTCCGCATTGAAGATGGCTACATTGGACGCATGGATCGGAGCCTCACGCTCGACGATACCCCCCGGGTTGCCAACCATAGGATTGGGCTTGGTGTGGCGCTTGATCATGTTCACGCCCGAAACGACATAACGATCGTTTTCGAGGACGCGCTTGATCGTGCCACGCTTGCCCTTGTCCTTGCCGGCGATGACGATGACTTCGTCGTCACGTTTGATCTTGTGCATATCCGCCTCGCTCCTTACAGCACTTCGGGCGCCAAGGAAATGATCTTCATGAACTTCTCGTTACGCAGTTCACGAGTTACCGGTCCGAAGATACGGGTACCGATCGGCTGTTCGTTGGCGTTATTCAACAGAACCGCCGCATTTCCATCGAAGCGAATCAGCGAACCGTCGTTACGACGGACACCGCTACGCGTACGCACGACCACCGCCTTGAGGACCTGGCCTTTCTTGACCTTGCCCCGCGGGATGGCTTCTTTGACCGTCACTTTGATGATGTCGCCAACGCGAGCGTAACGGCGGTGTGAACCACCCAGCACCTTGATGCACTGCACCCGGCGCGCGCCGCTGTTATCCGCGACATCCAGCATTGTCTGCGTCTGAATCATTGGTTTTCTCCAAACCTAATCTGACTGCACTGGTTCAGAAGGCGCCTGTCGGGCTCAGCCCTTGGCCTGCTCGACCACCTCGACCAACGTCCAGGCCTTCTTCTTGGACAGCGGACGGCATTCCTGAATGGAAACCAGATCGCCGGCCTTGGCCTGATTCGACTCGTCGTGGGCGTGCAGCTTGGTGGAGCGCTTCATGTACTTGCCGTAGATCGGATGGCGCTCGCGGCGCTCGATCAATACGACAATCGATTTTTCCATCTTGTCGCTCACCACCCTGCCGGTGAGCGTACGTGCTTTGCTTGCTTCAGCCATTATTGGTCACCTGACTTCTGGTTGAGCACAGTCTTGACGCGAGCGATGTCGCGACGAACCTGCTTCAGCAGATGCGTCTGGCTCAGCTGGCCGGTGGCCTTCTGCATGCGCAGGTTGAACTGCTCGCGGAGCAGTTCGAAGAGCTGCTCCTGCAGCGCATCGACTGACTTTTCACGCATTTCGTTGGCTTTCATCACATCACCGTCCGTTTCACAAAGGTGGTGGAGATGGGCATTTTCTGGGCCGCCAGGGAGAAGGCTTCACGCGCCAGCTCCTCGGAGACACCCTCGATTTCGTAAAGCACTCTGCCCGGCTGAATCTGGGCGACCCAGTACTCGACGGAACCCTTACCCTTACCCATACGAACCTCGAGAGGCTTGTTGGTAATCGGCTTGTCCGGGAATACACGGATCCAGATCTTGCCACCACGCTTGACGTGACGGGTAATGGCACGACGACCCGCTTCGATCTGACGTGCGGTGATACGGCCGCGATCGGTAGCTTTGAGACCGAAGTCCCCGAAGCTCACCTTGCTGCCGCGATGCGCCAGGCCGCGGTTACGACCTTTCTGCACCTTGCGGAACTTTGTACGCTTGGGTTGCAACATCGATCAGTCTCCCCTTACCTGGAACCTTTCTTCTTCGGTGCGGGTGCCTGAGCCTGCTGCTTCTGCTTGGCACGCACCTCTTCGATGCCCCCGAGGATTTCGCCCTTGAAGACCCAGACCTTGACGCCGATGACGCCGTAGGTGGTGTGAGCTTCATAAGTGGCGTAATCGATATCGGCACGCAGTGTATGAAGCGGCACGCGACCTTCGCGATACCACTCGGTACGTGCGATCTCGGCACCACCCAGACGACCGGAGAGCTGCACCTTGATACCGCCGGCACCCAGACGCATGGCGTTCTGAACGGCACGCTTCATGGCGCGACGGAACATCACGCGACGCTCGAGCTGACCGGCGATGTTCTGCGCGACCAGAGCGGCATCGAGTTCCGGCTTGCGGACTTCTTCGATGTTGACATGCACCGGCACACCCATCATGCGGGTGACATCCTGACGCAGACGATCGACGTCCTCGCCCTTCTTGCCAATCACGATGCCCGGACGGGCAGTGTGAATGGTGATCCGGGCGTTGTTGGCCGGACGCTCGATGGTAATGCGGCTCACGGAAGCGTTCTTCAAACGCCCCTCGAGATAGCTACGCACTTCCAGATCGCTGTTCAGCTTGTCGGCATAGGCTCCACGCTCGGCATACCAGACCGAGGTGTGATCCTTGACGATGCCCAGTCGGATACCGACTGGATTGACTTTCTGACCCATCTGGTCGACTCCTACTTCTCGGCTACCTTGACGGTGATGTGGCAGGTGCGCTTCAGAATGCGATCCGCACGGCCTTTGGCGCGCGGTTGAATGCGCTTGAGCGTCATGCCCTCATCGACACAGATGGTCGAGACACGCAGCTCGTCGATGTCCATGCCGTTGTTTTCTTCCGCATTGGCGATCGCGGACTGCAACACCTTCTTGACCAGCTTGGCGGCCTTCTTCGGTGAGAAGGTCAGCACGTCGAGCGCTTCGGCGACCGGCTTACCGCGCACCTGGTCAGCCACCAAACGGGCCTTCTGGGCGGATAAGCTCGCGCCACGCAACTTAGCAGCGACTTCCATCTCTTATTCCTCTTGGCTTACCGTTTGGCTTTCTTGTCCGCTGCGTGACCGCGATAGGTGCGGGTGGCAGCGAACTCGCCCAACTTGTGGCCGACCATTTCCTCGGAGACATGCACCGGGACATGCTGGCGACCGTTATGTACCGCAATGGTGAGCCCGACCATGTTGGGCAGGATCATCGAACGACGCGACCAGGTCTTGATCGGTTTGCGATCGTTCTTTTCCGTTGCGACTTCGACCTTCTTCAACAGATGAAGGTCGATGAAAGGACCTTTCTTCAGTGAACGTGGCACAGCCGTTACCTCTTAATGTCTGTTACTTGGACTTGCGGCGACGAACGATGAGCTTGTCGGTACGCTTGTTCTTGCGGGTCTTGTGGCCCTTGGTGGGAATCCCCCACGGGCTGACCGGGTGACGACCACCACTGGTACGGCCTTCACCGCCACCGTGCGGGTGATCCACCGGGTTCATTGCGACACCGCGAACAGTGGGGCGCACCCCTCTCCAACGTTTCGCACCGGCCTTGCCCAATTGACGCAGGCTGTGCTCAGAGTTGCCCACTTCACCCAATGTAGCGCGGCATTCGGACAGCACGCGGCGCACCTCGCCAGAACGCAGACGCAGCGTTGCGTAGTTGCCTTCACGTGCAACCAGCTGAGCGCTGGCGCCGGCGCTACGGGCAATCTGCGCACCCTTGCCCGGCTTCAGTTCGATGCAATGCACCGTAGAACCGACCGGAATGTTGCGCAGCGGCAGCGCGTTTCCGCGCTTGATGGCGGCGTTGACACCGGACTCCACCACGTCGCCGACCTTGAGGGCCTTGGGCGCGATGATGTAACGACGCTCGCCGTCCATGTACTTCAGCAGCGCGATGTTGGCGCTACGGTTCGGATCGTATTCGATACGCTCGACGGCGGCCTTGATGCCATCCTTGATGCGCTTGAAATCGATCAAACGATAATGCTGACGATGACCACCACCCACGTGACGCGTGGTGATACGGCCATTGTTGTTACGCCCACCCGACTTCGACTGCTTCTCGACAAGCGCACCATAGGCGCGGCCCTTGTAGAGCTCGTCGTTGACGACTTTGACGACGTGACGACGACCGGCGGACGTGGGTTTTGTCTTGACTACTGCCATGATCCGTACTCCTGCCTTACTCGGCGCCAGAGAAGTCTTCGAGCGTTTCGCCCGCAGCCAGGGTCACGTACGCCTTGCGGTAACCCTTGCGCAGACCAATGCCGAAGCGAGTGCGTTTGGTCTTGCCCTTGACATTGAGCACCTGAACGCCGGCAACTTTCTTGCCGAAAAGCGCTTCAACTGCCTTCTTGATCTCGGGCTTGGTCGCGTCCTGGGCCACTTTGAACACGTACTGATTGTTCTCAGCGGCGAGAGCGGCCTTCTCGGTCATGTGAGGTCCGAGCAGAACCTTGTATACGCGTTCCTGGTTCATCCCAGCTTCTCCTCGAATTTACGCAGAGCGGAGACGGTCATCAGCACCTTGTCGAAGGCGACCAGACTGACCGGATCAGCGGCCGCAGCGTCGACGACATCGACGTTGGGGATGTTGCGCGCTGCCAGATAGAGCTTCTCGTCGATTTCTTCGGTGACGATCAGCACTTTCTCGAGCTCCAGCTCCTTGAGCTTGCCGACCAGCTGCTTGGTCTTGGAGGTTTCGACGACAAACTCCTCGACCAGTACCAGACGTTCCTGGCGAACCAGCTCGGACAGGATCGAACGCATGGCCGCACGATACATCTTGCGGTTGACCTTCTGCGTGTAGTCCTGCGGACGAGCGGCAAACGTTACGCCACCACTACGCCACAGCGGCGAACGAATGGTGCCGGCACGTGCACGACCGGTGCCCTTCTGGCGCCACGGCTTTTTGCCGCCGCCACGGACGTCGGAGCGGTTCTTCTGAGCGCGGGTACCCTGACGGCCTGCCGCCAGATAGGCGGTGACGACCTGGTGGACCAGCGCTTCGTTGAAGTCTTTGCCAAAGGTCTCTTCGGACACTTCGACGGTGCCTGCGGCACCTACGAGATTCAGATTCATCGGTCTCAGTCCCCTCAGCGAGCTTTCACGGCACTGCGCACAACGACATCACTGCCGGGTGCACCGGGCACGGCGCCCTTGATCAACAGCAGATTGCGCTCGGTATCGACACGCACCACTTCCAGCGTCTGGACAGTGACACGCTCGTTACCCAGCTGACCGGCCATCTTCTTGCCCTTGAAAACGCGACCTGGAGTCTGGCACTGACCGATGGAACCCGGCGCACGGTGAGACAGCGAGTTACCGTGGGTATTATCCTGGGTGCGGAAATTCCAGCGCTTAACGGCGCCTTGGAAGCCTTTACCCTTGGAGGTACCGGTCACATCGACTTTCTGACCAGCTTCAAAGAGGGATACGGTGAAGGAACCGCCCACTTCCGGAGTCTCATCGTCTTCTGTCAGACGGAACTCCATCAGGGAACGGCCTGCCTCGACACCTGCCTTGGCGTATTGACCAGCAATCGCCTTGGAGAGGTGCTTGGCTTTGCGGGAGCCAGTTGTAACCTGCACCGCGCGGTAGCCGTCAGACTCAACGGTCTTGACGCCAGCGATACGGTTAGGCTCAACCTCGATAACGGTTACGGGCACGGATGCGCCATCTTCGGTAAAGACACGGGTCATGCCCGCCTTCTTACCGACCAAACCGATAGTCATGTTCAGTCTCCTTTAGTGTACGGGACTATCACCCGCTATGGCTGCCCTTTCCAGAGCATTCCACTAGCACATTGTGTGGCGTCTCACGACGCGGCGGAAGCTGGTGAACTCAACGTCCGCTAGTGTCTAGTGTTAGTTTCAGTCGAGTTTAATCTGCACGTCTACGCCAGCGGCAAGATCGAGCTTCATCAGCGCATCGACGGTCTTTTCCGTCGGCTCGACGATGTCGAGAACGCGCTTGTGCGTGCGAATCTCATACTGATCGCGCGCGTCCTTGTTGACGTGCGGTGAAATCAGGATGGTGTAACGCTCGCGGTTGGTCGGCAGCGGGATCGGACCACGCACCTGAGCGCCAGTGCGCTTGGCTGTATCCACGATCTCCTGAGCCGACTGATCGATCAGCCGATGGTCAAACGCTTTCAGCCGAATGCGAATCTTTTGGTTCTGCATTTACCTTATGCTCCACTGGATGCTGACGGCGCGAGCCGTCGACCCACGCGTTCAAAGGACGCGCATTATAGGAGAGCCCCGATTGAGAGTCAAACACACCGTCTATCGGGACTATCAAACCCACACAGAAAAAGGGGCGCGCAAGCGCCCCTTCTTTGGCAATCATCGAAAGGCTTACTCGATGATCTTGGCAACCACGCCGGCGCCGACGGTACGACCGCCTTCGCGAATGGCGAAGCGCAGGCCGTCTTCCATGGCGATCGGAGCGATCAGGGTCACGACCATCTGGACGTTGTCGCCCGGCATGACCATCTCGACACCTTCCGGCAGTTCACAAGTACCGGTAACGTCAGTGGTACGGAAGTAGAACTGCGGACGATAGCCCTTGAAGAACGGCGTGTGACGACCACCTTCTTCCTTGGACAGCACGTAGACTTCGGCTTCGAACTTGGTGTGCGGCTTGATCGTACCCGGCTTGGCCAGAACCTGACCACGCTCGACGTCATCACGCTTGGTACCACGCAGCAGCGCACCGACGTTCTCGCCAGCACGACCTTCGTCGAGCAGCTTGCGGAACATCTCGACGCCAGTAACGGTCGTCTTGGTGGTGTCGTGAATACCGACGATTTCGACTTCGTCGCCAGTCTTGACGATGCCGCGCTCGACACGACCCGTCACGACGGTACCGCGACCGGAGATGGAGAACACGTCTTCGATCGGCATCAGGAACGGCTGGTCGATGGCACGCTCCGGCTCCGGAATGTACTCGTCCAGAGACTTGATCAGGTTGGCGACGGCGGTAGTACCCATGCCGTTGTCATCCTTGCCTTCCAGCGCCATCAGTGCAGAACCGATGATGATCGGAGTGTCGTCACCCGGGAAGTCGTACTCGCTCAGCAGTTCGCGAACTTCCATCTCGACCAGCTCGAGCAGCTCTTCGTCGTCGACCATGTCGGCCTTGTTCAGGAACACGACGATGTACGGAACGCCAACCTGGCGAGACAGCAGGATGTGCTCGCGAGTCTGCGGCATCGGGCCGTCGGCAGCGGAACAGACCAGGATCGCGCCGTCCATCTGGGCAGCACCGGTGATCATGTTCTTGACGTAGTCAGCGTGTCCCGGGCAGTCGACGTGCGCGTAATGGCGAACTTCGGACTGGTACTCGACGTGAGCGGTCGCGATGGTGATACCGCGCTCGCGCTCTTCCGGCGCGTTGTCGATGGTGTCGAACTGACGCCATTCGCCACCGAAGACTTCGGCGGAAACACGAGTCAGCGCTGCCGTCAGAGTCGTTTTACCGTGGTCGACGTGACCGATGGTGCCGACGTTGACGTGCGGTTTGGAGCGTTCAAATTTTTCCTTAGCCACTGCTATAACCTCTTTACGTTAGCTAACGGTTAACCGTTCTGATTGATGACGGCATCAACGACGCTGGATGGCGCCTCTTCGTAATTCGCAAACTCCATGGTGTAGCTTGCGCGTCCCTGGGTCTGAGAACGCAGATCGGTTGCATAACCGAACATCTCAGCCAACGGAACCGTGGCGCGAATGACCTTGCCAGAAGAGGAGTCATCCATGCCCTGCACAAGGCCACGACGGCGGTTAAGGTCGCCCATGACATCACCCATGAAATCCTCGGGCGTCACGACTTCGACCTTCATCACCGGCTCGAGCAACACGGCCTTAGCCTTACGAGCACCTTCTTTGATCGCCATGGAAGAGGCAACCTTGAACGCAGTCTCGTTGGAGTCCACGTCGTGGTAGGAACCGTCGAACAGCGTGACCTTGACGTCGATCATCGGGTAACCCGCGATGACGCCGTTCTTGAGCTGTTCGTAAGCCCCTTTTTCGACGGCCGGCACGTACTCTTTCGGTACGACGCCACCGACGATCTCGGACGCGAACTTGAAGGTCATCTCCTCGTCCTCGCCCTTGTCTTCGGCCGTCAGCGGCTCGATGCGCAACCAGACGTGACCGTACTGGCCGCGACCACCAGACTGACGAACGAACTTGCCTTCCTGTTCCACCGACTGGCGGATGGTCTCGCGGTAGGCAACCTGCGGCTTGCCGATGTTAGCCTCGACCTTGAACTCGCGACGCATGCGATCGACGATGATGTCGAGGTGCAACTCGCCCATGCCCGAGATGATGGTCTGGCCAGTCTCTTCGTCGGTCTGCACGCGGAAAGACGGATCTTCCTGCGCCAGCTTGCCGAGGGCGACGCCCATCTTCTCCTGGTCGGGCTTGGACTTCGGTTCGACGGCGACGGAGATGACCGGCTCCGGAAACTCCATACGCTCCAGGATGATCTTGTCGTTCAGATCACACAGCGTGTCGCCTGTCGTGACGTCCTTGAGACCGATGCACGCTGCGATATCGCCAGCGTAGACTTCCTTGATCTCTTCGCGCGAGTTGGCGTGCATCTGAACGATACGACCGACGCGCTCTTTCTTCGACTTCACGGAGTTGAAGACGCTGTCGCCAGACTTCAGAACGCCCGAGTAGACGCGCATGAAGGTCAGCGTACCGACGAACGGGTCGGTCGCGATCTTGAACGCCAACGCCGCGAACGGTGCACTGTCGTCGGCTTCACGCGTCGCGATGGTGCCGTCCTTGTCGTCGAGCTCACCCTCGATCGCCTTGACTTCGGTCGGCGATGGCAGGTACTCGATGACACCATCCAGAACGGCCTGGACACCCTTGTTCTTGAACGCGGAGCCACAGGTGACGAGAACGATCTCGTTGGCCAGAGTACGTGCGCGCAGGCCAGCTTTGATCTCCTCGACGGACAGGTCGCCTTCTTCGAGGTACTTGTCCATGAGTTCTTCGTTGGCTTCGGCGGCAGCCTCGACCATCTGCTCACGATACTTTTCGGCGGTTTCCTGCAGATCGGCCGGAATATCGACCAGATCGTAGTTCATGCCGAAGTTGTCTTCGTCCCACAGAATGGCCTTCATCTGAATGAGATCGACCACGCCCTTGAAGTCGTCTTCCGCACCCCAGTTGATCTGGATCGGAACGACGTTGGCGCCCAAGCGATTCTTCAGCTGGTCCAACACCATGTAGTAATCAGCGCCGGCACGGTCCATCTTGTTGACGAACACCATGCGCGGAACTTCGTACTTGTTGGCCTGACGCCAGACGGTTTCGGTCTGCGGCTGAACGCCGGAAGAACCGCACAGTACGACAACGGCGCCATCCAGAACGCGCAAGGAACGCTCGACTTCGATAGTGAAGTCAACGTGCCCCGGCGTATCGATGATGTTGATACGGTGTTCGTCGAACTGCTTGTTCATGCCCTGCCAGAAGCAGGTAGTCGCAGCAGAGGTGATCGTGATGCCACGCTCCTGCTCCTGCTCCATCCAGTCCATGGTGGCAGCGCCCTCATGAACCTCGCCTACCTTGTGGGAAAGGCCGGTGTAGAACAGGACACGCTCGGTAGTGGTCGTCTTACCAGCGTCGACGTGGGCAACGATACCGATATTGCGATAACGCTTGAGTGGTGTCTTTCGTGCCACGATGGAAGTCCCCGTTGTTTAGAAGCGGTAGTGAGAGAAGGCCTTGTTGGCATCTGCCATGCGGTGCACGTCTTCACGCTTCTTCACAGCAGCGCCCTTGCCTTCGGCGGCATCCAGCATTTCGCCGGCGAGACGTTGCACCATGGTCTTTTCCCCGCGACCGCGCGCAGCGTCGACCAGCCAGCGCATGGCAAGCGCCTGGCGACGCGACGGGCGAACTTCGACCGGGACCTGATAAGTCGCGCCACCAACACGGCGGGACTTGACCTCGACCATCGGCTGGATGGCTTCCAGCGCTTTATCAAAGACGTCCAGCGGCGCCTCGTTGTTACGCTCGGCAACCCTGTCCAACGCACCGTAGACGATGCGCTCAGCTATGGACTTCTTGCCGCTGACCATCAGATGGTTCATGAACTTGGCCAGGCGCTCACTTCCGAACTTGGGATCGGGAAGGATCTCGCGCTTAGCGGCGACTCTTCTTCTTGGCATGATAAGCCCTCTAGTTAAGGGTCGTTCAGGTAAACCCGGCACCGCTTTTCGCTAGTGAGCGAAAAGAGCCGACCTTACTCTTATCGGACCGTTAATGGATGATGAAAAGCGACCGAGATCAGGACTTGGGACGCTTGGTACCGTACTTGGAGCGGCCCTGCTTACGATTCTGGACACCGGAGGTATCAAGGGCGCCACGGACGGTGTGATAACGCACACCCGGCAAATCCTTGACGCGGCCGCCACGAATCAGGACCACGGAGTGCTCCTGCAGGTTGTGGCCTTCACCGCCGATGTAGGAACTGACTTCATAGCCGTTGGTCAGGCGCACGCGGCACACCTTACGCAGAGCCGAGTTCGGCTTCTTGGGCGTAGTCGTGTAGACGCGGGTGCAGACCCCACGGCGTTGCGGACAAGCCTGCAGCGCCGGCACGTCGCTGGTAGCGACAGGGCGCTTGCGCGGCTTGCGCACGAGCTGGTTAATCGTTGCCATAGTGTTTAGCTGACTCCAATGGGTTGCCTTGCCTTATGCCGGGAGCATTGTGCATGGATTGGTTGCACCACCCCAACATAAAGGCTGCGCATTCTAATCAGTTGTCGTGAGACCCGTCAAGACCACCCGCCCCGAGAGGCAGGTGGCCAGGGAATCGCGACTTAGAGATCGTCGTCATCGGCATCGAGCGCGGTGAGCTGGGCGCCCAGCTCCTGCTCGACATCGAACGCCGACGGCTGCAGCGTGCGCTCGGATTCCTCGCGCTTGCGACGCCGCTCGTCATGGTGGGCAAGGCCGGTCCCGGCCGGGATCAGACGACCCACCACCACGTTTTCTTTCAGACCGCGCAGATAGTCGCGTTTGCCGGTCACGGCGGCTTCTGTCAGCACGCGAGTCGTCTCCTGGAACGAAGCCGCGGAGATGAACGACTCGGTCGCCAACGATGCCTTGGTGATACCCAGCAGCAGACGCTCGTACTTGGCCGGGAACTTCTCTTCCTGCTCGAGACGGGCATTTTCTTCGAGCACCCGAACCAGTTCGACCTGATCGCCCGGAATGAACGTCGAGTCGCCGGCGTCGGTAATCTCGACCTTGCGCAGCATCTGACGCACGATGACTTCGATGTGCTTGTCGTTGATGCTGACGCCCTGCAGACGATAGACGTCCTGGATCTCGACGGTGATGTACTTGGCCAGCTCCGCCACGCCCAGCAGCCGCAGGATATCGTGCGGGTTGCTCGGGCCGTCGGAGATGACCTCGCCCTTCTCGACCGTTTCGCCCTCGAACACACCGATCTGACGCCACTTCGGGATCAGCATCTCCAACGGATCGCCTTCTTCCGGCGTGATCGTCAGACGACGCTTGCCCTTGGTCTCCTTGCCGAAGCTGATCGTACCGCTGATCTCGGCCAGGATGGACGGCTCCTTCGGCTTGCGCGCCTCGAACAGGTCAGCGACGCGCGGCAGACCCCCGGTGATGTCCTTGTTGCCGGACGCCTCCAGCGGGATACGGGCAATGACCTCACCGACGCCGATCTCGGCACCATTCTCGACAGAGACGATGGCGCGGCCCGGCAGCAGATACTGTACCGGCGTGTTGGAGCCCGGCAGCGTCACGTGCTGACCGTCTTCGCCGACCAGCATGATCATCGGGCGCTTGTCGCGACCAGATGCCGGGCGAGCGGCCGATTCGATCACCTCGATGTTCGACAGACCCGTCATCTCATCGACGGTGCGCGTCATGGTCAGACCTTCGGTCATGTCCGTGAACTGCGCCTTGCCCTGGACTTCGGCAACGACCGGGTGCGTGTGCGGATCCCACTTCGCCACGATCTGACCACCCTCGACGTGATCGCCATCCTTGACGGAGAGCTCGGCACCGTAGGGCAGCTTGTAGTATTCGCGCTCACGACCATGATCGTCGGCGACGGCCAGGGCACTGGAGCGAGAAACCACGATCAGCTTGCCGTCGGCACGCTCGACCGACTTGATGTTGTGCAGGCGCACGCTGCCGCCGTGCTTGACCTGCACGCTATCCACTGCCGAGGCACGGGATGCCGCACCACCGATGTGGAACGTACGCATGGTCAGCTGCGTGCCGGGCTCGCCGATGGACTGTGCCGCGATGACGCCGACCGCTTCGCCGATGTTGGCCTGGTGGCCGCGAGCCAGGTCGCGACCATAGCAGGCCGAACAGACGCCGTGAGCGGTTTCACAGCTGATCGGGCTGCGCACGATGATCTCGTCGACACCCATGGTATCGAGCTCTTCGCACCAGGCTTCGTCCAGCAGGGTGCCGCGGGCGATCAGCACGTCTTCGGTCTGGGGATCGATGACGTCCTGGGCCACGACACGGCCCAGCACGCGCTGCGCTAAGGAGACGATGACGTCGCCACCTTCGATCACCGGGTGCAACGTCAGCCCTTCCTGGGTGCCGCAGTCCTCTTCGGTGATGACCAGATCCTGGGCAACATCGACGAGACGGCGGGTCAGGTAACCGGAGTTGGCGGTCTTGAGTGCCGTATCCGCCAACCCCTTACGGGCACCGTGGGTCGAGATGAAGTACTGCAGTACGTTCAGACCTTCACGGAAGTTGGCGGTGATCGGCGTTTCGATGATCGAGCCGTCCGGCTTGGCCATCAGGCCGCGCATACCCGCCAGCTGACGAATCTGGGCCGCACTACCACGAGCACCGGAGTCCGCCATGATGAAGACGCTGTTGAACGAGTCCTGCTCGACTTCGTTGCCGTCGCGATCGGTCACGGTCTCTTTCGAGATACCCGCCATCATCGCCTTGGCCACCTTGTCGTTGGCCTTGGACCAGATATCGATGACCTTGTTGTACTTCTCGCCCGCGGTCACCAGACCGGAGGAGAACTGGTCCTCGATTTCCTTGACCTCTTCCTCGGCCGCATCGACGATCTCCGCCTTCGCGTCAGGAATGACGAAGTCGTTGACGCCGATGGAAGCCCCGGACCACGTCGCCAGACGGAAGCCGGTATACATCAGTTGGTCGGCAAAGATGACCGCATCCTTCAGGCCAGTACGACGGTAGACCTCGTTGATCAGGCCGGAGATCGCCTTCTTCTTCATCGGGCGATCGACGAGCTCGAACGGCATCCCCTTCGGCAGGATGCGGAACAGCAGCGCACGGCCGACGGTGGTGTCCTTGATCGAGGTCGTCTCGGTCAGTTCGGTCACCTCGCCATCCTTCTCGTCGGACAGCCACTCGGTCAGGCGCACCTTGACCCGGGCGTGCAGCGACACGTTCTGGGTCGCAAAAGCGCGATCCAGCTCGTTGAGGTTGGCAAAGGCCTTGCCTTCGCCCTTGGCGTTGATGCGCTCGCGGGTCATGTAATAGAGACCCAGCACGACGTCCTGAGACGGCACGATGATCGGCTCGCCGTTGGCGGGCGACAGCACGTTGTTGGTCGACATCATCAGCGCACGCGCTTCGAGCTGGGACTCCAGCGTCAGCGGCACGTGGACGGCCATCTGGTCACCGTCGAAGTCGGCGTTGTAGGCGGCACACACCAGCGGGTGGAGCTGGATCGCCTTGCCTTCGATCAGCAGCGGCTCGAATGCCTGAATACCCAGGCGGTGCAGCGTCGGCGCGCGGTTGAGCAGGACCGGATGCTCGCGGATGACATCGGCGAGGATGTCCCACACTTCCGGCAGCTCACGCTCGACCATCTTCTTGGCGGCCTTGATCGTGGACGCCTGACCGCTGCCCTGCAGCTTGGAGTAGATGAACGGCTTGAACAGCTCGAGCGCCATCTTCTTCGGCAGACCGCACTGGTGCAGACGCAGCGTCGGACCGACGGTGATGACCGAACGGCCGGAGTAGTCGACACGCTTGCCCAGCAGGTTCTGACGGAAACGTCCCTGCTTGCCCTTGATCATGTCGGCCAGCGACTTCAACGGACGCTTGTTGGAACCGGTGATGGCGCGACCACGACGACCGTTGTCGAGCAGCGCATCGACCGATTCCTGCAGCATGCGCTTCTCGTTGCGCACGATGATGTCCGGCGCATTGAGGTCGAGCAGACGCTTGAGACGGTTGTTGCGGTTGATGACGCGGCGGTACAGATCGTTGAGATCCGACGTCGCGAAGCGGCCGCCGTCCAGCGGCACCAGTGGACGCAGATCCGGCGGCAGCACCGGCAGCACTTCCATGACCATCCAGGCCGGCGCGTTGCCGGACTTGTAGAAGGCTTCCAGCAGCTTGAGGCGCTTGGAAAGCTTCTTGATCTTGGTCTCGGAGTTGGTCTGCGGAATCTCTTCGCGCAGACGATCGATCTCTTCTTCCAGATCGATGTCCTTGAGCAGTGCCTGAACCGCTTCGGCACCCATGCGCGCGTCGAAGTCGTCGCCGAACTCTTCCAGCGCTTCGAAATACTGCTCGTCATTGAGCAGCTGACCGCGCTCGAGGGTGGTCATGCCCGGGTCGATCACGACGAACGATTCGAAATAGAGCACGCGCTCGATGTCGCGCAGCGTCATGTCCAGGAACATGCCGATACGCGAAGGCAGAGACTTCAGAAACCAGATGTGCGCGACCGGCGAGGCCAGCTCGATGTGACCCATGCGCTCGCGGCGAACCGCTGCCTTGGTCACTTCGACGCCACACTTCTCGCAGATGATGCCGCGATGCTTCATGCGCTTGTACTTGCCGCACAAGCACTCGTAATCCTTGACCGGCCCGAAGATCTTGGCACAGAAAAGCCCGTCACGTTCCGGTTTGAACGTACGGTAGTTGATGGTCTCCGGCTTCTTGACTTCGCCGTATGACCAGGAGCGAATCATTTCCGGCGACGCGAGCGTGATCTTGATCGCGTCGAACTCGTCAGATTGCGCCTGTGACTTGAGGACTTTCACCAAATCTTTCATGGGATCGCTCCGTTGCGGAGTTGTCATGAGCGGGGCCGCGAATCACTCGCTCGCCCCGCAAACCGTCGCTATCGATCGACTGTGCCGGTCTTAGCTTTCCAATTCGATGTCGATACCCAGCGAGCGGATTTCCTTCACCAGCACATTGAAGGATTCCGGCATACCGGCCTGCATGGTATGGTCGCCGTCCACGATGCTCTTGTACATCTTGGTACGACCCTCGACGTCATCCGACTTGACGGTGAGCATCTCCTGCAGGGTGTAGGCGGCGCCGTACGCCTCGAGTGCCCACACTTCCATCTCACCGAAGCGCTGTCCGCCGAACTGCGCCTTGCCACCCAGCGGCTGCTGCGTGACCAGCGAGTAGGAGCCGGTGGAACGCGCGTGCATCTTGTCGTCGACCAGGTGGTTGAGCTTCAGCATGTACATGTAGCCCACGGTCACCGGACGATCGAAGGCTTCGCCGGTACGCCCGTCATAAAGCGTCATCTGGCCGGAGTCCGGCAGATCGGCAAGCCTCAGCAGATGCTTGATCTCGTGCTCTTTCGCACCGTCGAATACCGGCGTCGCGATCGGCACGCCGCCGCGCAGGTTCTTGGCCAGGGTGATGATCTCGTCATCGGTCAGGGAGTCGATGTCTTCCTGACGGGTCTCCTGGGTGTTGTAGACCTGCTTGAGGAAGCCGCGAATCTCGCTGACCTGCTGCTCGCGGGCATCACGCAGCATCCGGTCGATCTTGACACCGAGACCGTGGGCCGCCATGCCCAGGTGCGTCTCGAGGATCTGACCGACGTTCATGCGTGACGGTACGCCCAGCGGGTTGAGCACGACGTCGACCGGCTGACCGTTGTCGTCGAACGGCATGTCCTCGATCGGCATGATCGCGGAGATGACACCCTTGTTACCGTGACGGCCGGCCATCTTGTCACCCGGCTGGATACGACGCTTGACCGCCAGATAGACCTTGACGATCTTGAGCACGCCCGGTGCCAGGTCGTCGCCCTGAGTGAGCTTGCGCTTCTTGTCTTCGAAGCGTTCGTCCATCTCCTTGCGACGGTTCTCGAGCTGTTCGTCGGCCTGGGCCAGCAGCTCGTTGAGAGACTCGTCCTGCATGCGCAGCTTGAACCACTGCTGGCGCGGCAGCTCGCCGAGGTAATCCTCGCTCAGCACGTCGCCCTTCTTCAGCTTCGGGCCGCCGTTGACCGCCTGACCTTCCAGGGTGCGCTTGAGACGCTCGAAGGTCGCCTCCTCGGCGATCCGGTAGGTCTCCTGCAGGTCACGGCGCACTTCGTCGAGCTGCTGCTGCTCGATGGAAAGTGCACGCGAGTCCTTCTCGACGCCGTCGCGCGTGAACACCTGGACATCGATGACGGTACCGCGCATGCCGGTCGGCGCACGCAGCGAGGTGTCCTTAACGTCGGACGCCTTCTCGCCGAAGATCGCGCGCAGCAGTTTCTCTTCCGGCGTCAGTTGGGTTTCGCCCTTCGGCGTGACCTTGCCCACCAGAATGTCGCCAGCGCCGACTTCGGCGCCGATGTAGACGACACCCGCTTCGTCCAGCTTGCCCAGTGCCGACTCGCCCACGTTGGGAATATCGGAAGTGATCTCTTCCGCGCCCAGCTTGGTGTCGCGAGAGACACAGGTCAGTTCCTGGATGTGGATCGTGGTGAAACGATCGTCCTCGACCACGCGTTCGGAGACGAGGATGGAATCCTCGAAGTTGTAGCCGTTCCACGGCATGAACGCGAGACGCATGTTCTGACCCAGTGCCAGGTCACCCATGTCGACGGACGGGCCGTCGGCCAGGATGTCGCCCCGCGCCACCTTGTCACCCGGGCGCACGATCGGACGCTGGTTCTGACAGGTGTTCTGGTTCGAACGCACGTACTTGGTCAGGTTGTAGATATCGACGCCGGCTTCACCGCCGATGATCTCGTCTTCGTCGATACGCACAACGATGCGCTTGGCGTCGACGGAGTCGATCACGCCACCGCGGCGCGCCACGGCGCAGACGCCGGAGTCACGGGCGACGAATCGCTCCATGCCGGTGCCTACGAGCGGCTTGTCGGCACGCAAGGTCGGTACCGCCTGACGCTGCATGTTCGATCCCATCAGGGCGCGGTTGGCATCATCGTGCTCGAGGAACGGAATCAGCGCAGCGGCGACCGATACGACCTGACGCGGCGACACGTCCATCAGCGTGACCTTGTCCGGTGCCATGAAGGTGGTTTCACCCTTGTGGCGAACCTGGACCAGGTCGTCGATCAGTTTGTTGCTTTCGTCGACCGTCGCCGAAGCCTGGGCGATGATGTAGTCGCCTTCCTCTATCGCCGACAGATGCACGATCTCGTCGGTCAACTGACGATCCACGACCTTGCGATACGGTGTCTCGAGGAAACCGTAGCTGTTGGTCTTGGAGTAGGTCGCCAGCGAGTTGATCAGGCCGATGTTCGGACCTTCCGGCGTCTCGATCGGGCAAAGACGACCGTAGTGCGTGGCGTGAACGTCGCGCACCTCGAAGCCGGCGCGCTCACGGGTCAGACCGCCCGGCCCGAGCGCGGACACACGACGCTTGTGCGTGACCTCGGAAAGCGGGTTGTTCTGGTCCATGAACTGGGACAGCTGAGAGG
This sequence comes from Salinicola sp. 4072, assembly GCF_036663415.1. Taxonomy (NCBI): domain Bacteria; kingdom Pseudomonadati; phylum Pseudomonadota; class Gammaproteobacteria; order Oceanospirillales; family Halomonadaceae; genus Salinicola; species Salinicola sp. 4072. Next base: position 7,512 of record NZ_JAXOVV010000016.1, on the reverse strand, counting down.
AGCCGAAGAACTCCTTCACGGCTGCCGCCACCGGCTTGGCATTGATCAGATCCTGCGGCATCAGGCCTTCGCTCTCCGCCATGGAGAGACGCTCCTTGACCGCACGCTCGACGCGCACCAGGCCGACACGGAACTGGTTTTCCGCCATCTCGCCGACGCAACGGATGCGACGGTTGCCAAGGTGGTCGATATCGTCGACTTCACCGAAGCCGTTACGGATATTGATCAGTTCCTTCAGGACATCGAGGATGTCCTGATTGTCGAGCACGCCGGAACCCGTATCGGTATCACGACGTAGACGACGGTTGAACTTCATCCGACCGACGCCAGACAGGTCATAGCGGTCTTCGGAGAAGAACAGGTTGTGGAACAGCGTCTCGGCCGCTTCCTTGGTGGGCGGCTCGCCGGGGCGCATCATGCGATAGATTTCGACCAGTGCTTCCAGGCCGGAGCGCGTGGAGTCCACCTTCAGCGTATCGGAGATGAACGAGCCCGCGTCGAGATCGTTGGTGTAAAGCGTTTCCAGCTTGGTAACGCCGCCCTGGCCCAGCTTCTCGACCAGCTCCGGCGTCAGCTCGGAGTTGCACTCGCAGATCAGTTCACCGGTGTTGGCGTCGACCTGATCCTTGGCCAGCGTCTTGCCGAACAGGTAATCCAGCGGCACCTGAAGACGCTCGAGTCCGGCATTTTCCAGCTGGCGGATGTGCTTCTGGGTGATCCGGCGACCTTCCTCGACGACGATATTGCCATCGCCATCCTTGATGTCGAAGGTTGCGGTCTCACCACGCAGCCGCGACGGCACCAGCTCGACGTAAATACCATCGCTCTCGATATGGAAGGTGCTGGTTTCGAAGAACGTCTCGAGAATTTCCTCGGCGTTCATGCCGAGCGCGCGCATCAATACGGTCGCCGGCAGCTTGCGGCGACGGTCGATACGCACGAAGACGTTGTCTTTCGGGTCGAATTCGAAATCCAGCCAGGAGCCGCGATAAGGAATGATGCGCGCGGAATAGAGCAGCTTTCCGGAGGAGTGGCTCTTGCCCTTGTCATGGTCGAAGAACACGCCCGGTGAGCGATGGAGCTGGGATACGATGACGCGCTCGGTACCATTGACGACGAAGGTACCGTTCTCGGTCATCAGGGGGATTTCCCCCATGTAGACTTCCTGCTCCTTGATGTCCTTGATGGCCTTGTTCGACGACTCTTTGTCGTAGATGATCAGGCGTACCTTGACGCGCAGCGGTGCCGAATAGGTCACGCCACGGAGCTGACACTCCTTGACGTCGAAAGCCGGCGTGCCAAAGCGGTAACTGACATACTCGAGCGCCGCATTACCCGAGAAGCTCTCGATCGGAAATACGGACTTGAAAGCCGCATGGAGACCGGTCTCGAGACGCTCTTCCGGCGCCCGGTCCTGCTGGAGGAAGTCGTAATAGGAATCAAGCTGGATGGCCAGCAGGTAGGGCACATCCATTACTTGAGGCAGTTTGCCGAAATCCTTGCGGATGCGTTTTTTCTCAGTGTATGAGTAAGCCATCTGTATTCCCCAGCTTGTTCACCATGGGTGACCGGTGCGTGGTCGGCGCTCTCCTAACGCGGGCTACCCCCGTTAGGCGCTGACGGCAAGCCTCCCGAAAAAGGGAGCTCGCCGTCGGAATTCGTCTAGTGGCTACAATCCTGAACCCGGAAGGTCGACCCCGAGTCAGGCGTACTAACGCCAGGCTAGCAAAAACAGAAAAAGGCCGGCAGCGGGTAGGCCCGCCACCAGCCGTGGCGCTTACACAGCGCGTGAAGCCGTGAGCACAGAGTTACTTGAGCTCCACAGAAGCGCCAGCTTCTTCCAGCTTCTTCTTGGCTTCTTCAGCGTCGTCCTTGGACAGACCTTCTTTCAGCGTGGCAGGTGCGCCATCGACAGCACCCTTGGCTTCTTTCAGGCCCAGACCGGTGATCTCGCGGACGACCTTGATGACGTTGACTTTCTTGTCACCAGCAGCGGTCAGGACCAGGGCGAATTCGGTCTGCTCTTCGGCAGCACCAGCGTCACCACCGGCCGGTCCCGCGACGACGGCAGCCGCAGCAGAAACGCCGAACTTTTCTTCCATTGCAGAAACCAGTTCCGCAACTTCCATCACGGACATTTCGGCAACGGCGTTGATGATGTCTTCTTGAGAAAGTGCCATTTTCAAATTCCTAAACTTTGCGGAGCCCCAGCCGGCATCGGCCAAGTGCTCGTTGATTCAATAGTCGACTCAGTCTACGCGAGCAGGCACCGATCAGGCGGCTTCTTCCTGCTTTTGATCGCGAAGAGCTGCAAGAGTACGAACCAGCTTGCCGGCAGAAGCTTCCTTCATGACGGACATCAGCTTGGCGATCGCTTCATCGTAAGTCGGCAACGTAGCCAGACGGTCGATATCGGCGGCCGGGATCATCTCCCCTTCGTAAGCCAGCGCCTTGACTTCAAATTCCTTCTGCGACTTGCCGAACTCCTTGAACAACCGCGCGGCAGCGCCGGGGTGATCGTAGGAGAAGGCCAGCAGCGTGGGGCCTGAGAAAGTCTCGTTCAGGCACTCCCATGAAGTCCCTGACAGCGCGCGGCGAGCCAGCGTGTTGCGGACAACACGAATCTGGACGCCATTCTCGCGAGCCTGCTTGCGCAAATCGGTCATTGCGCCAACGGTGACACCGCGAGAATCGGCAACTACGACGGAAAGAGCGTCCTTAGCGGCTTCACTGACCTCGGCAACAATCGCTTTTTTGCCTTCGAGTGCTAGTGGCACAGTGGTTACTCCTTCGTGCCGGGGCGACGACGTCGCGACCCGGTGGTTACCATCTCTTTCACCCGACATCGGTGAAAGTCTTGGATGATGGCTGCACACCTGAATCGGCGAGCAACACCATCTGCGCAGGCCCCTCTACAGGGCATTAAGTCGACGACTGGTGCCGACACCTGCGGTCTTTGACGGTGCCCCGCCCCACTCTGCCAGGACGACGCGAATCGTCCTGGCAGCGCACGGGGACCGCAAAGTTACTGCCTAGTTGCCGGCAATCACGCAAAAGTGCTGTGATCGACGGTCAGACCCGGGCCCATCGTGCTGGACAGGGTCAGTTTCTTGAGATAGATACCCTTGGACGTGCTCGGCTTGAGACGCTTGAGGTCGTTGACCAGTGCTTCGAGGTTGCCCTTGAGCGCGTCGGCCGGAAAATCCACCTTACCGATAGAGGCATGGATAATGCCGTTCTTGTCGGTACGGAAGCGGACCTGACCCGCCTTGGCGTTCTTGACTGCTGTCGCAACGTCGGGAGTCACGGTGCCGACCTTGGGGTTCGGCATCAGGCCACGCGGCCCCAGGATCTGGCCCAGCTGACCGACCACACGCATGGCGTCCGGGGCAGCCACGACGACGTCGAAGTTCATGTTGCCCTTCTTGACGTCATCAGCCAGATCTTCCATGCCAACGATGTCGGCACCGGCTTCCTTGGCGGCATCGGCGGCAGCGCCCTGAGCAAACACGGCAACACGGACGTCACGACCCGTGCCGTTCGGCAGCACGGTAGCACCACGTACGACCTGGTCGGATTTACGCGGATCGACACCCAGGTTGATAGAGACCTCGACAGCCTCCTTGAACTTGACCGTGGACACCTCGGAAAGCAGAGCGACGGCTTCTTCAAGGGTGTAGACCTTGCCCGGCTCGACCTTCTCGCGAATCATCTGAGCACGTTTTGTCAGCTTTGCCATGATCAGAGGCCCTCCACATTGAGGCCCATGCTGCGGGCACTACCAGCAATGGTACGAACAGCGGCTTCAAGATTGGCAGCCGTCAGATCCGGCTCCTTCGTCTTGGCGATCTCTTCGAGCTGCTCACGCGTCACGGTGCCGACCTTGGTCTTGTTCGGCACACCAGAACCGGATTTGATACCGGCGGCCTTCTTCAGCAGCACAGCTGCCGGCGGCGTCTTGGTGACGAAAGTGAAGCTGCGGTCGCTGTAAACCGTGATCACGACCGGCGTCGGCAAGCCCGGCTCAATTTCTTGAGTCGCGGCGTTGAACGCCTTACAGAATTCCATGATGTTGACGCCATGCTGACCCAGCGCAGGGCCCACGGGCGGACTCGGATTGGCCTTGCCGGCTGCGACTTGCAGCTTGATATAGGCCTGAACTTTCTTAGCCATTTTGAACTCCAGTCGGGTACGGACGCCTTGCGGCTCCCCTGTTCAGCCGGCACATCGACCGGCAACGATAACGCAGCACCAGAAGGCGCTGCGGTGAATGCTGCTTCGGCGCCGGTCAGTCCTTGACTACCTGGACGAACTCCAGCTCGACCGGCGTCGAGCGCCCGAAGATCAGCACGCTGACCTGCAGGCGACTCTTTTCATAGTTGACCTCTTCCACGACGCCGTTGAAGTCGGCGAAGGGGCCATCGACGACACGTACGGTCTCGCCTGGCTCGAAGAGTGTCTTGGGACGTGGCTTGTCGGTGCCATCCTGGACCCGGCGCAAGATCGCATCCGCTTCTTTCTGGGTGATCGCAGCGGGCTTTTCCGGCGTACCACCGATGAAACCCATGACTCGCGGCGTTTCGTTGACCAGATGCCAAGTCTGTTCGTTCATCTCCATCTCGACCAGTACATAGCCGGGATAGAACTTGCGCTCGCTCTTGCGGCGCTTGCCGTCACGCATTTCGACGACTTCCTCGGTGGGCACCAGGATGTCACCGAACTGGTCCTCGACACCGTAAAGCTTGACGCGCTCGATCAACGAACGCATGACCTGCTTCTCAAAACCGGAATAAGCGTGAACGACGTACCAACGCTTGGACATGAAAACTCCTAGCCAATGATTCCGGACATCGCCCAACCGAGGACGGTATCGATAAGCCACAGCAACAGACCCACAACCAGGACGGCCGCCAATACGATCAATGTCGTTTGGATAGTCTCTTGTCGGGTCGGCCAGACAACGCGTTGAATTTCGCGCTTAGAGCCACGCGCCAGCTCCATCAGCGCCCGCCCCTTGGTCGTGGCCAATGCGATCGCTGCGGCAATGCCGCAAACGACGACGACACCCAGCACGCGATACAGCAGGGCCTGCTCCGCGAACCAGGCATTACCGCCGACCGCGACCGCGAGCAGTAACACCACGACAATCCATTTTGGGGTGTCGTAGCGTGACTCCTGCACCTCGGCGTTGTGCTTCATGAAAACTCCTCAACTCAAGGCGCGATAACCGAACAAGACAAGGTATCAATACGAGCCAGCCTGGGGAAGACTGGCAGGCCAGGAGGGAATCGAACCCCCAACCTGCGGTTTTGGAGACCGCTGCTCTGCCAATTGAGCTACTGGCCTGCAACTACACATCCGAGAATCACCCGGAAATTAGGAGGGCGCTATGATAGCGGAGAAATGTCGAGAAAATCAATCCCGTCACGACATTTTCTTTCGCCATCAAAAAAGCGAGCTCATGCTCGCCTTCACGCATCTTTCGACAACAAAAAATGGAGCTCATGGACGGAATTGAACCGTCGACCTCACCCTTACCAAGGGTGTGCTCTACCCCTGAGCTACATGAGCTTAAATCATCACCAACAGCATGGAGCGGGTAGTGGGAATCGAACCCACACCATCAGCTTGGAAGGCTGAGGTTCTACCATTGAACTATACCCGCCTACCCGCTCTGACTCTGGCTTACCGAGACAGACCGGTAAAACTCTGTCAAAAAATCTGGTGGAGAGGGAAGGATTCGAACCTTCGAAGCTTTCGCGGCAGATTTACAGTCTGCTCCCTTTGGCCACTCGGGAACCTCTCCATACCGGCGGCAGATTTTACCCTACCACTCACCAATGTCAAGCATCTGTTTTTACTACAATAACAGCGCCACACACCGATGGCCTTGCGTTCAAAGCGGGGCGCATTGTGTCAAAGGAAGGCACTCAATGCAAGCGTGAATATGCATTTTCGACAATGGCTTTCCGTAGCGGACTACTCCTCCAGGCGAATGCTGATCTCGCCTCCAGTCAGCGCCCGTTCACCGGTATCCGTCATCACTACCAGGTTGCCCTGCCGGTCGACTTCGATCGCCGTGGCGGTATAGGACGTGCTGCCCTGGTGAATACGAATGGCATGACCAGCATAAGCATGCCTACGGTTCCACTGCGCTCGCCAGGCGCTGAAGCCTTGCCGCTCGAATTCAGGCAACATCGTCAACAAGGATTCGATCAGAGCCGCAGCGACATGATTGCGAGAGGGGGAATCGATCACGTCTGCGAGAGCCCCTATGGGCTGCCCTGCCGCCTTTCGCACAGCGTCATTCAGCGAGACGTTGACCCCAATACCGATGACTACCTCACAAGGCCCTTCGACGTCCCCGGTCACCTCGAGCAGAATGCCTGCAAGCTTTCGCCACTCGTCGTCGATGGCGATCAGAACGTCGTTGGGCCACTTCAAGGCAACATTGGCACCAAACGCTTCGACCACCTCAGCCAGCACCACGCCAACGGCTAGGCTCAGCCCTTCGAGCGCAGCTACACCCGATTCGAATCGCCATCCCAGGGAAAGAATTAGACTACCACCCCAACTGGTACTCCAGGACTTGCCTCGGCGTCCTCGGCCTGCCGTTTGACTTTCTGCCAGGCAGACCTCGCCATGTCCCGCACCATGCCGGAAGCGATCTCGCAGGAAGGTATTGGTGGAATCGAGCACATCCTCGACGAACAGCCGCTTGAGGTGGCGCCGAGGCCCGGCAGGAAGCTGCGCAACGATACTGGCCCCATCAAGAGACTCCAGCGAGTTGACCAGGCGGTATCCGCGCCCCTTGACTGCCTCCAGTGGCAGATCCATTGCTTCCAGCTTCTTGAGCTGCTTCCAGACAGCCGTGCGCGAGACACCTAGATGTTCGCCTAGCTGCTGACCAGAGTGATAATTGCCATCGCCCAGCAGGCGTATCAGATCACCGATGCTCATGAAGGATTATTGCCCAGCGAGAAAAGCGCCATTCTAGCGAAATTCCAGCGCCACCGATAACGAGGCGGAGCCACTCCCCTCGACTGGGTAGCGACAGACCACCCCTAGGCCGATTTTGCATTGACCAATAAAGAAAAAACCCCAGCCTTTTGGGCTGGGGTTTGGGATAGATGCCTGACGATGACCTACTCTCACATGGGGAGACCCCACACTACCATCGGCGCTGAGCGGTTTCACTACTGAGTTCGGCATGGATCAGGTGGTTCCCACTCGCTATGGTCGTCAGGCAAAACTGACGTCGGGATGCGTGGCGTGACTGCAATAGCCATCATCCCAACCGATTCGGATCATGCTGACCGAGACACGTCTCGCCTGCCTGCTCTTCAAGACAGGGCGTATCCAGTCTGTCGGTGATCATCACCGACCGCACGCGGTACGTCTCGTACCGGTGTCGTAAACCCCTTGGGGTTATATGGTCAAGCCTCACGGGGCATTAGTACACGTTAGCTCAACGCCTTGCAGCGCTTCCACACCGTGCCTATCAACCAGCTA